>NZ_JBFROV010000049.1:0-110519 GCF_041471725.1 Vibrio sp. 10N.261.51.F12 | reverse complement strand
TCGCCAGGCTTTAATTTCGATAAAATAGCCCGTTGTAAAAAACGGGCTATTTTAGTCAAAAAAAGAAAACGCTGATATAGCTCAGCCCGGTAGAGCGCACCCTTGGTAAGGGTGAGGTCCCCAGTTCGAGTCTGGGTATCAGCACCAGTTAAAGACTAGCGTATTATTACGATAGTAAAGAATTTGCTTGGCGACCATAGCGTTGTAGACCCACCTGATCCCATGCCGAACTCAGAAGTGAAATACAGTAGCGCCGATGGTAGTGTGGGGCTTCCCCATGTGAGAGTAGGACATCGCCAGGCTTTAATTATTGCCTTTAATTAGGCAACTAAATAAAGCAAAGAAGCATAAGTCTTTATTTACAGAACTTGAAAGCCCACCTTTTGGTGGGCTTTTTTCGTTTGTGCACAGTAAAAACATACTTGCCCTATGAGATAAGTGGGTCATACTTCTTCTCCTGTAAACAATGGTAAACTCGCATTAATCAACCGATAATACGTAGATAATAACTATGCATTACACAGCTCCATTCATTATTACCGGCGGTCCAGGGTCGGGCAAAACTACGCTGTTAGAATCTATGGCTAATGAGTGTACACAGATTTTTCCTGAGGTGCCGAGACAATTGATTAATGAGCAATCACAACTTGTCGATGGGATACTTCCATGGGATAACTTGTCCGGCTTTGCTGACCTGTGTTTTACGGAAATGCTAAGACAAAAGGAAGCATGTTGTCATTATCCTCTCAGCTTCCTTGACCGAGCGATCCCGGATATTTGCGCCTATCTTTCTTGGGGGAAGTTAGAGGTACCTCAACATATCGTTGAAGAAGCGAGCAAAGGCTATCAAGGGCTTGTGATATTCTGTAAACCGACAGTAGAGATTTATGTTCAAGATGAAGTCCGGCCATACTCTTTTGAGGAAGCGTTGGATATTCACCAGCGTTTATGCGAAATATATGAATCTTTTGGATATAAGATTTTTTCATTACCGCTATTGCCTACCGAAGAGCGTGTAAAGCTAGTTAGAGCAGTATGTAAAGAATATGAAATGAGTCAGGCAAGGAGCTAGTAGTGAGTTTGGAGAACAAGGATGTTGTTTCATTGAGTAACACAGTGCTTAGGGTAGGGTTTAATTTCGTTCTGTTTTTGCGTTATTTGGCGAAGCGTATGGCTCACGATCGCGTTAACGTCAACGCGGGTTACTTAACCTATATTACACTGCTTTCGATTGTTCCTTTGCTTACGGTTCTGCTTTCTGTTTTATCATCATTTCCTATTTTTTCTAGTACTGGGCAGATTCTTCAGGATTTCATTATCCAGCACTTTGTTCCTGCTGCTGGGGATGCAGTGTATTCCGCACTCGTTGAGTTTGTATCAAACACAACTAAGATGACGGCTATAGGCAGTAGCTTTTTGTTTATCGCTGCTTTGATGCTTATCTCCAATATCGACAAAAACTTAAACTATATATGGCGTGTGGAAGCTAAACGACGGGCCGTTTTCTCATTCTCTATATATTGGATGATATTGACGCTCGGGCCTATTTTGGTTGGCGCTAGTATCGTTGGTACATCCTATGTGACGTCTTTAAAAATTCTTGAGCATGATGCCTTGAGCGGAGCATTTAGCTTTTTTATTCGTTGGCTCCCTGCCATCTTAGCGTTACTTGCATTTTCGGGGTTGTATTTATTAGTCCCAAATAAGAAGGTTCGTTTTACTGATGCGATAGTTGGCTCGTTTATCGCGACCTTGTTGTTTGAAGTGAGTAAAAAGGGATTCGCTTATTACATTACGCAGTTCCCTTCGTATCAACTGATCTATGGTGCGATAGCCGCTATCCCTATCCTTTTTATTTGGATTTATCTATGTTGGTTCATCGTCTTGATCGGGGCCGAGTTTACCGCCGCACTGGGTGAGAAAGAGCACTGGCTACCCAAATCACCCATGGTACAATCTAGCCCAAACCATGAATACCAGCCAAAAAAGGAACCCCGAAGTGATAGCACTGATACAGAGAGTGAGTGAATCTTCTGTGAGCGTTGATGGTAACGTTGTTGGAGAAATTGGCCAGGGTTTACTTGTTTTACTTGGTGTCGAAAAAGAAGACGATGAAGCGAAAGCGAAAAGATTAGTCGAGCGTGTGACTACTTATCGTGTATTTGAAGACGATGATGGGAAAATGAATTTAAATGTGAAGCAAGTCGGTGGAAGCCTCTTGGTTGTATCACAGTTTACTTTGCCAGCGGATACGAAAAAAGGGACTCGCGCCGGTTTTTCACGTGGAGCGCATCCCGATGAGGCGAAACGACTTTATGACTATTTTTCTGAACAATGCGCTCATGTATTGCCCACAGAACGTGGTCAATTTGCCGCTGATATGAAAGTCTCTCTTGTTAACGATGGCCCGGTGACATTTTGGCTACAGGTATAGACGAGTGTAACCTTCGTTTACCTTTAAAGGATATCCATGTTTAAACTCATTACCCCTAAGACCGACAACCAGTTGGCAAAGTATTACCAGTTTCGATGGCAGATGTTGAGAGAGCCTTGGCGTCTTCCTGTCGGATCTGAGCGTGATGAATATGACGAAATGAGCCACCACCGTATGATTGTGGACGGTCGTGGCCGACCAATGGCAATTGGCCGCCTCTATGTTACCCCTGATAACGAAGGGCAGATTCGTTATATGGCGGTAAAAAGTAGTCGACGAAATAAAGGTATGGGCTCATTGGTATTGGTGGCTTTAGAGTCCTTTGCAAGGCAAGAGGGCGTTAAGCGCTTGGTTTGTAATGCGCGTGAAGACGCTATCTCGTTCTATGAACAAAATGGTTTTGAACGGCAAGGTGAACTGAATGATCAGCATGGTCCTATTCGTCATCAACTTATGATTAAACCTCTTGATCCACTTGCAAAAGTCTTACGAAGGCCTGAATGGTGTGCGGAGCTACAGAAGCGTTGGGAGCAACAAATTCCGATCAGCGATAAGATGGGTATCAAAATCAATCAGTATACCGGCTATCGATTTGAGTGTAGCGCTCAGCTGAATCCAAACCTAAACCCTCACAATACGATGTTTGCTGGGTCGGCTTTTACTTTAGCAACATTAACTGGGTGGGGGATGACATGGTTATTGATGCAAGAGCGCGGACTCAATGCTGATATCGTGTTAGCAGACAGTAGAATTCGTTATAGGCAGCCTGTAGAAATGAATCCGGTCGCTGAGACATCTTTGGACGGAATTAGCGGAGATTTAGATCGTCTTGCTACCGGCAGGAAAGCTCGTATTATCATCAATGTCACGATATACAGCGGTGATAAACCGGCGGTTGAATTTGTCGGCACATATATGCTGTTGCCAAATTATCAAGCTAAGATAAGCCAATAACTCTCGGAACGATATTTGGAGTGTGAGAATACCTAATATCGCTCGAGTGAAAGCCGTTATTCGTGGGGACATGTTATTTGTGTTCTCTTATCGACAGCGCCAGTCAGTAGATTAATGTGGAGTGTAGCTTGGCACTCATCGGTGAGCTTCAATGGTAAGTTCGATGTTTTACTGTCGCCGAGGTCAATATTTCCTGATGCGCTGCCACTTAGGCGTGCTCCCTGAATGTAGAAAGGCTTGAGTGATAATACACCCCGTGTCGCTAACAAGTGAAATGGACTCGCTTCAACAGGGGTATAGGTGCTATTTTCTGTTGCGATTTCAACACTATTAAATACCGCTGTTAGCTCTCCTGTTAGCGTTCTTGAAAAAGTAAGTGTATCAGCGATAAGTACATCGATGGACAGATCGATATCAGCAGTGCCACGGGCGTCGATCGTGTCTGAGGGTTGCACGTATTGTAATAGTGCTAAAGGCAAGGAATATGCTTTAGCTTTGATTTGTAATGGTTGGCTAGTGGTAGAGAAATCCAGACTCGCATTGATGTCGAGATAGCCTTTATCATAAGGAACAAAAAGTCGACTAAGCTGCCATTTCCCATCTTGGCTTTCGGTCTCTAATGCTACCTGACTGCCTTTAACACTGCCAATGCTGACGCTGTTGGCCGACGCTGCCGCTTTACCTTGCCACAATCCCCATTGGCCGTTGCGTTTCAGCTCTAAATCTTCAGCTGTTAAATTAAATCCAGTCACTTGCCAGTTTGGCTGTTGTTGCAATTGAATCCATTGACCACGGTTGATGGTGAGTCGCTTAACCTTTAGAGCGTTTATATCGACGAGTGGTAAGTAGTGATATAAAGCTAAAATCGAATCCTGTTGATCTTCCTCATAAAGCTTTACACCATCGATAGTGAGCTTTTCCAGCGATAATACATGTTGTTGCCACAAGCCTGTAAATTGAATTCGGCCTTGCTCAAGTGTTGTATCAACATCTTTAATATTAACCACACCATCATCGATATTTACATCTATGGTGGGCTCAATAAATGATAAATTTTGATACTGAATACTGTCTGCATCAAACGACAAGTAGGCATCAACTTGACTCCAAATAGATTCTCTCAAATCGATATTTTCAAATGACGCGTTGAGGTTTTCTATTTTACTGTCTTTGTATCGAACGTTTGATCGTAAGACATCGAGGCTATTGATATGACCGATCGTATCTAGAAGAGCGGCATATTTATCGAAAAGCTGGCTAGTTAAGTCTATATCGAGTTTTTCGATGGTGGTATTGACCAGAGACCAAGTATTGTTTTCATATTGTGCCTGGGTAGATATATTTGCTTCATTCCATATGAACGATGCACCGTAAATTTTGCTGTTTTGTCCTTTAAGCTCACCATCAATGAGTACATCCTTAATGGACTCTCCTTGGTAGTAAATCTGCGAGGCTCGAAGCTGTAATTCACCCTTAGTTAATAAAATATCAGGGTTGTATTGGACATGGCGAAGTTGAAGCTGAAGATCATTGATGATCACATCATTGTTTGAATAATCAATATGATCGAGCGCTAAGTTTTCGATCGATAGCTGATGAGCCAATGATAGTGAGTGATTTGATAGCGTTGAGCCTGACAACAAAAGTTCATGAATACGCAGCGGAGTCTTTGTTGAAATCGGCATCCCTAGCCAAACAGACATACTATTGGCTTCAATGGGCTTCTCTCCCTCAGCCTCAATACGTAGATTGATAAAGTCGAATTGGTTTGGATATTGATAGTGTATCGATTCACTCGTCACTTTTATATTGAACAGCTTATTTATCGTTTGTGTCACTATTGGATTGGCGTATTGCGTATGCAGTAAGGCAAAGAGTGCCAATATAGCAATGAGCCCTAATGCGAAAAGCGCGATTAAGATTGCTATTGTTTTTCGTATCACGTTGAATTCTCTACCTACTGAATATAATGATCAATTTAGCCCGAAAGTGACTAAAAAGCCCCTCTTATGAGGGGCTTTGTGGCTAAAACTTGGATGCTTATCTAAGTATTAGTCTAATTGAGGGCCTGCCGCTACCAATGCCTGGCCTTCAGAGGTATCCGTGTATTTTTCAAAGTTGTTGATAAAGCGTTTTGCTAAGTCGTCAGCTTTGCTTTCCCATTGCAGTGGATCGACATAGGTATCTCGTGGGTCTAAGATCTCAGTGTCGACACCCGGAAGTGAGGTTGGTACTTCTAGGTTAAAGACCGGAATAGTTGTTGTTTCGACTTGTTCTATTGAGCCATCTAAGATTGCATCAATAATGCCGCGGGTATCTTGGATAGAGATACGTTTACCAGAGCCGTTCCAACCCGTATTAACTAAGTATGCTTCTGCGCCTGCAGCTTCCATACGTTTAACCAACACTTCCGCATATTGAGTTGGGTGAAGTGTAAGGAACGCCGCACCAAAACACGCAGAGAATGTAGGTGTTGGTTCTGTAATACCACGCTCTGTACCGGCCAACTTAGCGGTAAAACCAGAGAGGAAATGGTATTTTGTTTGTTCTGGTGTCAGCTTCGAAACCGGAGGTAACACGCCAAACGCATCGGCAGATAAGAAAATGACTTTATTCGCATGACCGCCTTTCGATACTGGTTTTACGATGTTATCGATATGATGAATAGGGTAGGAAACACGAGTGTTTTCTGTTTTAGAGCCATCATCAAAGTCGATAGAGCCATCGTTGCGTACGGTTACATTTTCTAATAATGCATCGCGGCGGATGGCATTATAAATATCAGGCTCAGCTTCTTTAGATAGATTGATCGTTTTCGCGTAGCAGCCACCTTCAAAGTTGAAGATACCATCGTCATCCCAGCCATGCTCATCATCACCAATCAATTGACGTTTTGGATCGGTAGATAATGTTGTCTTACCTGTGCCAGAGAGTCCGAAGAAAACGGCTACGTCATCATTCTCACCTTTGTTAGCGGAACAGTGCATGGATGCAATACCCTTGAGCGGCAAGAAGTAGTTCATCATTGCGAACATACCTTTCTTCATTTCACCGCCATACCAAGTGCCGCCGATCAGCTGCATTTTCTCGGTAAGGTTGAACACCGTGAAGTTTTCAGAGTTTAGGCCCTGTTCTTCCCATTTTTGGTTGGTGCATTTTGCGCCATTCATTACAACAAAATCAGCTTCAAATGTTGCGAGTTCTTCTTCACTTGGACGAATGAACATGTTTTTCACAAAGTGAGCCTGCCATGCCACCTCGGTAACGACTCGAATACATAGACGAGTATCTGGATTGGTACCACAGTAGCCATCAATAACGAATAGGCGCTTGTTTGAAAGCTGCCCAGTGACCAATGTTTTTAGTTCGTCCCAGACTTCTTTTGAAATAGCTTTGTTGTCGTTTTTACCTTGATCTGACCACCACATCGTGTCGCGAGTCGTATCGTCCCGTACGATGAATTTATCTTTGGGAGAGCGACCTGTAAAAATGCCCGTATCAACGGCAACGGCACCCAGTTCTGTGACAACGCCTTTTTCATATCCTTGCAATGTATCTAGGGTTTCTTCGGTGAATAGTTGCTCATAACTTGGATTGCGAAGAATCTCAGTTGAGCCTGTGATGCCATATTGAGTAAGATCGAGTTGTGCAGCCTTATTAATGTCCATAACGGTCATAGGTGCTCCTTATTGGATTTTTGTAGGGATTTTAAAATTATTATAATTTGTTTTTTATTTTGAACTCCATGCTAGCAATGGACACCAGATAAAACAGGGATATAGTTCAAAAATTACTCATCATATAGTGATAGTTTTAAGTGTTTGGTCACATATTAAATCACGATGGTTTATTCTAGAGCAAACCTTTGCGCCAGAGTAAATGTAACATAAGTGAATATGGTTTGGTGATAGGTTTTATCTGATGATGTTGTGGTTTCGTTAAATTTTTCACAAAAAAAGCCAGTTCATTGTGAACTGGCTTGTGTAACATATTTCGAACAATGAAATTAGTGCAGAGTCGGTTTGTCGTCTTGCATATTGTTTTCTGCGAATAGGGCTTTGATATCAGTCTCATCAAATGAATAAGAAGAGCCACAATAATCACAGTGCAGAGCAATCTCTCCTTCTTGCGCCAAGATATCGTAAACTTCTTCTTGTGCGATGGTACTAATGGCATCAGCACTGCGCTCACGAGAGCAGCCGCAAAAGAATTCAACTTCTTTTGGCTCAAATAACTGCACCTTGTCTTGGTTATATAGACGGTACAACAAGTCATTCGCTTCTAGTGTAAATAACTCTTCATCTTTGACGGTGTTCGTCAATTGCTCCAAGTGTTCAAAATCATCTGGTGTACCTGTGCCATCAGGCATGACTTGCAGCAACATACCGGCCGCTTTCGCTTGACCATCTTGTGTACCAGTACGAATCCAAAGGCGCGTTTTTAGCTGTTCAGAGCGTGCAAAGTACCCTTCTAAGACTTCAGCTAGGTTATTACCCTCAAGACCAACAACGCCTTGGTAGCGCTCACCATTATCAGGTGTAATCGTAATCACTAAGTAACCCTTACCTAGCATGTCGTGAATAGAAGCGTCATCGGCAATCTGATCTTCCCAACGAGCGACACCACGAAGTTTTTGGTTGTGGTCACCGTTAATTACTGCCAAAGAAACGGGGCCATCACCTTGCAGTTGCATGGTAATCGAACCCTCAAACTTTAATGTAGCAGTTAACAGGCTGGTTGAGACTAGAAGCTCTCCTAGCAAGCTTTGTAGCGCCGCTGGATATTCCTTGCTAGAGATAATCTCTTGATATGCAGTATCAAGTTGTACAAGCTCACCTCGTACAGATAGCTCGTCAAAAAGGTAGCGATTTAATGTGTTGTTAGCCATGTGGGGAAGCTCCAGCTTATTGGTTCTTAAACTTAATGATATTGCGGCGTTGTTTTTTATCAGGACGACGCTCTGGACTAGGGTTATGTGCATTCAGTTTGCGCTGCGAAGCGAATTCTTCTCGCTTGGTAATACTCTCTTTCGTCTCGGAATAAAGAGTCTGGGCTTCCGGTGCTCCTCTGCGCTGCGCTGAGATCTGTTCAATGACGACGGTTTTTTCTTCGTTGCCTTGGCGAAGTGTGATTACTGCATTCAACTCCACCATCTTACTTGGTTTTGAACGTTGACCATTATAATGGACTTTGCCACCATCGACCATGTTGCGCGCAATACTGCGTGTTTTATAAAATCGAGCCGCCCACAACCATTTATCGAGGCGAACGGCATTATTTTCTGAACTCATTTCGATTCCTGCTTTCTAAATCGCATCTGTGATAGCTTAAGCCACAAATGAACCTGTATTAGGACGAATAACTCATCCGCTTTAGGATGAATATCCTACTAAATGGTGCTTAGCTCTAAAAAAATCAACCCTAGCGCCCAGATTGCATGACAGTATTATGAGATGTGACATAATCTCATAATATAGTTGTGGTATAGTCCTGAGACTAATCTTGCTAAACAGAACGCTTAAGGAAAAGCAATTTTAATGCGCATATATAACGAAATATCATCAGAGACGGGACACTAGGAGAGTGAAAGGATTTTCCATTTCGGCAACGACAATACAGCCGGCGTTTTTTATTTCATACTTACGTCGTTGTTTACATTATCAATCTCAATTGAGCTTATTCATTGCGTTATGCTTACTCGGACTATCGGCTTGGGTTGCGGGTGTCTTGGTTTGGCAGCTATTTCCTCAGTCATCTTCTGTGAGTCGTTGGGCGCCACCTATTGCAGTCGCTACTCAAGTTAATGGTGCGACGGACACCGCTCATTCTTCCGACATCAATAAAGCCAATATCTTCGGTCAATATCAACGAGATCAAAAAGTGGTGCAAGCGCCCGTGGTGACGGATGCTCCAAAAACCCGCTTGAATGTTGTTTTGGTTGGCTCTGTTGTGAGTAGTAACCCTGAGCGCAGTTTGGCAGTCGTCGCCAATAGAGGCAAGCAAGGCACCTATGGTATAGGAGAGCAGATTGATGGCACTCGAGCGAGCATCGCAGCTGTCTTTATTGATCGTATTATCATCTCTAATGCTGGTCGTGACGAAACGGTGATGCTAGAAGGGATCGAATATAAAAAGTTAGAGCTGAAACAGCCAGCACCAGCCGCTGCCTCTAATGTTGTTGGCAACAATCCAGTCGATAACGAAGAAAAGTTGGCTGCCATTCGCAATACGATTACTCAAGATCCACAACAAATATTCCAATATGTACGCCTTTCTCAAGTGAAGCGAGATGGCAAAATATCGGGTTATCGCGTTAGTCCTGGTAGAGATGCTGAGCTGTTTAACGCGGTAGGCTTACAAAATGGTGATATCGCCATTGCATTGAATGGCGCAGATCTCACCGATCCGGCGGCTATGGGACAAATTTATCAATCCATTACGGATTTGACCGAACTTAACCTAACGGTTGAGCGTGATGGACAACAACACGACATCTTTATTCAATTCTAGTCGTGAAAGCAGTATTTCAAGGGAGCAACAAGTGAAGAGTTGGCTTAAGAAAAGTACCTGGTTATTGATGGGCAGCCTAATGGTGGTTCCAACAATATCTGCCAATGAATTTAGCGCCAGTTTCAAGGGAACCGATATACAAGAGTTTATTAATATCGTAGGACGTAACCTCGATAAAACGATCATTGTCGACCCATCGGTGCGCGGTAAAGTTGATGTTCGAAGCTACGATGTGTTGAGTGAGGAGCAATATTACAGCTTCTTCTTAAACGTATTAGAGGTTTATGGCTACGCTGTTGTTGAAATGGACAACAACATACTTAAGGTGATTAAAGCCAAAGATGCCAAGACATCGGCGATCCCTGTTGTTGGAGATGATGATACTGCCAACGGTGATAGCGTTATTACGCGAGTTGTCGCTGTGAGAAATGTCTCTGTGCGAGAGTTGTCTCCCTTGTTAAGACAACTCAATGATAATGCTGGAGCCGGTAATGTTGTGCACTATGACCCGGCCAATATTATCTTGATCACAGGGCGAGCGGCAGTGGTTAATCGTTTAGCGGATATCATTCGACGCGTTGATCAGGCTGGTGATAAAGAGATTGAGGTCGTAGAGCTACAAAATGCCTCGGCGGCAGAAATGGTGCGTATTGTCGATGCATTGAATAAAACGACTGATGCCAAAAACACCCCAGCTTTCCTACAACCGAAGCTGGTGGCTGATGACCGAACTAACTCAATCCTAATTTCGGGTGACCCGAAAGTGCGTAAGCGTCTACGCACCTTAATTAGTCAGCTTGATGTTGAGATGGCGACTAAAGGAAATAATCGAGTTCAATATCTTCGTTACGCGAAAGCCGAAGATTTGGTCGAAGTATTGAAAGGCGTTTCTGATAATTTGCAAAAAGAAAAGCAATCAGGTGGCAACTCTAATTCTACTGCGAATCGCAGCGAAGTGATGATCGCCGCCCATGCTGATACCAATGCCTTAGTACTTACCGCCCCACCCGATATTATGAAAGCATTGCTAGAAGTGATCTCTCAGCTTGATATTCGTCGCGCACAAGTACTTATTGAGGCTTTGATCGTGGAGCTAGCGGATGTCGATGGCGCTAACTTAGGGGTGCAATGGGGTAATGCCAGTACAGGGAGTGTAGTTCAATTCTCCAACACGGGAGCCTCTATCGGCAGCGTGATGGTGGGTATGGAAGATGCAAAGGACAAGACGACAACAGAAACGCGAACCGATTCGAATGGTAACCCTTATAACGTTGAAACGAAAACATCGGGTGATTATACAGCACTTGCTAGCGCGCTTGGTGGAGTACAAGGTGCAGCTGTTGGTATCGCTATGGGTGACTGGACAGCGTTAATTACAGCAGTATCAAGTACATCCAATTCTAATATTCTGTCTTCACCAAGTATTACTGTGATGGATAATGGTGAAGCCTCGTTCATTGTGGGTGAAGAAGTCCCTGTGTTGACAGGCTCTACTGCGGGTTCAAATAATAGCAATCCATTCCAAACCGTTGAGCGTAAAGAGGTGGGGATTAAGCTTAAAGTGGTCCCACAGATTAACGAAGGTAACTCGGTTCAGCTAACGATTGAACAAGAAGTTTCGAATGTTTTGGGTGCCAGTGGTGCCGTCGACGTTCGTTTTGCAAAAAGGCAGCTCAATACGTCGGTCATGATTCAAGATGGTCAGATGTTAGTGCTAGGTGGCCTAATTGATGAGCGTGCGGCTGAAAGTGAGTCAAAGGTACCATTCTTAGGCGATATTCCTTACCTCGGGCGCTTGTTCACTTCAACCAGTACGACGGTTGAGAAAAAGAATCTTATGGTCTTTATAAAGCCCACGATTATTCGTGATGGTATTACCGCGGACGGATTAACTCAACGTAAGTACAACTACATTCGAGCTGAGCAACTGTTTAAAGCCGACCAAGGCTTAAAGTTGATGGATGATGGCTATATTCCGGTATTACCTGAGTTTGGTGAAACCACACGCTACCCATCTGAGATTCAAGCGTTTATTGAGCAGATGGAAACGAAATAATGGGGGAGGTGATGGCGTTTCGTCCTTTAGTTACTCGGTTACCGTTTAGTTTTGCTAATCGCTTTAAGGTGGTCTTTGAGTCAACAGAGTCAACAGCGGTGCTGTTTTATGTTGAACCTCTGGCTTTAAATGCCTTGCAAGAAGTGAAGCGAGTGTATCGCCAATCTTTTGAATTGCAGCCACTACCTGCAGATCAATTTGAAACCAAGTTGACGCAAGCGTATCAACGTGATTCTTCAGAGGCTCGACAGTTAATGGAAGACATTGGCGCGGATAGCGATGATTTCTTTTCACTAGCGGAAGAGTTGCCTCAAGACGAGGACTTATTGGAGTCAGAAGATGACGCACCGATTATTAAATTGATCAACGCCATGCTTGGTGAGGCAATTAAAGAAGGGGCGTCTGACATCCATATCGAATCGTTTGAAAAAGTACTCTCGATTCGTTTTCGGGTCGACGGCGTATTGCGAGATGTCCTTGCGCCTAGCCGAAAACTGGCGCCGCTGCTCGTGTCTCGAGTTAAGGTCATGGCGAAATTGGATATTGCAGAAAAGCGTGTCCCGCAGGATGGTCGTATCTCATTACGCATCGGCGGCCGAGCGGTCGATGTCCGAGTCTCCACCATGCCTTCGTCACACGGTGAGCGTGTCGTGATGCGTTTGCTTGACAAGAATGCCACGCGTCTTGATTTGCACAGTCTTGGTATGACAGCCGTTAATCACGACCATTTCCGTCAGCTGATACAACGGCCTCATGGCATTATCTTAGTCACCGGGCCAACAGGCTCGGGTAAGTCCACGACTTTGTATGCAGGTTTGCAAGAGATCAACAGCAATGAGCGCAACATCCTTACGGTAGAAGACCCAATAGAATTTGATATTGATGGTATTGGACAAACACAGGTTAACCCAAAGGTCGACATGACCTTTGCGCGTGGCTTACGTGCGATCTTACGTCAAGACCCTGATGTCGTCATGGTAGGGGAAATTCGTGACTTAGAGACGGCCCAAATTGGTGTTCAAGCCTCATTAACCGGTCACTTAGTTATGTCTACATTGCATACCAATACCGCCGTTGGTGCCATTACTCGTATGCGAGATATGGGCATTGAGCCCTTTCTTATCTCTTCGTCACTACTGGGGGTGTTAGCCCAGCGACTTGTCCGTACGTTATGTAAAGACTGCAAAGTGCCTTACGAAGCGGATGCACAGACGAAAAAACTGTTTGCAATGACCGAGGCAGAAGTGCTGACTCTCTTTAAACCCGTCGGGTGCGATAAGTGTAATCAGAAGGGATACAGAGGTCGTACTGGTATCCATGAGCTATTGATCGTTGATGACGAAGTTCAAGCGCTTATTCATAACGAAGCGGGTGAACAAGCGATTGAGAAAGCGGTACGTAATTACACACCAAGTATTCGTGACGATGGGCTTAGTAAAGTTAAGCGCGGTATTACCTCCCTCGAAGAGGTTATGCGTGTGACAAAGGAAGCGTAAGTGGCGGCATTTGAATATAAGGCCTTGAACGCGAAAGGCAAACAAACCAAAGGACTCATTGAGGGCGATAACGCGAGGCAAGTTCGTCAGCGCCTTAAAGAACAAGGCATGATGCCGATAGATGTGGTTGAGGTCAGCCAAAAAGCCAATCGCAGCACAAAAGGGGAGGTCGCTAAGCCTACATTTAAGCGCGGCATCAGTACAACCGACTTAGCTTTGATTACCCGTCAGCTGTCTACCCTAGTCCAATCGGGAATGCCGCTCGAGGAATGTTTGAAAGCGGTTTCTGAGCAATCAGAAAAACCAAGAATTCGTACCATGCTTGCCGCTATTCGCGCTAAGGTCACTGAGGGCTACACGCTGTCGGATAGCCTCGCTGATTACCCGCATGTCTTTGATGAACTTTTTCGTTCAATGGTGGCGGCGGGCGAAAAGTCGGGGCACCTTGATTCGATATTAGAGCGCCTAGCAGACTATGCGGAAAATAGGCAGAAGCTTCGCTCTAAATTGCTACAAGCCATGATTTATCCCGTGGTATTAGTGGTATTTGCGGTCGCCATTGTGGCTTTTTTATTGGCGGCAGTGGTACCAAAAATCATTGGGCAGTTTGTTCAAATGGGACAAGAACTGCCGAAATCGACACAGTTTTTGTTGTCGTCGAGCGATTTTATTCAAAACTGGGGATTGGTGTTATTAATTGGTTTTATCATCGTGATGTACGTGATAAAAGCCGCGCTGCGCCGTCCAGCGATCAGGATGAGTTGGGATACCAAGGTTCTTAATCTTCCGCTTATTGGTAAGATCGCACGAGGGTTGAATACCTCTCGATTTGCTCGGACGTTGTCGATTTGTACCTCAAGCGCTATCCCTATTTTGGATGGTATGAAGGTATCGGTCGATGTCATGACCAACCATTTTGCTAAAAAACAGGTATCGATTGCAGCGGATAACGTAAGAGAAGGCGCGAGTTTGCGTAAAGCACTTGAACAGACAAAACTCTTTCCGCCTATGATGTTGCATATGATTGCCAGTGGAGAACAAAGTGGTGAACTAGAAAACATGCTGACGCGTGCGGCTGATAATCAGGATCAAAATTTTGAATCAACGATTAACATCGCGCTGGGGATATTTACGCCAGCGTTGATTGCACTAATGGCCGGTTTAGTGCTGTTTATCGTGATGGCAACACTGATGCCAATATTGGCAATGAACAATTTAATGTCTGGGTAATCTAACCACACAGACAAAACAGATATGACCTCGTGTACGAGGTGTTTTCCTTGGAGTACTAAATGAAACAAAAAATGAAAAAACAAGCGGGTTTTACCTTACTTGAAGTGATGGTCGTGGTCGTTATTTTAGGTGTATTGGCGAGTTTTGTTGTTCCCAATTTACTCGGTAACAAAGAAAAGGCCGATCAGCAAAAAGCGATCACTGATATTGTTGCACTAGAAAATGCATTGGATATGTATAAGCTCGACAACAGCATCTACCCAACCACAGATCAAGGCTTAGAGGCGCTAGTGACTAAGCCAGGTAACCCTGAACCTCGTAATTACCGCGACGGTGGTTATATTCGTCGTTTACCAAGCGATCCTTGGGGCAATGATTATCAATACTTAAGCCCTGGCGATAAAGGCACCATCGATGTCTTTACACTTGGTGCTGATGGTCAAGAAGGGGGCGAGGGTGTCGCGGCTGATATTGGTAACTGGAATCTACAAGACTTTCAGTAATACGTCTGGTAATAGAGCGCAGAGGCGCTCTATTACTTGTTGAGTGGTAGTTGATGCGTCCTTTACATTCCTTTCGTTCCGGCTTTACGTTACTAGAGATCCTTTTAGTGCTTGTGCTGCTTTCGCTCAGTGCGGTAGCGGTGATCGCGTCAATACCTCCCAAGCAAGATAACCAAATAAAAGAAGAAGCTCAGCGTTTATTCCAAAGACTTCAGTTATTCAATGAAGAAGCGATGTTGTCTGGCAAAGATTTTGGAATTAGGGTTGATGAAGAGCAGCGTCGATATGTTTTCTTAGAGTTGAAGCCTGAAGGCTGGGAAAAAATTGCGCTAAAAAAAATCCCAGAAGAGACTACGCTGCCAGATGGTTTAACCATTCGACTTGATCTCAGCAGTGGGGTGTGGGGAACGGACGATCGTCTTTTTGAACCCACGTCTTTGTTTGATGAAGATATGTTTGCGGATGTAGAGAAAACGAAAAAGCCAGAGAAGCCACCGCAGATATTTATTTTATCAAGCGGTGAATTTACCCCAGGTGTCTTTGTGCTCGCACCTAAAAATCAAGCAAAGAAGACGCTGACTTGGCACGTTCAAATTAAAGAAAATGGTGTGGTTCAAGCGTTAGATGATAGGGACTGGAATGATGAAAAACGTTAGAGGTATGACGTTACTTGAGGTCCTTGTTGCACTGGCTATTTTTGCAACTGCGGCGATTGCGGTCGTGCGCTCTGTGTCTCAGCATATCAATACATTAAGCTATCTAGAAGAGAAAACCTTTGCCGCGATGGTGGTTGATAATCAAATGGCTAAGGTGATGCTCGATACTGCTACTTTAAAAGCCGCGACGGGCAAAGAAACACTTGCTGGGCGGGAGTGGTTTTGGCGTGTGACGCCCGTGAAGACCTCTGAGGCTCTCCTTAATGCCTTTGATGTGAGTGTTGCGACGGACAAGAAAGCCAGTCCAATAGTCACGGTAAGGAGCTATGTTGCGAAATAGATTGCAAGCCAATAAAACATGCTTACGTTATCCGCTAGGTTGTGACCGAAGAATGAGTAAAGAAAGGCTGATAAACACACATCGAAGAACGATACGTGGCTTTACGCTCATTGAGGTGTTAGTGGCTATGGCTATCTTTGCCAGCTTAAGTGTTGCGGCATATCAGGTTGTGAATCAGGTGCAGCGCAGCAATGAACTGTCTCAAGAGCGCAGTACGCGTTTACAAGAAGTTCAGCGAGCGTTCGTCTACCTGGATAGTGACTTTCGACAAATGGCATTACGACAGTTTCGTCATGAGGGAGAGGTCGCATCATCTCGCTTGATTCTCTGGCAACAAAACTTGCTAGACTCGGATGAAAAAGGCGTGCTGTTTACCCGTTCTGGCTGGATAAACCCTCAAGGTCAATTTCCTCGCGGAGAGGTGGCGAAGATTGGCTATCGTATCAAAGACAATCAGTTGCAAAGGCTATGGTGGCGATACCCCGATACGAGCGTCGGAGAGTTACCGGTAGAGCGATCTATTTTAACTAAGGTAACGGCTTTGGATATGCGTTTTTACAACGGTGAGACATGGCTGAAAGATTGGCAACAAGACCTTGTGCTACCTCAAGCGGTTGAGATCAAGCTAGAACTTGAAGACTATGGTGAAATTACTCGAATTTATCTGACACCGAATGGCACTCTTGGATCGTCATCGTCAGCTGGTGGTGCGAACCAAGGTGGAAATAGTGGCAATGAAGGCGGCGGCAACTCATGATTCCGAAGCGATCTCATTCCTCTCCACAAAAAGGTGTCGCACTGATAGTGATTTTATTGCTACTGGCCATTATGGTATCGATAGCTGCGACAATGTCTGAGCGTTTGTTTAGCCAATTTATCAGGGCCAATAATCAGATTAATTATCAACAGGCCTACTGGTATTCGATTGGTGTTGAAGCTTTGGCTGAGGTGGCAATTAAAGAAAGCTTTAAAGACAATAAAGACAGCATTAATCTTAATCAGCCTTGGGCTATTGAAGAGCGAACCTACCCGTTAGATTATGGTGAGGCCACTGGGCATATTGTGGATATGCAGTCGTGTTTTAATGTGAACGCCTTATCCAGTGTTGCCCCGAATGCCAATAGCAACATAAAGCCATTTTTGGTGCAGTTTTTTCAAAGATTACTCGAGCAATATGATGTCGAGAATTACCAAGCAGAGCAGATTGCTGATTCAACCTGGGAATTCGTCAATAAAGAAACAACAGTGAGATCAGTATCCGGTGTTGGAGATAGTTATTACGAGTCGCTATCTCCTGCTTATATGAGTGCGAATGGATTATTGTCTGATCGCTCGGAGCTTCGTGCGATCAACCAAATGAACGGCGATGTGATGCTTAAATTAGGGACAGCAATATGTGCACTCCCGATTGCGACATGGCAATTGAATGTAAATACACTCGCAGTTGAAGATGCTGATCTGCTGGTGGCACTATTTTCGCCAAATCTCTCGCGAGACAATGCGTTGCAGCTGCTGGAAAATAGACCTTTTGATGGTTGGTCTGGTATTGATAAATTTTTTGCCGAATCACAAATGGGAAGCGTGAGCGAGAATACTCGCAAACAAGCTTCGCAATATTTGTCGGTCGATAGTGTGTATTTTGAGCTTGATGCTCAGGTGGTGGTTGATGAATCACGACTGAGATTGAGAACGTTGTTTTATAGCGAAGACAGAAAAGAAGTGGCGGTAGTACGTCGTCGATTTGGAGGATTGAGTGAGCGAGTTCTTAACCGTTCGACTGAATAGTCAGCCGAATAGTCCAGTTCACTGGGCTGTGTGGTCGACTGGACAAAAGGAAGTCATAGCCAGTGGAGAGCTGGAGAGTCTTGAGCAACTAGAAAACATCAAAGAGTACGCTCAACAGCGAGTGACGTTACTCATTCTATGTTCTCAAGATGTCCATTTTTCAGACGTTGAGATCCCAGCAGGGGCGACTCGCCAGTTTGAAACTATGTTGCCTTATTTAATTGAGGATGATATCGCCCAAGATGTGGATGATTTACATTTTTCTATTCTGCATAAACAGAGCGGTCAAGCCATGGTCTGTGCCGTAGATAGAGCCTATCTACTTCAAGTGCTCGCAAGCTTCTCAGCGTGTGGTATTGAGGTGAAAAAGGTGGTGCCAGATGTATTAGCGCTACCTGAGTTACCATCGATTAGTGCGATTGAATTAAGTGGGCAGTGGTTATTTAGAACCAGTCAGTGGGCGGGCATGGTGGTGGACCAGCCATGGCTTTCAGCGGTGATTGAGTCGGATTACTTGTCCACTGTATCGGACGACACTGAAAACAAAACGATTACTGTGGATGTGTATTCAGAACTCAGTGATGAAATGTTGCGTGGTTCACCTCATATAACCTGGCAACCTGCACCGATTGAGATGCCGATGGCACTTTTGTCGCAAGGCGCGGTTGATAGTACCGCAACATTGTTGACGGGAGACCTAAAACCTAAAACCTCGTTTATTAAATACTGGAAAGTATGGCAGAAAGTTGCGATTGCGGCAGGTATTTTACTGGTTGCGCTGATCGCAGAGCAAGTTGTCTTGGTTAGCCAATATGAATCACAGGCCGTGGCGTACCGGGCTGAAAGTGAGCGTATCTTCCGGTCCGTTTTTCCTGATAAGAAACGGATACCTACTGTCAGCTACCTTAAAAGACAGATGCAAGATGAGCTGACGAAGCTTGGTGGTTCTGGTATTTCAAGCGGCTCTGCGCTGGAATGGCTAGCAAAACTCCCTGATACGATTGGACAAGTAAATGGAATGCAAGTCATGAGCTTTACCTTTGACGGCAATCGCAATGAAGTTAGGTTGAGTGTCACCAGCCGAGATTTTGAAAGCTTTGAATCGGCTAAGGTCAAGCTTGAGACTCAGTTTGAGGTGTCGCAAGGCCCATTGAATCGCAATGGCGAACTGGTGATGGGCAACTTTGTCTTGAAGAATAAGTAGGTCGAAAGATGAAAGGATTACTATTAACAGCGCAGAGCTGGTGGATATCAATCAGTCAGCGAGAGCAGCGGCTCGTTATGGTGTGCTCAGCGCTTCTTGTTCTCGGTATTATTTACTGGGGCATTCTCTCTCCTTTTGCTGTGCGTACGGAGTTGGCGCAGTCACGAATACAGTCTGAAAAACAGTTGTTATCCTGGGTGAAAGAACAGGCTGACCAGATTAGTGAGAAACGTCAGGCTGGTGGTGTAGTGGTCTCAAAACAAGCATTGAACCAAATAATTACCTCTTCGACGGGGCGTTTCAATGTTGAGCTGATTCGAATGCAGCCAAGAGGTGATGAGCTTCAGGTGTGGATCAAACCGATTCCTTTTGAATTCTATGTCAACTGGTTGTTTTATCTTCAAGAGACGCATGGCGTTAACGTTGAGATTATGGATATCGATAAGGCTGACCAAAGCGGTGTTATCGAAGTGAATCGCTTGCAGTTTAAGAGGGGCGGTTAATGAAGCGTGCGATAAAATACGTGGTTGTCGCTACGACCATCTTTACAGCCAGTGTGATTTATCATGCACCGGCCCAAGTGGTATTGAGCGTGGCATCGCTGCCACCATCACTGGTTATTGATGGTACGGAAGGCACTATATGGCAAGGTAGAGCACAAAATGTGACTTACCAACATCAGCAGCTAGGCGAAGTGAGTTGGCATTTTTCATGGTCAAGCTTACTGACGTTATCACCCGAATATGCGGTGCGATTTGGTCGTGGTAGTACGCTTGGTATTGCCGGTAAAGGGAACGTGGGTATCAACTTTTCTGGTCCTTATGTTCATACGTTGTTGGCATCTCTTCCCGCGGAAAGTGTACTTGATATCTACACGCCACCGGTGCCAGTCAATGCGGGAGGACAGTTCGAGCTTGCTATACGCTCTTTGCAATATCAATCACCTTGGTGCGGTACAGGTGACGGTTCGCTCTCCTGGAATGCTGGTTATGTAGAAACACCCGTCGGGAGTTTGAGCTTTGGGCCTACGGTTGTTGATCTCACCTGTAACGATAGCGTTCTATCAGCGAAGGGTGGACAAAGCAGCGCTCAAGTATCGAGTGAGTTTACTGGAGAGCTAAAGCCGAGCCGAGAGTATGATTCACAAGCTTGGTTTAAGCCGGGCTCTGACTTCCCTAATTCAATGAAGCAGCAACTCAAATGGTTAGGTAATCCGGATAATGAAGGTCGATATTCATTTATTTACAAAGGGCGTTTTTAGGGGGCCTAGGCTGAATAAGTGATGGGTTGGATGTCATAGCAAAGGCGGTGTATACCGCCTTTTTGTATTTTGTCTGCACTATAAGTGAGGCTCAGTCACTACTGAGCAATAAGAATTGAATCCCAAGGCAAGGCCTGATCACCAATAACAATGAAGTTGGGGTTTTCTAGGGTTTCACGTAAGTTGTAAGATAACGGCGTGAGGTGTGTGCTCAGTATTGCTCCCCCAGCTTCCTGTACGATACATTGTGTGGCTGCGGTATCCCATTCGCCAGTTGGTCCCAGTCTTAGGTAGCAATCGACAGCCCCTTCAGCAACTAAGCAGGCTTTTAGGGCCGCAGACCCTAATGGTACTAGGTCGTAATTCCACGCATTACTCATCTTTTCAGTAATGCGATTAATATTTTGTCGACGACTAATCGCGATAGAGATGGATTGATTGGCCATTTCATGAGTGTGTATGTTAATCCTCAAATTTTCATCCATCTCAGGAATTTTCCACGCACCTTTACCTTGATAGGCATAGTAAGTCACACCAGAAACCGGTGCGTAGACCACCCCCATAATAGGTTGATTATCACGTACCAAGGCGATAATTGTCGCAAAATCACCGCTTCTAGCAATAAACTCCTGAGTGCCATCAAGAGGGTCGACGAGCCAGTACTCTTGCCACTGAGAGCGTTGTTCTAAGCTAACGTCGGCATCTTCTTCCGATAAGATCGGAATGTCAGGAGTCAGTTGCGAAAGTTGTTCAAGTATGAGTTTGTGCGCCGCTAAATCCGCACTGGTTACAGGGGTGTCGTTGTCCTTGGTGTAAGACTCATACTCTTTTTTTTCATAGATATCGAGAATCAGTTGTCCAGCTGAGCGAGCAATATCGATGACATCTGGAATGTGATGAGAAAGGTCAGGTTTGAAATTCGTCACGTTACAGCCCTAGTGTTGGTTTCATTTTGAGCATCAGCAGTAGAGCCGTGATGCAACGAGCTTCTGAGAAATCTAAATGTGTGAGTAATTCATCGGCTTGAGCGAGGGGCCATTTGACTATTTCTAATGGTTCTGGCTCATCACCCTCCAGCTTTTCTGGATAGAGATCCTGCGCCACGAACAGCGTCATGCGACTCGAAAAGTAGGAAGGCGCTAAAATGACTTCTTTGAGTGGTGTTAAAGAATGAGCACCAAATCCAATTTCTTCTTTAAGCTCTCTTATTGCCGCTTGGTCCGCAGACTCGCCCTCATCAACTAACCCTTTGGGAAAGCCTAGCTCATAGCGCTCGGTGCCAGCTGCGTACTCGCGCACTAATAAAAGATCCCCATGTTCAGTAATCGGAACCATCATGACCGCATTCCGGCCGCTTGGCTTCATGCGTTCGTAGGTTCGCTTAACCCCGTTTGAAAACTGTAAATCTAGCGCTTCGATTTTAAACAATCTAGATTCAGCAACGGTTTTTTGGGCTAAGATTTCGGGTCCTTGCTTGGACGACATGGGTATTCTCCTTAGCATTGCGCGACGACATATAGATATTGAGCCCATAGCGCAGTATTTATTGTAGTGGTTAATATATACCTAACTAACTTCAAGATGCTAGGTTAAGCAACAATTACTTATCGTTGGTATCTTGTTTGAGATGGATGCGTTGTGTTATGCCTGATTGTTAATACACGAATATCGACGTATAAAAAACGGAGCGTAAAGATAAACTTTACGCTCCGTTCATTGTGTCGGTGATTTACTCAAGGGTAAATCGTTCAGAGATTGACTCTAGTAGTAAGAGTGCTCGCCGCGATCGTGCTCTGTTACATCACGGACGGCGCTTAGCTCACCTGAGAACTCTTCTAGCAGTTGCTTCTCAATGCCTTCTTTTAGAGTGACATCGACCATCGAGCAACCGTTGCACCCACCACCAAACTGAACAATGGCGACGCCCTGGTCTGTGATTTCCATTAGGTTGACATGACCACCATGGCCTGCAAGTTGTGGGTTCACTTGTGTTTGAATTGCGTATTCAACGCGCTCCATTAATGACGCATCATCGGAGACTTTACGCATCTTAGCATTAGGTGCTTTAAGCGTGAGCTGAGAGCCCATTTTGTCCGTTACGAAATCAATTTCAGCGTCCTCAAGGAAAGGAAGAGAAAGCTCATCGACATACGCCGTTAAGATTTCGTATTTAAATTCTGTATCGTTGCTTTCAATGGCTTCTGGTGGGCAGTATGACACACCACATTCTGCATTTTGTGTACCTGGGTTCACAACGAACACACGGATGCTGGTACCTTCAGGCTGTTGAGCCAGAAGTTTTGAAAAGTGACTCTGTGCACTTTCTGTAATAGTAATTGGATTTGACACGACGAATACCCGAGTAAATATGTAGGTTATTGCCGCTATTCTACTCTTGAACTAAGCGGAAGCCAAAATTATTTGTTCACTGTCTGTACAGGACATCGAGTGAGCAAAATCAGTTTGGTGTGCGGCACAGACAGTAAATATCAATTTTTTCTACGCCCACTTCAAGTAATAATTCACTTAAATGTTTAACCGTAGCGCCAGTTGTGACCACATCATCAATAATGGCGACGTGTTTAGCGTGTGGTGCTTGTTGTAATGAGAAGGCGCGACGCACATTTTTTTGCCTTGATTTTCGGTCTAATGACTTTTGTTTTGGTGTGTTGAGGTGTTTTTTAAAGACTTGCTGCTGAACCTGACTATCTGGGCAAGCCGCGCTGAGTTGTTGTGCCATCATTTCACTTAGATTAAAGCCACGCCAAAGCTCTTGATACCACACCATTGGAACGGAGATAAGCACTGGTGCCGGTTTAGGCACGTGTTGCTGCAACATGTTAATAAAAGGTGGGAGTAGCCAGAATTGGCGCTGTTGTTTTATTTTTTGAATAAATAATGAAAGTGGATATCGGTAGTCGCCGACGCACTGCATGGTATGCCAAGGTGGTGGTGATTTGAGGCATTGGCCACAGAGGCGTGATTCATGAGACAAAGGTAAGGCACATTGTGTACACCGTGGTGCGCTTTGATCCAAATAGTGTTGGCAATAATGACACCATAGGTTATGCCCTAATGAGTGGGTTATGCTGAAGCCACAAATATAGCAACGCTTACGTATTAGAATAGTATTGCGCATTATGATGGTGCCAGTTGACGTTTGTGAGATAGTGATTAGCATGAAGGAAAATGAAGTAAACAAAGTTGGAAATCAGTAGGAGAGAATGTGAGTCAAGATGTGAAAGTTCACTGGCAAACTGATGGGCAAGGCCCGGACCTTGTTTTAGTCCACGGTTGGGGAATGAATGGTGCTGTTTGGGACCAATGTACGCAACGCCTGAAAGGCTGTTTTACGGTACATACCGTTGACCTTCCTGGTTACGGATTGAGCTGCGACGTTTCATGTCAGTCACTACCTGAATTGGTCGAGCTTGTTTTACGAGATGCACCTGCGCAGGCTATATGGCTAGGTTGGTCACTAGGTGGTTTGGTTGCGACACAAATTGCGAGTCAACAGCCAGACCGCGTCTCTCAGCTTATTACCTTAGCCAGCTCACCTAAATTCTCTCAGGACTTACCGTGGAAAGGTATAAAAAAAGAGGTGTTGAATGCATTTACAGAGCAGCTTTCAGCTAATTTTTCGCTGACTATTGAGCGGTTTATGGCACTGCAAGCGATGGGAAGCCCAAGCGCACGTAAGGATGTGAAGCAATTAAAAGAAGCGGTATTGTCTCGTCCAGCACCGGCCCAAGAGGCACTCCATTTAGGGTTGGATTGGCTAGGTAATCTTGATTTACGTCCAGTGTTACAAGACCTAGAAATGCCAGTACATCGATGGTACGGACGCCTAGATGGTTTGGTGCCAGTCAATGTCGCCAGTATGCTTAATGATGAGCATCTTGATCACCATAGCCATATTTTTTCTGGGTCATCCCACGCGCCGTTTATTACCGAGTTGGATGCTTTTATCGATCAATTAACCTCGCTAATCGTTAAAGGCATTCTTGACCCTCAGAAAGCCTGAATTCCCGAAAAGCAGTGAGGTAACGTGGTTTTGCTGCTTTTTTATGCTAAATGAGTAAAGGTTTTGGATAACTTTCCGATACGTTTATTAGACAAACTATAAATGTCATCTTTGTCGTAATGTGATGACGCCGTGAGCCTCATTCGTAAGGGGTGGCAGGGTTTGTGTTTTTTATGGCTTCTTTAAGTCCAGCGCTTAAAGCCCATTTTTTACTAAATTGTGCAGTATTAGTTTTTTCACTCAATAGAAAGGAGAGTGATAAGTGATAGTGTCGCCCAACAGTATTAGTGCCCCCATCGTCGCCTCTTCTGTTAACCCACAGACA
Organism: Vibrio sp. 10N.261.51.F12; assembly: GCF_041471725.1. Classification (NCBI taxonomy): domain Bacteria; kingdom Pseudomonadati; phylum Pseudomonadota; class Gammaproteobacteria; order Vibrionales; family Vibrionaceae; genus Vibrio; species Vibrio sp. 10N.261.51.F12. The sequence continues at coordinate 85,738 of NZ_JBFROV010000049.1, read as the reverse complement.
GAGCAGGTTGCACGTGATAATAAAGTGCGGGAGCCGATCATCCCTACGGTAGAGCTTGCGAGGACCAATGCAGAGCGGCGACTCAACGAGGAAGAAAAAAGCCGGAAGCGCAATGCTTGGGATCCTGCAGAGCACCCTGAGTATGATGAAGAAGGTGAGCAACGGACATTGGATGACCCGATTGAGCGCTTATTTCACTTACTTTCAATCAATACCTACAGCGCGAGCCAAGGTAAGGGTTACGCCATGCGTTTCAGGTTGCCACCTAAAATATTAGAAGCCGCTATCATGGCTGGGCGTATGGCCAAAAGACGCACCGTGATTCGATATCATTATGGGCATTCGGTTGCCCCTAATACGCCGTCAGATATTATTGCCGTGACATAAAAAAGGAGCACCCACTCGGTACTCCGTTATCATGCTTAAAGACCGCGTGACCTATTTTTTTGCTTTTGCGAAAGCCGCTGCAAAGGCTCCACCCATGGCATTGTCATTAGACTCTGAGCGAGGAGTGCGAGGCTTAGTCGTGGGTTTATGTGTCGGCGTTGATTTTGCGCCGCGTGAGGCTCGGTTGTCTTGCCCAGGCTCGTCGTTCAAGCGCATAGATAGGCCGATTCGTTTACGCGCTGCATCGACTTCCATGACCTTAACCTTAACGATATCTCCGGCTTTGACAACTTCTCTTGGATCCGAGACGTAGCGGTCTGTGAGCGCAGAGATATGCACTAAACCATCTTGGTGCACGCCAATATCGACAAATGCACCGAAATTGGCCACATTGGACACCACGCCTTCCAATATCATTCCCGGCTCTAGGTCTGACACCGCATTAACGCCTTCGGCAAATGTTGCCGTTTTAAACTCAGGTCTTGGATCTCGACCTGGCTTGTCGAGCTCTTTGATGATGTCCGTTACCGTCGGTAGGCCGAAGCTATCGTTGGTATAGTCAACGGCTCTAAGTGAGCTTAAAAACGCACTATCGCCTAGCAACGATTTAACCGGCTTGTTTGTGTGCTCGGCAATAGCTTTGACGACAGGGTAGGCTTCAGGGTGAACGGAGGAAGCATCCAGTGGGTTTTTCCCATCCATGATACGCAAGAAACCGGCACACTGTTCGAATGCTTTAGGGCCTAAGCGAGCGACTTTCTTGAGTGTCGTTCGAGCTTCAAATCGGCCATGTTCATCTCGATAATCGACGATATTTTGCGCCAGTGTTGTCGATAGGCCAGCGACTCGGGTTAACAAGGCGGAGGAGGCAGTGTTAACATCCACACCGACGGCGTTTACACAGTCTTCGACAATGGCATCAAGGCGCTTGGCCAGCATGGTTTGACTGACATCGTGCTGGTATTGGCCTACACCGATGGATTTTGGATCAATCTTCACCAACTCAGCGAGCGGGTCTTGTAATCGACGAGCAATCGAGACCGCACCACGCAACGAGACATCCATGTTGGGGAACTCTTTTGCCGCAAGCTCTGATGCAGAATACACAGAAGCTCCTGCCTCACTCACAATGATTTTCTGAACCTTGTGATTGCCACGTTGAATAACATCAGCAGCAAAACTGTCGCTCTCACGAGAAGCGGTGCCATTGCCAATGGCAATAAGGTCGACATTAAATTTCTTAATCAATTGCTCAATAATATGGGCTGATTTGTCATACTGTTTTTGAGGTACATGAGGGTAAATAACATCGGTTGCCAGTACTTTACCTGTGGCATCAACCACGGCGATTTTACATCCCGTGCGTAAGCCCGGGTCTAGACCTAATGTGGCACGGGGACCTGCCGGCGCTGCCATCAACAGGTCTTTTAGGTTGGTAGCAAACACCTCAATAGCTTCAATTTCTGAGCGCTCTTTTAACGCGCCCATTAGCTCGGTTTCCATATGCATTGACACTTTGATGCGCCATGACCAGCTAATCACCTGCTTACGCCATGCATCGGCGGCAGCCGAGCTTAAGTGAATACCATAATGCTGGGCGATGATACTTTCACAGTAGGATTCACGAACCTTCTCTTCATTCGCAGGGTCGGCGTTAAGAGAGAGTTGCAGATAGCCCTCATTTCGGCCTCTAAGCATGGCAAGTGCTCGGTGAGACGGCACCTTATTAATGCTTTCGTTATGCTCAAAGTAATCTTTGAATTTTTCACCCTCGCTTTCCTTACCCGCGACGACTTTTGATGAGAGCTCAGCATGGCTGGTTAAGTAGCGACGAATTTTCTCAAGTAAGCTGGCTTCTTCCGCTATGCGCTCCATGATAATAGCGCGTGCGCCATCTAGGGCTGCCTTGCTATCAGCAATGCCTTTTTCGGAATTGATGTAACCTTGGGCTGTGCTTTCGGGTTCATTATCAGGTTGATTCCATAACAGGTCAGCAAGAGGCTCTAAACCTGCCTCTATGGCAATCTGCCCTTTGGTTCGGCGCTTTGGCTTGTAGGGTAAATAAAGATCTTCAAGGCGTGTTTTACTGTCAGCCGCGTTGATATCACGAGTTAATGCGTCGGTCAGTTTGCCCTGCTCATTAATCGACTTCAGAATGGTTTGGCGCCTATCGTCAAGCTCTCTTAAATAGCTTAAACGTGAGTCAAGATTACGCAATTGGGTGTCATCAAGTCCCCCGGTGACCTCTTTTCGATAGCGGGCAATAAACGGGACGGTGTTGCCGTCATCAATAAGTGTGACTGCGGCTTCTACTTGCTTTGCACTGACGTTCAGCTCTTTAGCAATTAGTTGACAGATAGCATGGCTCATCCGTGTAATCTCTTTTGTTATGTGAGAGAAAGGAAATATCCTTCCTTTGATATCCTTAGGATATAAGGGCTCGTGGCTAAGTTTGCAATTGCCTCGTCATTTTTCTCCATATTTCAAAGGTGAAAAACGGTATGAATTTGCTAATTTATTGATATGCGCGTGGATATTCCGTTAGTTTTCTGTAAAGTTAATGGAGTAGCGATGAGAAATATGGATGCTCGTTGTCTTATGTAATTCGGATACCCTCAGTCGGTCGGTCAGTGAATGGATGTATTATAATGAAAAAATCAGCAATTAAATTGGCACTAATTTTAGCCTCTATGACCAGCGGGTGGGCGTTGGCCGCACCTGATCTTTCTACGACCCAGGCCCCCTTATTGACGATTGAAGATAAGATCGTATTAGGGCGAGTGGAAAACGTCTATTACCCAAGTATTGAGGCGCTCGATGGCGTGCCATTTGTTGGTAAGATTGATACGGGTGCCGATACAACATCAATGCATGCTGAAGATATTGAAGTTGTCAGTAAAAACCCTAAATACCAAGGGCTGAGCAATGAAAAACTCATGCAAACTATCGTAGATGAATACGGTGGTTCGGCCAGTGATTGGTGGCTAGAAGAATTCGATAATGATCAGCGTAATTTCCAAGGCACGGTTCGTTTCACTGTGCGTCACCCTTATACGGGTGAGAAAATCAAGATCGAGCGCCCTTTGACGCGAACAAGTGTTATCAGAAGTCGTACTAGCACGACCCCGATTTATAGACCTGTCGTGACCCTTCCAATGACCATTGCCGGTAAAACGGTTGATACTGAAGTCAACCTGACCAATCGTAATGACTTTAGTGCTCCGGTCTTAATTGGTAAAACATTCTTGGCGAACAATGCCTGGGTGATGGCTGGGTATGATTATTTACAGGCACAAAAAGACGCGCAAATCATTGGTCGTCGCGAAGTGGGCTCTGTGAATGATGTGGCTTTAGACGTGAGTGTCTCACTCAAAAATAATTACAGTATTTTGAATGCCCAGAATATCAAGGTGAACAAGAAAGACGCCACGGTGAGCTTTGATTTGGTCGGTAAAGATAAGACCATGAGCAAAGCCGTCACCTATCCTTTAGTCAAAATGCTCTCAGTTGGCGACAATGAATATCCATTGGTCTACGTCACCTTTAAAGGCGAAAAAGAGTTTGAGCAGCCAATCTTAGTGTATTTGAAAGACCGCTCATCAAATAGCACTCAGCTTCGTTTGGGGCTTAATACGCTGAATCAGTACTTTATTGTTGATACAAACGCTAAGAATAAACTGACAAAGAAAAAGCAGAGCTTTAAAGCCCGAATGAGTGATGACCCACTCGTGATCTCTCCGGTTGAAAGTGTGATTTTGGATGGTTATAAATTGGCAGCTGAGCCATCGTTTACGGTGAGTACTCCGTTACTTAAAGTAGCCAGTTTCGAAATGATTGAAGCAAAAGGGCGAGATAAAGTGGAGTACTACCTATCCAACGCTCGTGGTAATGATGAGATTATTCGAAAAACCATTTTACGAAAGATAAAAGTAGGCGATACCGTTAGACCCGTGGTTGACGGAGAATTTATTGTTGGTGGTAAAGACGTCAATGTTGAATTTGCGTTGGAGGCTCTGGACAGTGATGAGGGTGATACGCCGTATTTAATCATAGGGAAGAAAGCGAATAAAGCCGGTGTACTGGTGAATACACGTAGCGAAAATTTACTCGATGCCTACCCGGTATTTACCGCAGGGCATATCGAGAATGCGACCGTCGAAGGGCTACAATTCCCAGTCAAACTTGATACTGGTGCTGATGTAAGTTCAATGAATGCCTTAAACATCAAGCAGTTTAAAAAAGACGGTAAAAAGATGGTCTCGTTTACTTATTCAAATGATATGGGCATGAAAGAGCAGTTCACTCGTGAAGTGGTCGATGTCATGCGTATTAAGGGTAAACAGGGAGAAAAAGCCAATGTACGCCCTGTCGTTGAGATGCGAGTAAAACTAGGGGATGTAGAGAAGACCATTCGAGTCAACCTACAAGACCGCGCGCGCTTCCATTACAGTATGATACTGGGGAAAAACTTCCTGAAATATGGGGTGGTAGTAAGTAGTGATGAAAACTTCCTACTTGGCAATGAAATTGGTAGTCATTAAGGCATCGTAGCAATGCGGTTTGTTATCAACACCATCGCGTGATAATAACAAATGCTGATGTAACAAAAAACGCCAGTGAGAGACTCACTGGCGTTTTTTATGATTCTGATTATTCAGAGTCTTTTTTCGGCTGAGATTCCGAGGATCGTTCTCTGATCTCATCATCATCTTCATCAGAACCATCAATCATGCTGTGCTTTTCTTTCCAGTGCTCCCAGCGCTGTGATGCCAATTCCTGCATGTCTGTTGTTTTATCCGCTTCATCGACAATCTCTTGCCCGAGTAAATGCTCAAAGATGTCTTCCAGCGTGATAATGCCTTGAATCGTACCGTATTCATCAACAATCATAGCAATATGGATACGTGCGGCCATCATTTGCTCAAAGGCTTTGGGCAATATAATCGTATTAAACAGTACATGGATAGGGCGCATGACGGCCCCTAACTGCTGCTCACCGGCTCCTTGTTGCTGAAGCTTAAACAACTCTAATCGATGCACAAACCCCAAGATATTATCTTTCTGTTCACTGTAAACCAATGGTCGAGAGAACGGTGTTTCTTTGTGCTCATCGAGAAACGCATTAATCGTCATCTCTGCCGGCACTCTAAAGACAACCGGTCTTGGCGTCATGACATGGGTTACAGGGATATCTTGAATATTGATGATATTAGTCAACATGGTTGACTCACCCTCAGCAAACTCCCCACTTTCTTTGGCAAGTAACGCCATTGCAGAAAGCTCATCGCGCATTTTAGGCGCTTCATGGCCACGAGCAAGGCGCTTAGTGATTTGTTCAGAAAACCAAACAAAGGGTGTCAGTGCCCATACCATCCAACGTAGCACTGTTGCCGCTGACGGTGCCAATTGACGCCAGTATGTTGCGCCAATGGTTTTTGGAACAATCTCAGATAGGACCAATATACCTAGTGTCAGTACTGCAGAAAATACGCCTAACCATTCACTACCAAATACAACGGCAGCTTGTGCACCGGCCGTTGCCGCACCAATGGTGTGAGCGATAGTGTTGAGGGTTAAAATAGACGCGAGCGGTCGATCGATATCGGCTTTCAGTTGGGTCAGTCTTTCTGCTGCTGGGTGTTCTTGTTGACGCAGTTGCGCCAAGTAACTTGGGGTAATGCTAAGTAGCACGGCCTCCAAGACTGAACAGACAAAAGAAACACCGATCGCAATCGAAATATATACCGTTAAGAGAAACATTTATTTCCTAGTGTGTACACACATCAACCTAACTTTGCTGAAATTTCAACCTGTGCATTATTGGTGAGTGTAAATAAAATAGGGCTGCCAATTGGATTCATCAGGCTTATCTTTTGTGCAGCAGTGTCTTTATGCGGCTTTCTAATGCAAATTACAAGGCTTCAAATTCAATCTGCATATAACAAATTGTGAGTTATTGCTCATAAAACGGCGAAATCTCAATCATTAGGGATAAAGATCGCCTACAAACCTTTGCCAGATGGGGGCTTTATGATTTAGAGTGGGCTTTAACTCGATAACATGAAAGAAGGGAAACCTAATGAATAAGACCCAATTAATCGACTTTATTGCTGAAAAAGCTGACCTATCAAAAGCACAAGCAAAAACAGCTCTTGAAGCAACCCTTTCAGGTGTTTCTGAAGCACTAAGCGAAGGTGACCAAGTTCAACTAATTGGTTTCGGTACGTTTAAAGTAAATCACCGTGCTGCACGTACTGGTCGTAACCCAAAAACGGGTGACGAAATCCAAATCGCTGCTGCAAACGTACCTGCATTCGTTTCAGGCAAAGCGCTTAAAGACGCTGTTAAGTAATAAATCGACACCGATGATACGTCATCGGTGTTTTTATTTCCGTTCAGAGGACTATCGGTAAACCTTTTTCGTCTTATTTATCCGCTACTGTTTTACCAATATTTCCCTTTCTATTTTGTCATAATTGAAATGAACGTCATGCCATTATTGTGGTCTTATTAACATGCTCATTGTTTTGTGAGTGTCTGTCACTATCTAGAATTTATTCGGATACTTGAGGTATTGGAACGTTAATGAAAAAGACGCTATTGGTATCATTGTTCGCCATCGCCCTAGCTGGGTGTGCTTCTACGCCATCACCAAGTATTAATCAATATTCGCAATTCACGGGCGGACAGACGTTAGGTGATGCAACCAGTTTGTATTGGTACACGGAGCGCTTAAGTAAGCCTTACAGTGCCGCTGATTACGTCGACATGAATGATTATGGTTGGTATAAATCAAACTATCGCTGGAATGGTGGGGAGCTACGTGAATTTGTGCGCGAGGGACTCCAAAAAGACGCGAACAGCAAGTCGATAAAGTATCGTATTCATGTCCGTTTTAATAAAGACGGAGAGGCGGTTTATCAGCAATATCGTCGCGATGGTAAAGTGTTACCGGTGAAACGTGCGCAGCTTGAGAATTATCAGCGTGAAGCGGCGCTTTTAGCGGAACGAGTCAAAGAGCAAGATAAAGATGGCTTAGAGCTTATTCAGGGGCATTGGGATGGGAAAACGCTAGAAACATGCAATGACATAGCCTTCCAAAACATAAAGTTTGAGCAGAGTTTGCCTGATTTTGTCGTTAAGCGATTGGCTGAGGTCGAAAGCTATGTCGCCTTTCTCGGCAGTACTCGTTTGACTGGGGTACGCGTTGAGCAGTTGTTAATGTTGTCCGACGGCAGTACAAGTTGTCTCGAGAGACCGGTTTTGATTACCGAAGAATAGGCCACGATGGTTGTAGAAAAGGGCGCTCATAATGAGCGCCCTTTTATTTGCAATAAATAAAACTAAGTCTTTTATTTTTGTTGTTCACGAGCAATCGCGCGGTAGCCGATGTCGTTACGATGGAACATGCCATCCCAACTGACTTGCTTCGCGAGTTCATAAGCGCGTTGCTGTGCTTCTGATACGGTATTTCCCAGCGCGGTTGCGCAGAGAACGCGCCCCCCATTGGTAACCACATTGCCGTCTTTATCGGCTGTGCCCGCATGGAAGATTTTTTCACCTTCGACATCTTGGGTGGACAGTCCAGAAATCACATCGCCTTTGTTGTATGCCGCTGGGTAGCCGCCGGCAGCTAAAACGATACCAATAGAAGCTCTAGGATCCCACTTAGACTCTACTTTATCGAGTTTTTTGTCGATAGCAGCAAGGCATAGCTCAACCATGTCAGATTGCATACGCATCATGATTGGTTGTGTTTCTGGATCGCCGAATCGACAATTGTATTCGATAACCTTTGGTGTGCCATCTGCATCGATCATCAAACCAGCATAAAGGAAACCAGTGTATGGATTGCCCTCAGCGGCCATACCGCGAACCGTCGGGTAGATAACCTCGTTCATGATGCGATCGTGGATTTCTTTGGTGACGACAGGAGCGGGAGAATAAGCGCCCATACCACCAGTATTTGGTCCAGTGTCTTTGTCACCTACGCGTTTATGGTCCTGGCTGGTGGCCATTGGCAAGACATTCTCACCATCAACCATCACGATGAAGCTGGCTTCTTCGCCATCAAGGAACTCTTCGATAACAACGCGGCTACCGGCTTCGCCAAACGCGTTACCTGCTAACATGTCTTTGATAGCATCTTCTGCTTCTTGTAGCGTCATGGCTACAATCACACCCTTACCCGCAGCAAGCCCATCTGCTTTTACGACGATAGGAGCACCTTGCTCACGAACATAAGCCAATGCTGGCTCAATCTCGGTAAAGTTAGAGTAGTAACCGGTAGGGATATCATGGCGCGCTAAAAAATCTTTTGTGAATGCTTTTGAGCCTTCAAGTTGAGCGGCGGCTTCTGTTGGACCAAAAATTGGTAGGCCAGCAGCGCGAAATGCATCTACAACACCGATAACAAGCGGGGCCTCAGGGCCAACGATCGTTAATTCAATTTTTTTGTCTTGAGCAAATGCCACTAGGCCAGCGATGTCTTCAACATCAATCGCGACGTTTTCTAGCTTTGCTTCAAGTGCTGAGCCTGCATTACCAGGGGCAACATAGACAGTGTCAACATCTTGGTTCTGTGCGACTTTCCAACCTAGAGCGTGTTCACGACCGCCTGCACCAATAATTAATACATTCATTTCATTTTACCTTTGATAGCACCACTATGTTGCTGGGTAGACTCTCGTCTATTGCCCTCTGTTTTTCTTGGGATAGCAAACTAGTTTAGCTCTAAAATTAAAATTTCTAATCACTCTTTAATCAGACTAACGATCTGATATGAAAAGTGATTAGAACGAAAGAAAAGGCTCAAGCGCTTGGCGAGTGCCTTTATTATTTCTTAGTGACGGAAGTGACGCATGCCAGTAAAGATCATGGCCATGCCGTGTTCATCTGCTGCGGCAATGACTTCGTCATCGCGCATTGATCCGCCTGGTTGAATGACGCATTTGATTCCAGCTTCTGCCGCTGCATCGATGCCATCACGGAATGGGAAGAAAGCGTCAGAGGCCATCACACAACCTTCCACTTGCAACCCTTCGTCAGCCGCCTTGATACCTGCAATTTTCGCAGAATACACTCGGCTCATTTGGCCAGCGCCCACACCGATAGTCATGTCACCTTTTGAGTAAACAATCGCATTCGACTTCACGTACTTCGCTACCTTCCAGCAGAATAGTGCATCTTTCAGTTCTTCTTCTGTTGGTTGACGTTTAGAGACCACTTTTAAGTCGTCAGCCGAAACCATACCTTGGTCTCGATCTTGAACAAGTAGGCCGCCGTTGACGCGTTTCACGTCAAAACCGGTTGTTTTCGTTGACCATTCACCACATTCAAGCAGGCGAAGGTTTTTCTTCGCTGCAATAATAGCCACGGCTTCAGCAGAAACGGATGGTGCAATAATGACTTCAACGAACTGACGCTCGGTGATAGCCGTTGCTGTCGCGGCATCCAGTTCGCGGTTGAAGGCAATGATGCCGCCAAATGCTGATGTTGGGTCGGTTTGGAAAGCACGGTCATAGGCTTCTAAAACATCTTTACCTAGTGCCACACCACATGGGTTTGCATGTTTCACAATCACACAGGCTGGTGCGTCAAATTCTTTCACACACTCAAGAGCGGCGTCAGTGTCAGCGATGTTGTTGTATGACAGGGCTTTGCCTTGGATTTGGCGAGCGGTAGAGACTGAAGCTTCTTCAGGATTTGCTTCAACATAGAATGCGGCAGCTTGATGGCTGTTCTCACCGTAGCGCATATCTTGCTTTTTCTCGAATTGCTGGTTGAACGTACGAGGGAACTTAGAGGCTTCATCGCCGTCTTTGTTCTCGCCGTAACTAGGAACCATAGTACCGAAGTAGTTAGCAATCATACCGTCGTAAGACGCTGTGTGCTCGAAGGCAGAAATAGCAAGGTCAAAGCGAGTCTCAAGAGTTAGAGAAGTCTCGTTTGCGTCCATTTCTGTAATAACACGTTGGTAGTCATGTGCATTAACAACAATCGCGACGTCTTTGTGGTTTTTGGCCGCAGAGCGAACCATTGTTGGACCACCGATATCAATGTTCTCAACGGCATCAGCAAGTGTGCAGCCTTCTTTTGCAACGGTTTCTGCAAATGGATAAAGGTTAACGACAACCATATCAATTGGGTTGATACCGTGAGTCGCCATGATCTCGTCGTCTTGACCGCGACGGCCTAATACGCCACCGTGAACTTTAGGATGCAGTGTCTTAACACGGCCATCCATCATTTCAGGGAATCCCGTGTAATCAGATACTTCAGTGACAGCGATGCCTTGCTCAGCCAGTAGACGAGCAGTACCGCCAGTAGAAAGGATATCAACACCGCGTTGTGAGAGTGCTTGTGCAAACTCAACAATACCAGTTTTGTCAGATACGCTGATAAGAGCGCGGCGAATTGGACGAGCGTTATTCATGCTTCTGTCTTCCTCAAAATTACAGAGTTAACGTTGCAGTGAGTAAGCCATTTGGTTTAGCTTACTCACGGCCAAAGATGGTTGCCAAAACAGATGACTTTCCACGACCCTATGGACGGTTTATTATCTATTTAGGCAATGACCCTTGCACAAAAAAACATCAACGATGCCATTGGCGCGTATTCTAACCAATCTATTACAAAAAAGCTCGCGCAATCGTTTGGCATCGCATAAAAAAGTACATAAAAAAGCTTTTTACATCCATTTTGTAATGAAGAGGTTAATTCAAACGGTTATGTTTCAGATAGGTGAGTTAGCAAAACGCTGCAAAGTCACAGCGGATACGTTGCGTTTTTATGAAAAGAATGGCTTATTTCAACCCGCAGGGCGAAGTGGTTCTGGCTACCGACTGTATAGCGAAGAAAGTCAGGCACAGGTCACATTTATTCTCAAGGCTAAAGCGCTTGGGCTTAGTCTCGATGAGATTAAAGAGTTGTTGGGTATCAAGCTAGAAGCGACTGAGCATAGCTGCTCGGAGGTCAAGTCGATTACGTCGGCCAAACTTAAGGTTATTGACGACAAAATCGCGGAGTTAACTCGAATCAGAAATGCGTTGAAAAGGATTAATGATGCTTGTTGTGGAACTGGGCATGATGCCAGTCACTGCTCGATACTCGCGGCACTAGAATCAGGGGCGGATGATCGCCCTTGATTCTAGTGTGATATGTTTACGATCAAGATACCTTAAATGCACCTACGCCGTTAGTGAGGGTTTGCCCATCTTCTAATAGGCGTTCGCTAGCTTCAGCTAATGCTGTCGCTTCGAGTGCAGACTGGCTACCGTGATCAGCAATCTGTGTCAGATTTTGACTGATTTCATCGGTGGCAAGGGTTTGTTGTGAGCTGGCTTCGGCAATTTGCTGGTTTAATGAAAGGATCGAGTTAACCTGATCGTCGATCTCTGTCAGGGCGTTTTTAGCATTGGCTGCTTGCTCTAATGTCGCTTGTGATTGTTGTTGTGTTTGTGCCATGGATTGGCTTACTTCAGAGGCTTGAGATTGCAGCTTTTGAATAATTTGTTCAATCTCATCTGTACTAGATTGGGTCCGAGTGGCTAACGTTCGGACTTCATCGGCCACGACCGCAAATCCACGCCCTTGCTCGCCTGCTCTGGCCGCTTCGATGGCAGCGTTTAGTGCCAAGAGGTTCGTTTGCTCCGCCACGCCTCTGATGACCTCCAATACCGAACCAACCTCTTGGGTATCATTGGCCAGCATTTGAATATTTGAATCCGTTTCTGTAAGACGAATCGACAACGACTGCATATAGCTCGACGCCAACTCAATGACTTCTGTGCCGTGCCTTCCTTGTTCGCTGGCTTGTTTTGCTGCATTCGCGGCATGTTGAGCTGAATTCGCAACTTCTTGATTACTGGCGTGCAGCTCATTCATCGCTGATGCGACGGTATCGACGGCTTGCTGCTGCTGTTGAGATTTACTGGCACTACCCTGAGCTACCTTATTTAATGATACGGCTGCCTCGGTAATATTTTCAGTCACGGGTTTAATATCGTTAATGATAAGCCCTAGCTTAGTAGTGAAGCGGTTGAATGCTGCCGCAATCTGGCTGAGTTCGTCGCTGCCTTTTTCTGGCAGTTGACGGGTTAGGTCGCCATCACCGCTGGCGATGTCGTTGAGTGCGTTGAGTGTTTCTTGGCAAGGCGTTACGATGCTGCGGCTGAGCCAAGTCGCAAAGGCAAGCATAAAGATGACAGCAACCCCAACGGAGATCATAACTCTTTTTACCTCTCCCCAGACCTGGGCTTGAATATCATCAACATACACTCCGGTACCCACGATCCAACCCCAAGGACTAAAAGTCTTGATGTAGGAGATTTTTTCTACTGGTGCATCGGCGCCAGGTTTTGGCCACATATAATTGACGAGCCCTTCTTGCTGGCTTTTTGCGACCTGAACGATATCCATGAACAAGCGCTTACCATTTGGATCAGCGACTTGGCTGAGATTTTGTCCGACGAGTGCCGGTTTTAATGGGTGCATGACCATTGTCGGCGTCATATCGTTGATCCAGAAATAATCCCCATGGTCATAACGAAGCGTCTTAATCGCTGCGATTGCGGATAATTGAGCTTCACTTTGAGATAGTTGACCGGATTGTTGCTGCTCGTAATAGTGATTGATGAGCGTGTGTGCGCTTTCAACTAAGTGACGGGTCTTCGTTTGTTTTGCTTCGGTCAAAGACTTGTCATAATCGACAAGCGATAATACGAGCGGAATAAGCAACGCAACTGAAACAACAAGGATCAGTAGGTACAATCGATTCTGAATAGACGTGTGGCGCAAAAACTGGGTATTCATTCTAAGAACTCCTTTTTCTTAAAGTGAACACATTACCAATGAAAAACATTGGAATGCTGACTTTTAAGTAATCATGAACTAGGTAGTCTGACTGGTATTTATCATTATTATGAATGTACCTTACGGCATTCGCTTTGCGCAGGCTATCCCCGAGTAGCTGAAGATTTGAGCTAGCTTCAACTTTGTGCTGTGGCACGCAGTGGTAGGAGGAGAGGAAGTATTCAAGTGGTTGAACATAAAAATAAAAAAGCCACGTTCCGAAGGAAGGTGGCTTTGGTGTTCAGCTAGTTACGAGAACCTATTAGTTCATGCCGTATTTTTTTAATTTCTTGCGAAGCGTACCACGGTTGATACCCATCATGGTTGCTGCGCGAGTTTGGTTTCCGCGTGTGTATTGCATGATGGTGTCTAGTAGTGGTTGTTCAACTTCTGCCAGCACTAGTTCATACAACTCAGTGACGTCTTGACCATTTAATTGAGCAAGGTAGTTCTTTAGAGACGCTTTGACAGAGTCACGTAGTGGCTTCTGAGTGATTTGGTCTTGAGATGTTACTGTCGTAACTGTCAATGGTTCTGAAGTCAAATTCTGTTCGAACATAATCGGTTTAGCTCTTCTCGTAATTATGATGCAACGTTTTTAAAATAGCCTTTTAATGAATCGATCTGTTCGTTAGCAGCATCAATAGCATTAAAGGCACGACGAAATTCACTGGCTTGTGCATGTTCTTTTAAATACCAGCCAACATGCTTGCGCGCGATACGTGGACCTAAAAACTCCCCATAAAACTCATGGAGGGCGTGAACATGGCCAAGCAAAATACTCTCAACATCCGCATCTGGACGCTCAGGCATCAGTGTGCCGTTTTCCAAGTAATGTTGGATTTCCTCGAAAATCCATGGCCGTCCTTGGGCCGGACGTCCAATCATCAAAGCGTCAGCGCCAGTATAATCCAAAACAAATTTGGCCTTTTCTGGGGTGTCTATATCACCGTTAGCAATAACGGGAATAGAGACGGCTTTTTTTACCGCTTTGATGCTGTCGTATTCTGCTTCACCTTTATACATGCAAGCTTTACTTCGACCATGAAGGGCGAGTGCTTGTATGCCACAATCTTCGGCAAGCCTTGCAATTTGGACGCAGTTTTTATTATCTGTGTCCCAGCCTGTTCGGGTTTTTAGTGTCACAGGGACATCTACTGCATCAACAACCGCACGCAGAATATCTTCAATAATATCTGGATGCTTAAGCAGCGCAGAGCCCGCAAGCTTTTTATTTACTTTCTTTGCAGGACACCCCATGTTGATGTCGATGATTTGTGCACCGTTCTCAACACTGAATTGTGCCGCATCAGCCATAAGCTGTGCATCGGCACCTGCAATTTGCACAGAGCGAATACCGGATTCACCCTCGTGCACCATGCGTTGCTGTGACTTAGCTGTTTTCCATAGCTTAGGATTAGAGGACATCATTTCACTGACCGCCATTCCTGCACCGTAACGAAGGCACAACTCACGAAATGGTCTATCTGTCACTCCAGCCATAGGGGCGACGATAAGATTGTTCTTAAGTTGGTATTTTCCGATTTTCAAAACAGCGCCACAGGTTTACACAAGCAAGGGCGCGCATTTTACGCATTTTTTTGATGCGTGAAAAGACTAATATTTGAGCATTTACAATTTGTTTCTGCAAAATGCCTGATTTTCAGCCTTTTAGTGGCGAAAGTAATCTGAATTTGAATGGAGAAGTCGTCATCATTGAGTGGATTTATCGACTTCTCATTTACTTATTGCTATTTAGTGGCGGAAATACGGCACCATTCTTTGAGTTCAACAATCGGATCTACGCTCATGTCATCACGATAGTAGTTCGCTACATCTTCGGCTTGGGTATCGAGAACCCCCGACATCGCTAATTTGCCGTTTTCTTTAATGAGCGATTTAATGACACCAGATAAGTCACGAAGTGGACCAGCCAAAATATTGGCAACGACGACGTCTGCAAGTAGGTGCTCAGGCTGATCTTGCGGTAGGAAAAGCTCAAGTTGATCAGCAACACCATTGCGCTGGGCATTGTCTTTTGAGGCGACAAGTGCTTGAGGGTCGATATCGATACCGATGACTTTTTCCGCACCAAGCTTAATCGCTGCAATCGCAAGGATGCCCGAACCACAGCCGAAATCGATGACGGTTTTACCGGCAAGATCGAGTGACTCAAGCCACTCTAAGCACAGTGCAGTCGTAGGGTGAGTACCGGTACCAAAAGCCAGACCAGGATCAAGCATCACATTGATTGCGTCAGGCTCTGGGACGTCTCGCCAACTTGGGCAGATCCACAGCCTTTTACCAAACTGCATTGGGTGGAAGTTATCCATCCACTCACGTTCCCAGTCCTTGTCTTCGAGTTGCTCAACCTTGTGTGCGAAGTTAGCGGCTAACATGTTACTTGCCGTGATTTGTGCAAGCACGAGCTTGGTGTCTGTCTCTGCATCATAGAGAGCGACAATATCGGTATCACCCCAAAGACGAGTCTCACCCGGTAGGGGTTCGAAAACCGGAGTATCATGGGCATCTAAGAAAGTGACAGAGAGTGCACCTGTCTCCTCCATTAACATATCACCGATAAGTTCAGCGTTGTCATTTGTGGCGTTGAGTTTGATTTGAATCCAAGGCATGAGTCGGGTCCGTGCTGAGTAATTTTGCGCAGAGTGTAGCAGATTCACGAAAATAGAGCATAAAAAAAGCCCACATGAGTGGGCTTAGTCATTTTGGAATACGGGTTTACTGCAGTCCGAGTTTTTTCTCAAGATAGTGGATGTTGGCACCACCATGTTGGAAGTTTTCGTCATTCATGATGGCGAGTTGTAGCTCAGTATTAACGTTAATACCTTCGACAATCATTTCACCTAACGCATTTTTCATACGAGCGATCGCCACGTCACGGTTTTCACCGTAAGTGATGAGCTTGCCAATCATTGAATCATAATGCGGTGGTACAGTATAACCGGTATAGATGTGTGATTCCCAACGAACCCCCATGCCACCTGGTGCGTGGAAGCGCGTAATCTTGCCTGGTGACGGTAGGAAGCGAACAGGATCTTCTGCATTGATACGACACTCGATAGAGTGGCCACGCAGTTTAATGTCGTCCTGGGTATACGATAGTGGTTGACCAGCCGCAATACGCAGCTGTTCTTTAACCAAATCAATACCAGTCACCATCTCGGTGATCGTGTGCTCAACTTGAATACGCGTGTTCATTTCAATGAAGTAGAACTCGCCGTTTTCGTACAAGAACTCAAAGGTACCTGCACCACGGTAGCCAATCTCTAGACAAGCACGAGTACAACGCTCACCGATGTACTTACGCATTTCTTCTGTGATACCAGGGGCCGGCGCTTCTTCCACTACTTTCTGGTGGCGACGTTGCATCGAACAATCACGCTCACCAAGGTGGATAGCACTCCCTTGACCGTCAGCAAGTACTTGAACTTCAATGTGGCGAGGGTTTTCTAGGAATTTCTCCATGTAAACCATGTCATTGTTGAAGCATGCTTTTGCTTCCGCACGCGTCATCGCGATGGCTTCAGTCAGATCAGCTTCGGCACGAACCACGCGCATACCACGACCACCACCACCACCAGAGGCTTTGATGATTACTGGGAAGCCAATACGTTTAGCATGAGCTTTATTCTGTGCTTCGTCGTCGTTTAATGGACCATCCGAACCAGGCACACAAGGAACACCCGCTTTCTTCATTGAATTGATCGCGGAGACCTTGTCACCCATCATTCGAATGGTTTCAGCTTTAGGACCAACAAAAATGAAACCGCTTCGCTCTACTTGTTCAGCAAAATCGGCGTTTTCAGATAGGAAGCCATAGCCAGGGTGAATAGCAACAGCACCAGTGACTTCCGCTGCACTAATAATGCGCGGGATGTTTAGGTAGCTATCGATACCGCGAGCAGGACCGATACAAATGGTTTCGTCTGCAAGAAGTACGTGCTTAAGGTCGCGATCGGCCGTTGAGTGAACGGCGACAGTCTTAATACCGAGCTCTTTACAAGCGCGCAGAATACGCAGTGCAATCTCACCACGGTTCGCGATTACTAATTTATCTAACATAATGAGCGCTCTCTATTATTCGATAATGACTAGAGCTTGGTCGAACTCAACAGGCTGGCCGTCTTCAAGAAGAATCGCCGTCACGATACCAGATTTATCTGCTTCGATTTGGTTCATCATTTTCATGGCTTCAACGATACATAATGTATCGCCAGCAGACACTTGTTGGCCAACTTTAACAAATGGTTTTGCATCAGGGCTTGGTGCGCCGTAGAACGTACCGACCATAGGAGAAAGCACTTGGTGACCCGCTGGAGTAGCCGGCGCTTCTGGTGCCGCTGCTGTTGGAGCTGCTGCAGGCGCCGCTGGGGCGGCCACAGGTGCAGGCGCCGCTGCGTATTGAATCGGTGCAACAGCACTAGCAGGGCTATTACGACTGATTCGTACTGACTCTTCACCTTCAGATATCTCTAGCTCAGAAATACCAGACTCTTCTACTAGTTCAATAAGTTTTTTTATTTTACGAATATCCATGTTTCTTTCTCTTCTCTATGTGAGTTAGATGACTGCTGCGCAGCCATAGAGTATCTATTATGCTTTCAGTGCTTTAATCGCCGCTGAAAGTGCAAATTCATAGCCCTGAGCTCCTAATCCACAAATGACCCCCTGTGCCTTGTCAGACAGATAAGAGTGGTGGCGGAATGGTTCTCTAGCATGAACATTTGATAAGTGAACTTCGATAAATGGGATTGAAACGCCAAGCAGTGCATCTCTAAGCGCGACACTGGTGTGGGTAAACGCGGCAGGGTTGATGATGATAAAATCGATATTACCGTGCGCAGCGTGGATTGCTTCAATGAGTTCGTATTCACGATTAGATTGCAGGTGTGTCAGTTCGACACCTTGCACTTGAGCCAAGTCAGTTAAGTTATCAACTATGTGTGATAGTGTTTCCGAACCATAGTGTCCCGGCTCCCTCAGTCCTAATAGATTAAGGTTTGGGCCATTTAAAACTAGAATTCGTGACTTTGCGGTCATAATGCTGCCATCTTCTGTTAACGTGAAATGAACGTGATTTATCTCAAGTTTATCTAAAGAACAAGCCTAATGTGACACTAATTTTAGGCTGTTTTTTAAAAGTTGACCAAGATTATAGCTAATTCACAGCATTTAGCAGCAATTTACTGGTCTAATCTCCCTATCTTTGTCCAAAAACTTGCAACAGAGTGCACGTTTTTACCTGGTACTGAAAAAACTTGATACAAAAAAACCGCCTGACAAGCAGGCGGTTTGTTGTTGGTATGTTGCTGATTTACGCGAGTTCAGCCTTTTCTGCGATAAGCTTATCAACCACGCCTGGATCGGCGAGTGTGGAGGTATCCCCTAGGTTGCTAGTGTCTCCAGTGGCAATTTTTCGTAATATCCGGCGCATAATCTTACCTGAGCGTGTTTTAGGTAATGAATCGGTCCAGTGCAACACGTCGGGTGTCGCGATAGGGCCAATTTCTTTTCTTACCCAATCTTTAACTTGCTTGTGCAGTTCTGCCGAAGGATATTCGCCATCATTCAGTGTGATATACGCGTAAATGGCTTGGCCTTTAATATCGTGAGGAATACCCACAATGGCAGCTTCGGCAATTTTATCGAAAGCAACCAAAGCTGACTCGATTTCTGCAGTCCCCATTCGGTGTCCAGACACATTCAACACATCGTCGACACGACCGGTAATCCAGTAGTAGCCATCCTCATCACGTCGAGCGCCGTCACTTGTAAAATACATGCCTTTAAAGGTTGAGAAGTATGTCTGCTCAAAACGGTCATGATCACCGTAGACTGTGCGCATTTGACCTGGCCATGAATCGAGAATAACCAAGTTACCGTCAGTTGCACCCTCTATAATGTTACCCATGTTATCGACCAATGCGGGTTGAACGCCAAAGAATGGTTTACTCGCCGAGCCCGGTTTTAGGTCTGTTGCGCCAGGTAATGGGGTAATTAAAATGCCACCCGTTTCTGTTTGCCACCATGTGTCTACGATTGGTGATTGCTCATTACCGATGGTCTTGTAATACCACTCCCAAGCTTCGGGGTTAATAGGTTCACCTACCGATCCCATGATTCGTAGGCTATCGCGCTTGGTACCCTTGACCGCTTCATCACCTTTCGCCATGAGGGCTCGAATCGCAGTCGGGGCAGTGTAGAGGATATTAACTTGATGCTTATCCACCACCTCACTCATACGGCTAGTATTGGGATAATTTGGCACGCCTTCAAACAAAATGGTTTTTGCACCATTCGCGAGTGGCCCATAAACCAAATAAGTGTGACCGGTAATCCACCCTACATCGGCAGTACACCAGAAGGTTTCACCCGGTTGATAGTCGAAGACATATTTGAATGTCATTGCCGCGTAGACGAGATAGCCGCCGGTCGTGTGCAGTACGCCTTTTGGTTTACCCGTTGAACCAGAAGTATAAAGAATAAATAGTGGGTCTTCGGCGTTCATCTCTTCTGGAGGGCATACCTCCGACGCGCTAGCAGTAGCTTCATGCCACCAAACGTCACGATGCTCATGCCATGCAACCTCTCCACCCGTGCGTTTTAGAACCATCACTTTAGTGATGTTTTTCACATCTGGGTTGGTGAGTGCTTCGTCTACATTCTTTTTCAAAGGAACGGCGCGTCCCCCTCGAACCCCTTCATCAGCGGTGATGACGACTTTTGCATCCGAATCGATGATTCGACCAGACAGTGCCTCTGGTGAAAATCCACCAAACACCACGGTATGAACAGCGCCAATACGAGTACAAGCTAGCATAGCGACAGCTGCCTCAGGCACCATTGGCATATATAGGCATACCACATCGCCTTTGTTGACACCTTGTGCTTTTAGGGCATTGGAGAACTTACACACTTCTTTGTGGAGTTCATTAAAGGTGAGGCTTTTATCATCGTTAGGGTCGTCGCCTTCCCAAATGATTGCCACATCGTCGCCTTTATCTGCAAGATGACGGTCAATACAGTTTGCCGACACATTGAGCGTGCCGTCTTCAAACCAGCGAATATCGACGTGGCCTGTATCAAAAGAGGTATTTTTTACCTGGGTGAAGGGTTTGATCCAGTCAACGATTTTACCGTGTTCTCCCCAAAATGCTTCAGGGTTACTAACAGATTGCTGATACATGGATAGGTAAGTGTCGTTATCCGCGTGCGTATGCGTTTTAATATTTTCTTTTACCGGATAAACATGAACTTCACTCATCGCTTCTCTCCTTGTGAATTGAGCACTTCCAGACTTGGGCTGAATTACATCTGTTATCAACTCTCGACTATATTGGCTTGAACAGCAATTAGACTTTAGGCGTAGTTGTCATTTTTCATTTAAAATCAATGGCTTGAGTGTCTTGTAAAGTGAGAGGTCAATCGCAAAATCAGTTTTGTAGGGTAAATGGAGGCATTGTGCCCCGCGTGAGCTTCAAATAAACGAGCGCTGCTGCCTTAGCGTCATTCAGGGCGTCATGTTTGTTATAGGCTGGGATCTGTAGATGACGACATATGGCTTCTAAGCTCAGGTCAAAATAACCATTAGGCAGCATGCGCAATAGCTTGTCATTGTAGAGTTGGCTGACTTCAATAAGTGTGTTGGGTAACGGAAACCCTAAGTGCTTTTTTGTCACCCGGTCGAGAATTTTTTTGTCATAACGGATGTGATAGCCAACAAGGGGACGATTGCCAATGAAGTCAATTAGAGAACGAATGGCGTGTTGTTCACTGATGCCGTGTTTTAAATCGTGATGAGTAATGTGGTGTATCTTTATTGATGCTTCATCAAGTGACTGAGGGGCTCGAAGGTGTACCTCAAAAGGTGCGCTAGTGATAACACGGTTATCGATGATTTTTGTTGCCGCAATCGTCACAATCTCTGCCACATTTGGGTCTAGGCTAGTGGTTTCACAATCGAGCGAAACGCATTCGTCTATTGATGGGCGAGCAAATAATGCAGCGTATGGGCTGCCTTTCAGCTTCCTTTGCCACCAAAAGCGAGTGATTGGATTCATCAGTGCTCCCTATCTTTACCGTTAGCGCGTTGCGCCGTTATAAGCGAATTTGGTAGTGGTACCCTAGCCATTGCTTGAACTTTTTAACCACATGCAATCCGTGACGCAATAAATCACGTTCAGGGCGCTCTAACCCATCCAGTTGTATCGCATTGTGTGTATGGTGGTGACGGAGTTGCTGTTGCAGTCGTAACTTAAAGAACTGTTTGAGTGCTTCTGAAAGGTTGTCAGCGGTTGACGTTTCTAACACGCGATGTTTAACGAGTTGGTCAATGCGGTCAAAGGTGTTCGTTGCTTCTAAACCGTATTCCAGGCTGAGAGCCCGTACACCGTGAACAATAGGAAAAATGCCGCCCTGTTTAATATCCAACCCCTCTTTGGATGTTTTTACATTACCAAACAAGGTGAGTGGTACACCAAAGGTAAGAGCGGGGCGGGCAAAGTCAGCAAGAATGAGTTCTTGCCCCTTCATTTGTTTTCTTAGCGAGGCACTAATCGGTGTTAAAAGGTCAAGGTTGCCAGCCACCGCTCGCGCGTCAGCCAATATGGCCAGTTCCATGACGCTATCTGGTGTCGCTTTTGAAATGAGTTGATTAAGGTATGTATGCCACTCACTGATGCTTTTCACCCATTTATTATTGCTGACCATTACCTTACCGGGGCACAAGGGGTATCCAAGGCGAGCCAGTGTGTGGCTCAGTGTCTCCAGTACAGTTTGCTGGGCGGGCCAATCAAGGCCGTCATCTAAGATCAGGGCGTTATCTTGGTCGGTTTTTAGTATCTGCTCTCCACGCCCTTCAGAACCTAGCACGATGAAGCAGCAATGATTCTGTATCGCAGGTGGTAAAACGAGTTCGAACGCTTTTTCAATGATTTGTTCATTGACGGCGGAAATGAGCTCCATCATGAATCGTGTGCGAATGCCGTTACTCATTAAGCTGTCGACTAATTGCTGTTGTTTTGTTGACGCTAGGGCAAGCTCTTCAATGCTATTTGAGCGAGCAATACTGAGTGATAGCACGTGAGAATGAGTTGAAAACGTGCTGAGAATTTGAGTCATGTCGAGCATCCCAACAGGGAGAGCGCCGTCACAAACCATCAGACGCTTAACACGCTGTCGGGTCATGGTCACCATGGCATTAAAGAGAAAGTCTTCTTTTTCTACGTGATGGACAGGAAAAGTGGCGATGTCGCTGATGGGGGTATTACATGGCAAGTGTTCAAGCACCACTGCGTGAAGCATATTGGTGCGGGTGACGATGCCGTAAGGCAGTGCTGAGTGATGTTCATGTCTTCTTGGGTCATCCTTTTTCAATTCGACTAAGGCCGCATCAACACCTTGCGCAAGTAACTGCTGCGTGACATCGGTAATCGTACGATCTGAGTGAATAATTAATGCCGGATGATAAATGTCTTCATCGACTTGAGTAAGAATGAACTCTGCGAGATTTTGCTGTTTTTGAGCATCCTCTACCAGTTGTTGCCTTGTCGCTAGGTTACTATCGAAATACGCTGCAAATTGGCCATTAGCTTGGTATAACGAGAGAAAAACGTCGGTCGGTAATAGGTAGGTTAATGTGTCTTCCAATGCGACATAGTGGTGTTTCACCGGATCGCCAAACTGAGCTCTGACATCAAACATGTCATCATAAGTGTAGTGAGCGTAAATCTCATGGCTATTGTTATCGCGTTCTTCAACCGCGCCTTTAATGAGGATAAATAGGTGAGGGCTGGTTTGGTTGCTTTTAAGTAAAACGTCTTTTTCCCGAAAGTAGGCCACATCTAGAGATGCACGCAATTGAGATTGCTCGCGCTCAGATAACCGATCGAACGGGGGTAATGACATATTAAATTTATCAGGCATCGGCGTTCTCTGTGTTGTCCTACCATGCCTTTAGTCTGACAACTATTTGGCTAACCTCCAGACGACTTTAGTCGAATGTCGTCTCGATATTTGACGCTGTCGTCATGTTGCCATCATAAGGCTACGCAATGTGGCATCGTGGAATTGGAGGTAATTTATTTCTCGTAACAATTCCCTTTTTTGGAAGGTCATGTCATTGCATAATGTGTACGATTGCTCGAAAGACTAGGGCATGTGCGAATTTATCTTTTCTTTTTAGGTTGTTGTTATGTTGAACCCTTCCCCTTTTGCCTGGGTGTCCCAGTATCTTTTTGGTTTCTTCTTTTCTTATGGTGTTTATTTACCGTTTTGGGCGCTATGGTTTGAAGATCAAGGCGTTTCTGCAACAGATGTCGGTATGTTGATGGGATTGGGCTTTGCGACTCGGTGTGTCGCCAATCTATTGATTACACCAAGAATTCATCAGGTTGAGCGGTTACTGCCGGCGCTCCGTTGGGCGACGCTCGCTTGTACAATATTCATTGCATTACATCTTGCCGCTGGGCCAAGTTTTGTGCTGCTTGCCCTGGTTACCGTCTTGTTTAATTTGAGCTTTGGCCCAGTGGTGCCTTTGTCTGACGCAATGGCTAATCACTATGCTAGCCGTGGCATATTGGACTATGGTCGTACTCGTCTTTGGGGATCGATAGCCTTTATCGTTGGTTCCTCGGTTGTCGGGTATTTGGCCTCGCAGTTTGGCGCTAATATGATCGTTTACACGGCGCTGGCAGGGTTTGTGTTGTCCATGCTGCTGGTGATGAGAACACCGGTGACGCCACCAGCGAGCGAAGGATCGCATTCGATGGAGCGGCCAAGCCTAAAAGCCTTGCTTTGTGACCGGAACGTTATTCGTTTTCTCGTGCTGATTGCCCTGATTCAAGGCAGTCATGCTGCGTATTACAGCTTTAGTTCCATTTATTGGAAAGAAGCAGGGCACCCTGAGAGTGTGATCGGTTATCTGTGGAGTCTTGGTGTCGTTTCTGAAGTCATGCTGTTTGCTTTTAGCAAAAAATGGTTTGCTGGCTGGTCACTGCGTACGTTGTTTGTGATCTCATCGATTGGTGTGATTATTCGTTGGAGCTTAACGGCATCAACTATTGCATTGCCTGCGCTCGTCATTATTCAGTTATTGCATGGTGTGACATTTGGCATTGCTCATATTGCCGCTATTCAATATATCCAAAAATCTGAACCCAATAAGATGGTGGCACTACAGTCACTTTATAATGCGATTCCACTTGGTGCTTTTATTGCGTTGATGATGGCCGTAAGTGGTTGGGGTTACGAGCAGTGGGGGGCAAATATTTTTTGGGGAATGGCAGTGATGGGGGTGCTTGCGCTCTTTATTAAAGTCGAGCCGAGTGGTAAACCCACTGAATACATCAAGGATATTTCTCAGCCTGAACCACAGAAATGACGCTAAGCGTTTGAGTTATTGGGTTATAGCCCTTTAAATAATGGCAATGGTTTTAAAATGCGAGTGGCGTTTTAAGTACTGACAGTGTTTAAGGGATATGATCGATGCAAGGATGGATAGTAGTTCCGGTCTCGCTGGCATACCTTGGGGTGTTATTTCTCATCGCATGGTATGGAGATAGGCAAAAAAAATGGTTATCTAAGTGGCGGCCTTGGGTCTATAGCCTCTCGATTGCCGTTTATTGTACCTCCTGGACCTTCTACGGAACGGTAGGGCAAGCGAGTAATAACCCTTGGTCATTCTTGCCGATTTATATTGCCCCTATTTTGGTGTTTACCTTAGGGTGGCGATTGATTGCTCGTCTTGTGTTGATAGCCAAGCGTGAACACATCACCTCCATAGCCGATTTTATCGCGGCTCGATACGGAAAATCTCAAGGCCTAGCGGTGGCGGTGACCCTCATCGCCGTCGCAGGCATCTTGCCTTATATTGCACTACAACTGCGTGGCATCACGATGGGGCTGGATGTTGTTGCGCCGACTTTAGCCACCGACCTTGGTTATCAAGATACTCATATTTCGTGGTTTGTCGTCGGTGCTCTGGCGGTCTTTACCATGCTGTTTGGTACGCGCCATGTCGATAATACAGAGCATCATCGTGGCATGATGATGGCCGTAGCGTTTGAATCTATCGTTAAGCTGTTCGCTTTTTTAGTGGTCGGCTTTTTTATCCTTTATCTTGCTTGGGAAAGACCCGATATTCAGTTGTCTGAGTTGGCGGCGAGTACTTATCAATCCCCCAATATCGCAACGCTGCTGATTCATACCGCTCTGACCATGATGGCTATTATCTGTCTACCAAGGCAATTTCATACTATGGTGGTTGAGAACGAGCGTGCTCAAGATCTTCATACTGCTCGCTGGTTATTCCCTGTGTATCTTATCTTGATGGGGCTATTTGTTTTGCCCATTGCTTGGGTTGGCCAAGGGCTATTAATGGGGGCGTCACCTGATACGTATGTGATCAGTATTCCTAAGTTTGCTGATGCCGACCATATTGCGTTATTGGCCTTTCTTGGTGGTACTTCTGCGGCAAGTGGCATGGTCATTGTATCGACAATTGCGCTGGCAATTATGGTCTCGAATGACTTGGTGATGCCGCTGTTATTACGTCGAATTAAGCTTGCCCATCGTTCTCATCGTCACCTTTCTGGCTTGTTACTGATTATTCGTCGAGCCTTGATTTGTTTGTTGCTGCTTGGAGCGTGGCTGTTTTATCAAGCTCTGGATAGTATTCATTCCCTCTCTGCGATTGGCTTTTTATCTTTCTCGGCAATTACTCAATTTGCCCCAGCGCTTATCGGTGGGTTGTACTGGCGCTTGGGTAATCGTAAAGGCGTGTATGTCGGCTTGTTGGTTGGTTTTACAATTTGGTTGATTACATTAATGGGAGAGACCGGGTTGCTGGCCGGTGATGCACAAAATAACCTGTTGATATGGGTGATTACGCCCCCAGAAATGTTCGCATCGCTCGATATTGCTAACTCGGATTGGGGCATGCTGATCAGCGTGGTTCTTAATGCCATATGTTTTGTTGCCGTGTCATTATCGACACGCGCGAGCCTAACTGAGCGCTTACAGTCCGCATCATTCGTTGGCACCCCCTTGCCTGAGAGTGAGAATATCAGTCTCTATCAAAGCCGCGTTACGGTGGCTGAGCTAGAGATGTTGGCCTCTCGATTTGTCGGTCGCACGCGGGTGCGCAGCGCGTATCGACAATTCTGGCGACAACAGCAACAAGATGGGCTGCCCAATCAACAAGCATCGGCAGAATTAATTCGCCACACGGAGCGAGTGTTGGCAGGGGTATTTGGTGCTTCTTCGGCTAAGCTCGTGCTGACCTCTGCACTGCAGGGGCGAAATATGCAGTTGGAAGAAGTGGCGACCATCGTTGATGAGGCTTCTGAGCTTTACCACTTTAGTCGCGGCTTGTTGCAAGGCGCGATTGAACATATTGGGCAGGGTATTGCGGTGGTGGATAAGCAGCTTAGGCTGGTGGCATGGAATCGTCGCTATCTGGAGTTGTTCACCTTTCCCCCAGGTTTGATTCAGGTGGGGCGACCCATTGCAGATGTGATTCAGCACAATGCAGAGCAAGGGTTATGTGGCCCTGGTGATCCCAATGAGCATGTGCGTCGACGGATCTATCATTTAGAGCAGGGCTCACCCCACACGTC
This sequence comes from Vibrio sp. 10N.261.51.F12, assembly GCF_041471725.1. Classification (NCBI taxonomy): domain Bacteria; kingdom Pseudomonadati; phylum Pseudomonadota; class Gammaproteobacteria; order Vibrionales; family Vibrionaceae; genus Vibrio; species Vibrio sp. 10N.261.51.F12. Next base: position 58,862 of record NZ_JBFROV010000049.1, on the reverse strand, counting down.
TTCAAGAATTAGAGCCGATGGTAGCGTCATTGAGGTGCAAGGAAACCCAATGCCTGGCGGAGGGTTTGTGATGAGTTTTACCGATATTACCGTCTTTCGAGAGGCTGAAAATGCACTAAGAGATGCGAATGAACGGCTAGAAGTTAGGGTTGTTGAGCGGACAAAAGAGTTAGAAAAACTCAATACACGACTGGTGTTAGCGACACAGAAATCTGAAACGGAATCACATTCTAAAATGCGTTTCCTAGCGGCAGTGAGTCATGATCTAATGCAGCCCCTTAATGCGGCGCGTTTGTTTGCTTCCTCATTGTCGGAGGTGAGTAAAGATAATGAAACTAAAAAGTTATCGTCACACATAGAAAGTGCACTGGGTGCGGCAGAAGAATTAATTGGTGATCTGCTGGATATTTCTCGCTTAGAGTCAGGAAAGCTACAAACCAAAATGCGTGGCTTTGCCTTGTCTGAGGTTTTTGACACATTAGAGGCTGAGTTTAGTGCAATATCGGTCGGGCAAAATATTCGCTTTTCGGTGGTCTCTTCAAGTCTCATTGTACGTTCCGACCCTAAGTTGTTACGTCGGGTATTACAAAACTTTTTGACGAATGCTTTTCGCTATAATCCAGAAGGTAAAGTGGTATTAGGGGCGAGGCGCGTTAATGGGCGTGTCAGGATTGATGTGTGGGATGATGGCATTGGTATTCCTGAAGATAAACAAAAAGAGATTTTTGATGAGTTCTCTCGAGTTGATCAAGCTCGCGCTGATCAAGGTTTAGGTTTAGGTTTGGCGATATCAAGAGGGATCGCTCGTGTGCTTAATCATCAAATATCAATGCAGTCCTGGCAAGACCAAGGAAGTGTTTTTTCAATCACGCTTGATAAGGCGAGCGTGGTTGAATCTATTTTGAAACCTATCCCATCCACCCATAATGAGGCATTGCAGCACCTTAAGATATTGTGTGTTGATAATGAACCAGACATTTTAGTGGGTATGGAGACCCTACTGGCGCGCTGGGGGTGTGACGTCAAAACAGCCTTAGATTTGGTTAGTAGCCTTAAGCATCTAGAAGATGACTGGCAACCTGATGTTATCTTTTCGGATTACCGTTTAGATAATGGTAGGACGGGGTTAGAGGTTCTCCAGCAGTGCCGATTGAGACTTGGCGATTCATTTAAAGGCGTGATCATCAGTGCCGACCGCACGGAAACCATGCTCGAAGGTATCAAATCTAATGGCTTCAGCTTTTTACCCAAACCAGTGAAGCCCCTCAAATTAAGAGCGATGCTGAATCGTCCTTAGTCAGATGAAAGTGATGGGAAGCATAAGTGTCATGATTATGTTATTAAGTTTTCCATCACTTTACCTTATATAACACTTCATTTACCTTGCTTGACAGACTCTTTACAGATGGAGCGTTACGATAGACTCCTCTTCAAACAAGTCAGTTGGAAAGGTGAATATATGAAAAAACTAATCATGGTAGCGTCCATCGCTCTTATGTCTGGAAGTGTATTCGCAGGAAGCGATATCGGTAATACCAAACTTGAAACAGAAAGTTTTCAGAGTAAGCAACAAGCCTATGAAGCTGGTTATCAGTTGGTTGATGAACTCAATGAGATGACCAATGGTGCTTTAGCACACCAATTAAAGTTGAATGGGCACAGTGAAAACATTCAAGATATTGAATTAAAAAACACAGAAATTTCTGTTCAAGAATACGCTGAAAAACAAGGTGTTATTAAATACCGAGCGTCAGTGAACGTAAACTACGAATATGACGCGAAAGATAGTTAAGCTCCGAGAGGTCTTATCTTAGGAATGTGTCGTATTTTTAAGCAAAGAATGCAATCTGCTTATTAAAGAGAAGGGTATGAATAGAACATACTGACTGCTATTCCGCGCTCTATTTTTGAAGTTCAGCTGAACTTCGGTAAGTAAATGTCAAATACACGGGACAGCCCTCAACGTTGTTGGTCGCATAGTTACTAGCGACATGCTTATAGCGATGGCGATTCAGAGAGTGCAATACCGATAAAACAATGAGGTGTCATCATGAAAAAATTAACATTAATCACCGCGTCTTTACTTCTTTCTTCAGCAGCAATGGCGACGACAACATCACTCGTGGGTGATATTGATTTGCACTCCGATGGTTTTAGTTCGAAACAGCAAGCATACGATGCTGGTTTTCAAATTGTAGAAGATCTGAAGGCGATGCCATCAACGGACTTGGTGTACAAGCTTCGAGTGCATGAAGGTGACTTACTTCGAAACAGTGTGAAGGTTGATGATGCACAGATAACGGTTCAAGAATTCGCGGAAAATCGTGGCGAAATTAAGTATCGCGCTGTTGTCGACGTAGAATACTCTTATAAAGAGCGTTCATAGGCTATTTTGGGCTTAATGGCTTAATGGCTTAATGGCTTAATGGCTTAATGGTGAAATAAGAAAGACCGATGTGCAAACATCGGTCTTTTTCGTTGTTAAGCCAACTTTATAGTAACGTTGTTATTGTTTGTCAGTTGATTAATGGTCGTGAGCTTCGCCTGCGCCTTTCGGGTAACGAATAGACTCAACCATTTCTTGTACGTCATTTGGCACTTCAGCGGTAAATTTATTGACCACAATGGATACAACAAAATTTAGACACATACCCAGTGTACCAATCCCTTCAGGGCTGATTCCAAACCACCAGTTTTCAGGTGAGCTTGCTGCTGGGTTAATGAATTTGAAGTAAATGATGTAGCTTGCAGTGAAGGCAATACCCGTCAACATACCGGCAATGGCTCCTTCCTTATTCATCTTCTTGTAGAAAATACCCAAGATGATGGCAGGGAAGAAAGAGGCAGCGGCTAGACCAAAGGCAAAAGCAACCACTTGTGCAACGAACCCAGGAGGGTTTATACCTAAGTACCCCGCCCCGACAATCGCGACCATTGCTGCAATACGAGCGGCGAGTAGCTCTTGCTTATCGGTCATGTTTGGTCTGAAGCCTTTCTTCAGTAAATCATGAGAGATAGAGGTAGAGATGACTAATAATAGACCCGCAGCCGTTGACAGTGCAGCCGCTAGGCCACCCGCTGCAAGCAATGCAACCACCCAGTTAGGTAATTTTGCCAACTCAGGAGAAGCCAGTACGATAATATCGCGGTTGATCTTCATTTCGTTGCGTTCGTCACCCGAGTAGAACATCTTACCGTCGCCGTTCTTATCTTCCCAGCCGACTAGGCCTGTGCTTTCCCAGTTTTGATACCAACTCGGTGCTTCAGCGGCAGGAACCCCTTTCATGTCGGGACCGTTGATGGTCTCAATCATGTTAACGCGAGCAAATGCGGCAACCCCAGGTGCAGTTGTGTACAGCAATGAGATGAACAGAAGTGCCCAACCTGCCGAGATACGAGCATCACGTACACGTGGCACTGTGAAGAAGCGAATGATGACGTGAGGAAGACCGGCAGTACCTACCATTAGAGCGGCACAGATGAAGAACACATCCACCATGCTCTTGTTGCCTTCGGTATAGGCGGTAAACCCGAGCTCTTCAGTTAATCCATCAAGTTTATCAAGTAGATAAACATCCGTTCCGGTAAGTGTGGAGCCCATACCAACCTGTGGAAGTGGGTTACCTGTCATCATGATAGAGGTGAAAATTGCAGGGACAAGGAAAGCGAAAATGAGAACACAGAATTGAGCTACCTGTGTATAAGTGATACCTTTCATGCCACCTAGTACCGCGTAGAAGAACACAATACCCATACCGATAATGATGCCGAGGTTAATGTCGACCTCTAAGAAACGAGAGAATACGACACCAACACCACGCATCTGGCCTGCGACGTAAGTGAACGATACGAAGATCGCACAAAAGACGGCAACCATACGTGCGGTTCTTGAGTAATAACGCTCACCAATAAAATCGGGAACCGTAAATTGTCCAAATTTGCGAAGGTAAGGTGCTAAACATAGCGCAAGAAGTACATAACCTCCGGTCCAACCCATAAGGTAAACCGCGCCGTCGTAACCGACGAAGGAAATAATACCCGCCATTGAAATAAACGATGCTGCCGACATCCAGTCTGCGGCTGTCGCCATGCCGTTAGCGACGGGGTGCACACCACCACCCGCTACGTAAAACTCACTGGTTGAACCCGCACGAGCCCAGATTGCGATGCCGATATACAATGCGAAGGTAATACCGACGAGAATAAACGTCCAAGTTTGAATATCCATGTTCTAGCCTCTAGTCTTCTTGTACGTTGTATTTTTTGTCGAGCGCATTCATGCGAGCAACGTAAATAAATATCAGCGCCACGAAGGTATAAATCGAACCTTGCTGAGCAAACCAAAATCCGAGCTTAAAACCGCCAAATTGAATGGTATTGAGGACATCAACAAATAAAATGCCAGCGCCGTAAGATACGACAAACCAAACCGTGAGCAGTGCACCCATGATTCCCAAGTTTTCTTTCCAGTAGGCTTGCGCATGTTCCGATGATTCGAACGCCATGGCCATCTCCTTATTAAGTGGTGTTAACGTAATGTTACGCTTAATAAGGTAGCAGGGTCTTGACTAGAACTCTGTGCAACTTTAGTCGAGCGCCGAAAGCTATAAATACATTAACTAACAGTGCCTTATGTCTTTGCATGCAAAAAGTGTGATGTTAATTTGCTGTTAAATTAGCCAAAGGTCTAATATTTAACAGTATCAACAAGCGGTGATAGGTCAATTAAGTACACATTAGTACACAAGTGTCTTGTAAATTAACGAAGTTGAACGTGAACAATTATGTTTTAATTGCCGTGTTAGTAATAAGTTACAAGCATTGTGGAGAGGAATGAGTGGACGCAGATTCGATTAATAGCCTTTTTTTAACGGGCGCCGTTCTTGTGGCATTGAGCGTGGTCTTTAGCCAGGTGTCAGCAAAGCTAGGTGTCCCGATTCTCGTCATGTTTTTAGGCATCGGGATGCTGGCTGGAGAAGATGGCCCTGGTGGCATTTATTTTGACGACTATTCAATAACCTACCTAGTAAGCAATCTAGCACTGGCTGTCATTTTGCTGGATGGCGGGATGCGCACCAGAGTTGCTAGTTTTCGCGTTGCTTTTTGGCCGTCGATTACAATGGCAACGCTTGGTGTCGCTTGTACCACAACGCTTACTGGTTTGATGGCGATGTGGTTGTTTGACCTCGAACTCTTACAAGGCATCTTGGTTGGCGCTATTGTGGGGTCAACAGATGCTGCGGCCGTTTTCTCTTTACTGAAAGGGCGTCAACTCAATGAACGTGTTGGTGCGACTCTTGAGATTGAGTCTGGAACCAATGACCCTATGGCTGTATTCCTGACCGTTACATTGATTGCGGTTCTTGGTAGTTCAGGCTCTGACTTGGGGGCAACGTTCCTGGTTAAGAGTTTTCTGATGCAATTTGGTATTGGTATCTTCATCGGTTTGGCTGGTGGTTGGTTGCTTTGGAAGTTGGTTAATCGAACACAGTTGCACGAAGGGTTGTATTCGATATTAGTCATCAGTGGAGGCGTTGCGCTACTTGCGCTCGCAAACCAACTTGGTGGTAGCGGTATTCTGTCGATTTATCTGGTGGGGTTATTACTGGGCAATAAACCGACTCGTTCTCGTCATTCCATATTGAGTGTATTGGATGGCATGACTTGGCTTAGCCAAATCGTGATGTTTTTGGTACTCGGTTTATTGGTGACCCCATCCAGCCTGATTGAAATTATGCTCCCTGGCTTTGCATTAGCGTTTGGTATGATCTTTTTTGCAAGGCCAATCTCCGTCTGGTTAGGCTTGTCTCTGTTTAAGAGTTTTGGTGCTCGTGAGAAATGGTTTATCTCATGGATTGGGCTAAGAGGCGCGGTGCCTATTATCCTCGCGGTGTACCCTATGATGGCGGGGCTTCCTAATGCCCAATTGTATTTCAACATTGCGTTCTTTGTGGTGTTGGTTTCGTTGGTGGTACAAGGCGGCACGTTAATGAAGGCCGCAGCCTTAGCTAAGGTTGAATTACCACCTAAACCTGAGCCTATGTCTCGCTCCGGTGTCGAAATATTTCCGACCAGTGAGTGGGAACTGTTTATTTATAAACTGAAACTGGAAAAGTGGTGTGTAGGTGAACCATTACGTAAATTAAAGATGCCGAAAGGTACTCGTATCGCGGCACTATTTAGAGATAACCAGCTCCTACATCCATCAGGAAGTACGGTATTACGAGCGGACGATACGCTGTGTGTTTTGGCTCAAGATAAAGACTTAGACGCGTTAAGTGCCTTGTTTAGTGACGCGCCAGAAGATGAAAGTTTGGCACGATTCTTTGGTGACTTCTTTTTGGATGCTACTGCTAGGTTATCCGATGTATCGACTTTTTATGGCCTAGACTTTGATGATGTTGATGAAGATATGACATTGAAAAGCCTAGTGGAAAAAGAGCTCGGCGCTCAACCCGTGTTAGGTGACAGTTTTGAATGGCATGGATTGCAGTGGGTGGTGGCGGCAATTGAAGAGAATAGCGTCACTAAATTAGGACTTTGTTTGCCTGAAACATTGGACGAGTCATGATTATATTGTGCGTTAGGGTGTGATTGTCGAAAACGATTTATGAATAACTCGATAACCCTTGCAGGGCTATCGAGTTTATTTATTCACTAGCGTCATTAAGTAAAATAACCGCCTGAGTTCGATTTTTTACCCCTAACTTTCTAAATATGGCGGTCATATGGGCCTTGATCGTCGCCTCAGAAACATTCAAATCATAAGCAATTTGCTTGTTGAGTAGGCCATCTGACAGCATGCCAAGAACCTTGTATTGTTGAGGGGTGAGGGTCGCGATTTTTTCCGCCAGATCGCTATAAGCTGAGTCATCGGAAAGCAACTCAACCGGAAAGTAAGGTTCCCCTTCAAGGACTTGGTTTAAGGCACCAATTAGTGCCTTCATATCACTTGATTTTGGAATGAAACCAAAGGCCCCATGTATCTTCACCTGAGAGACGATACTGGCTTCTTCACTTGCAGAAATGACCACAATCGGAATGTCTGGGTGATCCGCTCTAAGTTGAATTAAACCGGACATACCGTTTGCTCCGGGCATCTTCAGATCGAGCAATATCAGATCGGGTTCTTCACTTTTCTCGAGCAAGCTGAGTAAAGAGGAGAGGGAATCGGCTTCCAATAAATTGGCACCACTTATCGCCATGTGCACCGATTGAAATAGTGCATTTCTAAACAGTGGATGATCGTCAGCGATAATGATGGTGTACGTCGGTTCCATGTTATCTCGATATTTTACAAAAATGTTAACACTATTATTGATGCTCTTGAGATAGCAAACAATTAACTCAATGCAAAACTCTGATGCGAATCGAATTTTTTATTGAGTTAGTTGGCTTTTTCTCAGGTGTTGTAAGAAATCCTCGGCCGGAACAAAGCCTGTCAGTCGGGCGCTGGGTTGAGCTTGCCCTTGAGAATCCCAAAATTCAATGGTTGGAAGCCCTAGTACATTCATTGCTTTTAGTAATTCAATGTCCTGTGGTTGATTTTTAGTGACGTCGGCTTGCAGTAAGACAAACCCTTTTAATACAGGCTCAACCGATGGGTCATGGAAGGTGTATTTTTCAAACTCTTTGCAAGCGACGCACCAGTCAGCGTAGAAATCGAGCATGACAGGCTTACCAACCAGTTTGGCTTGCTCAAGAGCTTGATTTAGTTCTGCTACGTTACTTACTCGAGTAAATGAAACTTGTGCTTCTGAGCGAGTATGCAAAGACTCTCCAAACCAATACTGTAAGGCGGGTTGCGCAGAGGCAAAAAGGCCAAGTATGGCCACAATGCCGACAAAGCTTTGCTTCCACCCCCCGAAAGTGAGGGTGTTTTTCTGATGATACAACCAGCCAAACGCAGCAATACCTAACCCAGACCAAAGTGCTGTGCTCCAAAGCTCAGGCAAAATACGCTCGAGTAAGAAAATAGGCGCCGCAAGTAGGACAAATCCAAAGAGGGTTTTGACTCGATCCATCCATGCACCTGCTTTAGGAAGCAGTTTATTGCCAAATACAGCCGCCGCGATCAGTGGGATCCCCATGCCTAAGGCTAACGCATACAAGGTAATGCCACCGGTTAAGAGGTCACCACTTTGTGCGACATAAAGTAATGCCCCAGAGAGTGGCGCAGTCGTACATGGCGAACAAACAAGGCCAGAAATAGCGCCCATCAAAAAGACACCGACGAGGTTGCCTCCTTGTTGTTGATTGCTGATACCGTTTAACCAAGTTTGAGCTCTGGACGGTAACTGTATGGTGTACAAGCCGAACATGGATAATGCCAGTGCGACAAAGAGAATGCTGAGCCCTATTAATACATATGGGTGTTGCATCGCCGCTTGAAATTGCATGCCAGCAGAGGCAACAATAAGCCCAAGTAAGGTATAGGTTAAGGCCATGCCTTGAACGTAAACAAAAGAAAGTCCAAGCGCTTGCTTTTGTGTACGCTTACCCCCCCCTAATACAATACTGGTGAGGATAGGGTACATGGGTAACACGCAAGGGGTAAACGCAAGACCAATACCTAGTAACAAGAAGAGCGCCGGGGCCCACCATACTTGAGCGAGCTTATCGGTGAGGTTATTGCTTGATGACGTTGTGGTATCAATCGTTGTTGAGCTTGTTGTGATTGGCCTTTGTGGGGCAACGGCAGAGGCATCGAAGTTAAATGGCTCTATCGTAATGGTTCTAGTTTCGGGTGGGTAGCAAAAGCCAGCTTTCGCACAGCCTTGATACTGAACAATCAGTTGTCCCCCTTGCTGATATTTCTCTAGTGGGACCTGGATGAAGAGCGGTTCAGTATAGATGTTTACTTTGCCAAAGAATTCGTCTTCGTATGGCGTACCATCCTCCATTTCAAGAGCGCCTATGGTGACGTTATCGCCACTGATACTGATCCTATCTTGATACAAATAATAGTCATCTTTGACTTGCCAATCGATGAACATCCGTTGCCCTTGTTGGTAGTAATTGAACGGAAATGCTTGATCAACTGGAACAAAGCTATTGGGGGCTTGAGGTGAAAATACCGCACCTGAGTCTTGTTCGAATTGAGCAAGGCTTGGCCATGATATGGCGACAAGAGAAAGTAGGATGAGCTTATAAAGTATTCGTATCATAAGGAAATATTGGCAAGTTCATGTCTAGGGTTATCAAGAGTTATCTTAACCTAAGACAGGCAGATAGGAAGTTTTGTTTCAAATGAAGGATAAAAAAAGAGCTACGTATAACGCAGCCCTGATGTTTTTAAGAACCAACGGGTCTTTGCTTAGCCGATGAGCAATCCACCAAAAGCAAAACCAAGCGCGACAGCCGTGCTGATCGTTGCGACGCCAGGTAAGAAGAACGGATGATTGAAGACATACTGGCCAATACGTGTCGAACCCGTGTCATCCATTTCTACTGCCGCGAGTAGTGTTGGATAGGTAGGTAATACAAACAGTGCGCTAACAGCAGCAAAAGAAGCGACGGCTGTAAGTGGGGCGACACCAATCGCGAGAGCTGCCGGCATAAGCGCGACGGTTGTGGCACCTTGAGAGTATAGGAGCATCGACGCGAAGAATAATACTAACGCGAGCATCCATGGGTAGTCTTGCAGTAATGCGCCCGCAAAGTCTTTAATTTCATCCACATGAGCATTAACAAAAGTGGAGCCTAACCATGCGACACCGAGCACGCAGACACAAGCGGTCATACCTGAACGGAAGGTCGCTGCCGCGGGAATCTGTGATGCATCAATCTTGGTAAACAGTGTAATGGCACCAGCGGCGGCAAGCATGACCGTCATGATGGCTTCATTGCGTCCCAATGCTGGATTCTCGATGAGGCCGACAGAGCTTGAGATCGCAGCGGCATAGCAGACGACAAAAGCAATGGCGGCTAAGAAGATATAAGTGGCGGTTTTTGCCGTCGGTAATATTTCACGCTTTTGAGTGGTGTTCAGCTTGATAAGACCTTGAGCAAGACGTTCTTGATAGACGGGATCATCTTTGAGTTCACTGCCCATAAAGTTGGCAACAAAAGCGCCAACCATACAAGCGATAAAGGTGGTTGGAATACAAACCGCAAGCAGGGTCAAATAATCGACGCCCATTGGTGCAAGCATGGCAGCGAAGGCAACGACTGCAGCAGAGATTGGCGAAGCGGTAATAGCAATTTGAGAAGCAACAACTGCAATCGAAAGCGGTCGAGACGGACGAACGCCTTGGCCTTTGGCTACTTCTGCAATCACAGGAAGTGTTGAGAATGCCGTATGACCGGTACCGGCAAGTAGCGTCATGACAAACGTGACGATAGGGGCATAAAAAGTAATTCGTTCAGGGTGTTTGCGTAAAAAGTTTTCTGCGATTTGTACTAACCAATCCATACCGCCAGCGACCTGCATTGCGGCAATCGCGGTAATAACCGACATGATGATTAAGATGACATCGACAGGAATATAAGATTGGCTGGTAGGAACCCCTAACACGAGGGACAAAGCAATAACACCTGCGCCCCCTGCTAAACCGATACCAATACCGCCGATACGTGCGCCCAAATAAATGAACAGCAGTACCACGGCCAGTTCTAGAGCAATCATAGCAAATCCTCTTATTGTGGTTCGTTGATCCAATCTACAGCTTAGATTGAATAAGAACGTTTATGTTGTGTTAAGTCAGTGTTATCGAGATTGATGTGTTCGTAATGACCAGCAAAAAGGCCCCCTATTAGGGAGCCTTGAGTGCGGATTATTCGTAGCGCTTGGCTTTATACTGAGGTTTCATGAGATTGTCTACCGAGAAAATGTCATCAAGTTCTTCTTCCGATAACAGACCGCGCTCAAGAACTACTTCTTTAACGCTCTTGCCGGTTTCTGCGCAGATTTTTCCAACGATATCACCCTCGTGATGACCGATGTATGGATTGAGGTAAGTGACGATGCCAATCGAGTTGTAAACATAGCGCTCACAGACTTCTTTATTGACAGTAATACCATCCACACACTTATCGCGCAGATTTACGCAGGCATTTTTGAGGATCTCTAGTGATTCAAACATGCTTTGTGCAATTACGGGCTCCATAACATTCAGCTGTAACTGTCCGCCTTCGGCAGCAAAGGAAATGGTCGTGTCGTTCCCCAACACTTTGAAGCACACTTGGTTAACCACTTCTGGAACCACTGGGTTAACTTTTGCGGGCATGATTGAAGAGCCAGCTTGTAACTCAGGTAGATTGAGTTCATTGAGTCCTGAACGAGGGCCAGAAGACAACAACCGTAGGTCATTACAAATCTTAGACAGCTTGACTGCTAGGCGCTTTAACGCACTGTGTGTCATGACGTAAGCGCCGCAATCTGACGTCGCTTCAATCAAATCTTCGGCAGGTACACATTCGAGTCCCGTAACCGCTGAAAGGTGTTTTACTGCTAACTCTTGGTAACCTGGAGCGGCATTCAAGCCGGTACCGATAGCGGTAGCGCCTAGATTCACCTCTAGTAAAAGCTTAGAGGTATAGTCAAGGTTACGGATCTCTTCGTTAAGCGTGACAGCCCATGCATGGAACTCTTGCCCAACGGTCATTGGCACAGCATCTTGCAGTTGAGTGCGGCCCATCTTTAGAATGGTGGAGAACTCTTGGCTTTTGGCTTCAAATGCCCCTTTTAGGTATTCGATCGAGTCCATGAGCTTATGGACACTGTTGTAAACCGCGATACGAAAACCGGTAGGGTAAGCACAGTTAGTGGATTGGCTCTTGTTAACATGGTCATTTGGGTTGATGAACTCATACTGGCCTTTTTCCTTGCCCATAAGTTCTAGCGCAACATTGGCAATGACTTCATTGGTATTCATATTCACTGACGTGCCAGCGCCACCTTGAAATACGTCTGATGGGAATTGGTCCATGCATTTCCCAGTTTCAAGAATGACATCGCAGGCTTGAATGAGGTACTGAGCGACATCTTTAGGTAAGACACCTAACTCACGGTTTGCTAACGTTGCTGCTTTCTTCGTCATCACCATGCCACGAACAAAATCAGGCACATCAGAAATGGTGGCATTCGAGATATTAAAGTTTTCAATGGCACGCAACGTATGGATACCATAGTAAGCATCCGCAGGGACGTGACGCTGACCTAATAGATCTTCTTCGAGGCGAGTGGCTTTAGCCGCTGTGTTTGGAGCGAGGGTAGAAGTAGCCATACATGGATCCTTAGATAATAGTTCTGCTTAAATTACAGTGTCTTTGCCATATCTGTTTTTAAGAATCCATTCGCCAGAATAATTGGCTGATTTTTACGTCCTGATTTATAGGAAACATATTACTCAAAGTGGCATATAAAAATAGTAGCTGGATCACCTTTTTAACCGAATTTTTGCAGAAACATCATCAATTCATGTGGGATGAGATGAGTATCAAGTTATTGGCTTTCGAGGCACAAAATACATACTTTGTAATACTCTTTTGTGTTTGCACTCCTTCATTACGACTGAATTATTTGTGGTTTGCTTCTATGTGCGCGTAAACTGACAATAAACTAAGGAGGACACTGTGTTCCCGATATTATTATTACTCTTTATTTGTGTGCCGATTATTGAAATTGGTTTGTTTATTCAAGTGGGTGGCTTTTTAGGGCTTTGGCCTACGATAGGGCTCGTTCTAATTACTGCATTTGTCGGTGCGACTCTTGTGCGCAGCCAAGGGCTACAAACCTTAATGTCGGTGCAAAATCGCCTACAACAAGGGGAGATGCCTGCGCAACAGATCGTCGAGGGTGTCATGCTTGCGGTCTCAGGGGTATTGCTACTGACGCCAGGGTTTATGACCGACGCAATGGGCATGGTCGTGTTGATACCAGGACCTAGAGCTATGATTGCGAAATATCTTATGAGTAAAGTAGCGGTTAACACCATGCAGAGCGGCTTTCATCAAGGTGGCGGTCCACAAGGTGGTTTTTATTCGAATGACCCTTTTCAGCGAGGTCCTTTTGATGGCTCACGCCAAGAAAAAGATGACAATACGTTTGAAGGCGAATTTGAACGAAAGGATGATAACGATAGAAACAAGTTGAACTAGCCATTTATGTTATCTCGTTTCAAATTGACTCGACGACGTTGGAATAGCGTATTGATGGCGGCCATTATTCTCTTTATGGGAGTGATGGCGGCACCAGCATTGATCAAGCAGTATTTGATATTGCCTCACGATGACACACCGCCGGGCATGATTTTGAACCCAAGCTACTCAGTGATTGAGATAAACGCTGCGGGTCTGCAGCTTTATATCAATGACAAATCTAGCGTATTGGGGGATGAGCAATGGCGAAGCATTCCCGAGCGCTTTGACCGTCAAGCGTCGCAACTGGTGGCTAACTGGCAAGCGATTCACGGCACCATTGTCGATGAGTCCACACTCCAGCAATTGAAACCTGCACTGGAGAGCCCTGTAACCATTGAGGTATGGTATCAAGAGGTTGAAGAGCCTCAACGTATCACGGCCTATCGATTTGATCAGTTCTGGTTAATGAAAACCTATAATCAAGAGTGGGTTGCGGTGAGTTTTGATGAACAAGAACTGTTGCCACTCTACGTGACGAAATAAAACTGAGGAACATCATGCCTGAGTTACCAGAAGTTGAAGTATCCCGCCTTGGCATTAGCCCGCATTTACTTGACCAAACCATCCAGAAAATTGTCATTCGCCAGCGTCAGTTACGCTGGTTGATCCCTGAGGAAATTCATCAGTTACATGGTGAAAAAATCCTGACGATTCGTCGTCGAGCTAAATACTTATTGATTGATACCGCTAAAGGGACGGCCATTATTCACTTAGGGATGTCTGGCAGCTTGCGAGTATTGGATACGCCCCCTGAGGCTGAAAAGCATGATCACGTTGATTTGGTGTTAAGTAGTGGCAAGGTGATGCGTTACAACGACCCTCGTCGCTTTGGTGCTTGGTTGTGGTGTGGGCCCGGTGAATCACATGAGCTTTTAGACAACTGCGGACCAGAGCCATTAACCGATGATTTTTCTGTCGAATGGATGATGACTCGAGCGAAGAATAAGCGTGTCGCGGTGAAAACATTTATTATGACCAATGCTAATGTTGTCGGCGTCGGGAATATTTATGCCAGCGAATCCTTATTTATTGCGGGCGTTCATCCGTTAACGCCGACTCATCGCTTGAAAAAATCCGATTGGATTCGCCTCGTTGCTGAGATTAAAACCGTATTGGCTCAGGCTATTGCCCAAGGTGGTACAACACTAAAAGACTTTTCTCAGACGGATGGCAAGCCGGGTTACTTTGCGCAAGAGTTGCTTGTCTATGGACGTGGTGGCCAACCGTGTAAACAATGTGGCCGTGTGATTCAAGAACTAAAGATTGGGCAGCGAAATACGTTCTTTTGTGAGCAATGCCAAAAATAGCAACGATGGCATAGATTCTCGCCTTAACTCAAGAACCGATGTAAATATAAAAAGGGCTTACCGATATGGTAAGCCCTTTTTTGATATTAAATGCAGACTACTGATAGATTCTTGAGCCGTCGCGCTGTGTCTCTAATAGATATAAGTTCCACATGTATTGCTCAGGTCTTTCTCGGAGTAAATCCTCAATGGCTTTGTTCATTGCTCTCGCATCGGATTCTTCATCACCGGTCGGAAAATCTTCAATGGCAGGCAGAATGTGCACTTCATACTGGCTTGTTTTGTCGTTGTAAGCAGGTAATACAGGGATTACTTTTGCTCGTGACAATCGAGACATCTTACCAAAACCTTTTAGTGTGGCTTTTTCCGTGGCGAAGAAGGGCACAAAGACGGAGTTTTGTGGGCCATGATCTTCATCTGGTAACCAATAGCCGATGTAGCCATCTTTTATTGAGCGAACGAAAGGTTTGACGCCAGCACTACGAGCAAAAATCCGGCCGCCATATTGCATCCGCTGAACATGCATGAGCCAATCTCCAATGGGATTGTTCTGAGGCTTCATGATGGTGGTCACTTTATGCCCTTGCGCGGCGAGCATCACGGCAGGGTAATCGACAGCCCAAGCGTGTGGCGCGAGAATGATAACATTCTCTCCTGCTTCGATTAGCGGTAAAAGGTTTTCTTCACCAATCATGACGCCGCGTTTCTGGTTGTGCTTGGTCGAGCGAACTAAGAACTCAGAGTAACCCAACAGATATTGAGCGGCCTTGGCAAAGGTCTCTTCCACGATATCTTGGATTGCTTGTGGCGATTTTTCAGGAAAGCACTTTTCTAGGTTGATTCGAGCACGGCGAACCACGCGGCCATTTTTCTTGACGATGAATGTAGAAAGGTAACGAGCAAAACGATCGCGAGGCTTTGCAGGAATAAACGCTAAGAACACCGCCAATAAGATGCCTAACCAAGTCCCCCAGTGTTTCGGATGCAAAAACGACCATTGAAAACGAGGATTGTAGAGATGCTTCTCAGTGTTATTTTGGTTGCTCATAGCATCCCTATTGGTAGCGAGAGTTAGTGAATGCCTTGTCAGGCAGAGACTTAAAACGTTTGTGCATCCATAGCCATTGCTCAGGTGCTCGTAAAATAATCTCTTCAACGTAATGGTTCATATAAGCGGCGGCTGCGATATCATCTTTTCTTGGGTACTGTTCTTCAATCGATTGACCTGCAATGATTTCATATTTCCCATCAGCATTCCTAAAACCCGAACCAGGTACAATGGCGCAGTTACTAGTTTGGGCTAAGATGCTGGTGCCAGTCGTCGTGCAGGTTTCTTGTACTGCAAAGAAGGGCACAAAGACGGATTTGTTATGACCATAATCTTGGTCTGGTAAATAGAAAAGGCGATGGCCTTGGCGCATAATTTTAATCATTTTTTTAAGGTCGGTACGGTAAATGAGTTTGTTGCCATTGCGTGTGCGTCCACGATACTGGATAAATTCATAAGCAGGACTACTATGTGGTCGGTATGCGCCATAACCTGGCAGTCCTAATACAGCAAAAGCTCTTGCGGTGATTTCTAAATTCAAAGCGTGAACACAGCATAGCAGCACACCTTTGTTGTCGGCATCATGTTGTTTAAGTGCGCTGATATCTTTCACTTGAATTAATCGTTTAAAGCGCCATGTTGGCCAAAACCAAGTAATGCCCGTTTCAATCAACGCCATGCCGGAGTTCTTGAAATTTTCTTCGATAAAGGCATCAACATCGTCGGCCGATTTCTCTGGGAATGCCAATTCAAGATTTCGACGAGCCACATCAGCCCGCTTGCTGCCAAACCGCATTCCAAATTTACCAATGCCTCGACCAAGCTTAAACAATAATGCGTAAGGCAGAAGATTAACAATCAGTGCAAGTAGTCCAAAGCCGATCCAAACACCCCAGTGTTTTGGATGCAGTAAGGAAAACGTAAAGTCAGGTTTCTTATCTATTTTCATAAGGCTTACTGTAGTTGTAGTTTTAGAAGTGCCCAATACTCATCAAATGTTGCGGTGGGTGAGTATTTAAAATCAGAGCGAACAAAGCGATTTAGGCTGCCTTCAACCTGCCCAAGGAGCTGAGCTGCGAGAATTTTATCATCGACAGGAAAGCTTTTTCCTTCACGAATCTTACGCTCACGTAAGATTTGACGTAAAGATGTCTCAATTCTTTCATAGAGCTGATTGATACGTTCGCGTAATCGTTCATTCTCAAACATTAGAGCATGTCCGGAAAGTATGCGACTTAAACCCGGGTTGCGCTCAGAGAAAACGAGAATGAGCTGTAATACGAGCTGGATACGAGTCAGTGTGTCTTTTTCTTCGTCGAGAATACGATTGATACGAGACATTAAGGACTCCTCAATAAACTCTATCAGCCCTTCAAACATGCGAGCTTTGCTTGGAAAATGACGATAGAGCGCAGCCTCAGAAACCCCAACCTGCTTGGCAAGTTTAGCGGTAGTGATGCGCGAGGTGCCCTCATTAGACTCTAGCATTTGTGCTAGGGCCTGTAGGATTTCCTCTTTTCTATTCGACTTTCTCGTAACGGACATAAATCCTATTCCTTTTGATTACAGCAATGCCTATGTGCGCGTCATAATAACGATAGGCGACAGGTTAGTGTACCTAAGGTCATTTTATCCACGTAGCGTTAGATATTAAATGGTTGAGCCAGTTAACAATCTCATTTTGAGCGTCTCATCGTGATCACTGGCTATACCCATGAGTAAGATTGGCACCTGAAAGAGGGTTCAGTCGGGTGACATTATCTGGGTGACCTAGTTATGATTCACCCTGTGAGAGCTGCTCGGCGATCGTGGATACGATTATATGACTGAGTTCAGTTTTTGTCGCACAGCCTAATAATTGCTGACCACCTTTCCAATACACGGTAATCGCATTTGTATCACTGTTAAAGCCTTGTCCCTCGATAGACACATCGTTTGCACAAATCATATCCAGATTCTTGCGTTTGAGCTTATCAAGTGCATAGGCCTCGACATCTTGTGTCTCCGCCGCAAAGCCGACAGTAAATGGACGCTGGCTCTTCATGGAGGCGACAGAAGCAATAATGTCAGGATTTTTGACCATATCAATATTCATGCTATCAACGTGGGTTGTTTTTTTAAGTTTTTGTTCGGCAACATTCGTCGGTCGGTAATCAGCGACAGCGGCGCAGCCAATAAACACATCGTAGTTTAACGCTTGGTCAGTGACCGCGCTCAGCATATCATCTGCACTGACCACATCGATGCGCGTAATCCCATGTGGTGTAGCAAGTGAGACGGGACCACTAATAATGCAAACCTCTGCCCCTTGTTCACGAGCGGCTTTGGCAAGGGAATAGCCCATCTTCCCCGAGCTATGGTTTGAGATGTAGCGCACAGGGTCAATCGCCTCTCGGGTGGGACCTGCGGTGATCAACACCCGCTTACCAGCTAAGGGTTTTGCTGCAAAGAACGATTCACACTTTTCGACAAGCTGCATCGGTTCTAGCATGCGGCCTGGCCCGACATCACCACAGGCTTGTTCTCCTGCTGCCGGCCCCCAAATAGACATGCCTCGGCGCGCTAAAGTGGCAATGTTTTCTTGTGTTGCGGCGTTCAGGTACATTTGTTGGTTCATGGCTGGCGATACGGCAATAGGTGCATCACTTGCTAGAACGAGAGTCGTGAGTAAATCATTCCCCATACCGGCGGACATACGCGCAATCAGGTCGGCCGTCGCCGGAGCAAGTAGAATTAGATCGGCCCATTTCGCCAGTTCAATGTGACCCATGGAGGCTTCAGCTGCTGGGTCGAGTAGGCTATCAGAAACGGGGCGACCAGAAACGGCTTGCATGGTTAATGGAGTAATGAACTCTTTTGCTGCTTTGGTCATCACCACTTGGACTTGTGCGCCTCGCTCAATGAGTCTGCGAGTCAACTCTGCACATTTATAGGCGGCGATACCGCCACTGATTCCAAGTAGTATTTTCTTTCCCGCCAATGTTTGCATAACCAGCTCCTTAAATTTTGCTGCGGCTAAGATAGCAAATGCGTCCTGATCCCGCTACTTTCAAGGGACTGCCAGTGCCGACCGATATAAGGAAACATCACTATTGCAGGAAAATTGAGTCCCCCTCGCGTTTAAAGTGTGAGCCGCTTTCTTTCTTTGAGTCGTTAAGAAATAACGAGGGAATTCGTTATTTATTCATTAAAGAGATGTCAGTATGGGGCTAAAGTTATTACCTTCAGAATCACTCCCTCGAGAAAAATTGCTGCAAAAAGGCAGTAGCGCATTAACGGATGCCGAATTGCTAGCGATTTTCTTGCGTACCGGTACGCAAGGTATCAATGTGATTCAATTATCTGATGCGTTAATCAACGACTTTGGATCACTTCGTGCGCTTTTTTCTTCATCGCAGGATGATTTTTGTCAGCGAAAAGGGTTGGGTGTCGCCAAATATGTGCAACTGCAAGCGGTACTTGAAATGAGTAAGCGCTATTTGTTAGAAGGTTTGCAAAGAGGGGATGCGTTGCAAAGTGCGGAGCAAACTAAGCGTTATCTCTCCACAATGCTTCGAGACCGCCAGCGAGAAGCCTTCTATGTACTTTATCTTGATAATCAGCATCGCTTAATTGCCGATGAGGTGATGTTCGAGGGCACCATTAATGCTGCGTCGGTATATCCAAGAGAGGTCGTAAAATGTGCGCTTTCTCATAATTCGGCCGCCGTGATTCTGGCACATAACCATCCATCGGGTGTTGCAGAGCCCAGTCAGGCGGATCGAAGAATCACAAGGCAGCTGTCCGATGCATTGGGTTTGGTGGATATTCGAGTGCTCGATCATTTTGTGGTGGGGGATGGTGAAGTGGTGTCATTTGCTGAAAGAGGCTGGATTTGAGCGAGTTAGGCGAAAAATTACCTTTTTATTGTAATATCTGTGAGACGGGTCTTTTGTTTTGATATTTTTCTGCTATTATTCGCGCACTAAAAGTATCATCTAACGCCAGCTCGCAGCAAAAAGATCAACAAATCCTAAAAAAGGATCTGTTCGGGTCTTGAGCAATGCATTGCAAGTTAGTATAATGCGCGACCTTTGATAGCCTTGTATGGGTATTCCATAATGGTAAGGCCTCTTGTATTTGAGGTTCGGCCACCAAGGTTGATATCGAGCTGAAACGATTTGGAGAGACATTCATGTCCCGAGTATGCCAAGTAACTGGTAAGCGTCCTGTAACGGGTAACAACCGTTCACACGCACGAAATGCTACCAAGCGTCGTTTTCTGCCGAACCTACAAACTCATCGTTTCTGGGTAGAAAGCGAAAAACGCTTTGTTAAACTACGTCTAACCGCTAAAGGTATGCGTATCATTGATAAGAAAGGCATCGATGCTGTTCTTGTTGACGTACGTGCCCGTGGCGAGAACGTTTAAGAGGAATTACGCAAATGGCTAAAGGCATTCGTGAGAAAATTCGTCTAGTATCTTCTGCAGGTACAGGACACTTCTACACTACTGACAAAAACAAACGTAACATGCCAGGTAAATTTGAGATCAAGAAATTTGATCCAGTTGTTCGCCAGCACGTTATGTACAAAGAAGCTAAAATCAAGTAATTGATTGGTTTCATTTGTCATGTAATGAAAACCCAGCTTTTAGCTGGGTTTTTTATTGCCTGTAATAAAGGTAATACCAAGCGAGGTACTTGGTCGTTACCTTAAAGTCAGTAAGTAATGATGTAAGTAAGGAATTAGCTTGCGCCTTGGAAGTCGAACTGACGCCATGCCTCGTAGGCGATTATCGCCACCGCATTGGATAGGTTTAAGCTTCGTGCATCCGGCATCATTGGGATTCGAATTCGTTGTTTCATTGGTAGGCTATCAATCAGATCAGCAGGCAGTCCGCGAGTTTCTGGACCAAATAACAACACATCCCCTTTCTTAAAGTGAGCATCGGTATGATGCCCCGTCGTTTTTGTTGTACAGGCAAATATACGATGCTCTGGATTATGCTCGTTTAAGTAGGCAATAAATGCCGCATAGTCTTTGTGTCGTTTAACGCGAGCTAAATCATGATAATCGAGGCCTGCTCGGCGTACCTTCTTCTCTTCAAGATCAAACCCTAAAGGCTCTATTAGATGTAAATTAGCCCCGCAGTTTGCACTGAGGCGAATAATGTTACCGGTATTTGGGGCAATCTCTGGCTCATAAAGCGCGATATCAAACATAAAGTGGGGTCTCACCAATCTCAAAATAATGGCACGAGTATACCTTATGTGATCAGTAATGTGATGGTAGGGTTTTCGAGGATGAAGAATTAAGCGAGGTAAAAAAGTCCGATGTATCGGCAGTGATAAGAGGATAGGCGTGTAGTGCGTTGTTGAGCGACTATTGCTCACCGTGTAGGTGAGCAATAGTATCACGGAGTTAAATCTTGTCGGTGACGACCAGCGTCGCCGCCAGCATGTCTTGGCCGAAGATAACGCTGCGCTCAGGTGACCAGCCATATAGAGGGTCTGGGTAGCTGTTGTTATCCTTAAATGGCATCTCGATGGTGTAGGACAAGCACTTAAACTGTTCCGCGACCCAATTTGAGCCAACCGTCAGGTTGGCTTTGCCTGGTTCGTCTTTGTCGTATCCGATGTCATCTTGGAACTCTGGAGTAATGGTCAACAATGCCTGTTTGAAGGTTGCTTCTAGCTCGGCAAACTGCGCGTCATAACTCGGGATACCCTCAGAGCCTGCTGCAAAGTTGTAAGGAATAGCTTCATCACCATGAATGTCTAAGAACATGTCGACACCCGTTTGAAGCATGCGCTCACGAACGAGGAAAACCTCTGGGCTATTTTCCATCGACGGTGTTTGCCATTCACGGTTTAGGTTAACACCGACGGCGTTCGTTCTTAGGTGGCCACGGATAGCGCCATCAGGGTTCATATTTGGAACGATGTACAGGACGGCTTTTTCGAGTAATGCTTTACTCACGGTATCACTGTCATCGAGTAAGCGCTGGATCATACCTTCGACGAACCACTCCGCCATGCTTTCACCAGGATGCTGGCGAGCAATGACCCAAATCTTCTTCTTGCCTTCTTCTGGCTCGCCAAACGTTAGCAGGCTCATGTCGTTGTTATCGAGTGTATGCCCAAGCGTCTCTAGCGAGCAGTGGTGCGCACTTTGTGCCATGTGAAGGAGGTCTTGGTGGCGGTCATAGGTATAAGGCGCGAAGTATGCAAAATACATAGACCCTCGCTCCGGGATAACATTGAAGGATAGGGTATCACCATCAAAATCTGATGGAATACGGAACCATTCTTCACGATCATAAGAAGCGACAACATCATAGCCCTTCCAGCCTTCAGGGTAGGCCGACTTAGCAAGGTCGATGATCTTAATCGTATGCGATTGCTCAGCAACCGTTTCTAAACGAAAGTGGAACCATTGATAGAATTCTGACTGATTGTCATTAGGGATGCTCAGTTGAATGTCATCTTTATTGTCTGCGCTGACAACATGAATGTTGCCACTGTCGAAGTTGCTGAAAATTCTCATTGGGTTCGTTACCTTTGATGCTAAGCAGTAAGAGGCGAGGCTAACACAAAGATAGCCTGATCTATATCATTCTGGCTTAAGCGAGGGGTAATTCAACCCGCATTTTTAGTCCACCAAGTGCACTACGAGACGCTTCTATCTGACCACTGTGTTGTAAAATAGCGCTTTGCGTAATGGCGAGCCCTAGCCCTGTTCCGCCTGAGTCTCGATCGCGCGCGGTTGAAACACGGTAGAATGGTCTAAAAATATCATTTAATTCATCATCAGGAACGCCTGGCCCATTGTCTTCGACCGTGATGATCAACGTATCCACTTGTTGCTGGATATTGACTTCAATTTTGTCGTGCCCATAGCGAATTGCGTTACGAATAATATTTTCAATCGCACTCATGAGTAGCTTAGGGTTACCGCACAAGGACGCCTCTGGGATAGTGGAAAAGGTGAGGGTTTTATCCATTTGTTCTGCCTCAAATTGAGCGTCATCTAAAATGGCTTCCCATAAGCTACTGGCGGGTTGAATCTCTCTGAGAGTATGGCTATCGGTGCTTATACGGGATAACTCGAGTAGCTCTCCAATCATTTGTTCCAACCGTTGCGCCTCAGTATCGATCCTAGATAACTCAGAGCTTTCGCCTTGTTTGCGGTTGGCCAATGCGGTTGCCATGCGCAGCCGAGTCAGTGGGGAGCGTAGCTCGTGAGAGATATCAGACAGTAGTCGCTGTTGGCCTGAAATGATTTGGTTTATTGCCACAACCATCTGATTGAAACTGGTTCCGGCTTGTTTAAACTCCGATGTGCCTTTCTCTAAGCTTGGGTCTACCTTAAATTCACCTTTGGCGACGCGTTTGGCTGCTCGCTCTAAGCGTCGAGCGGGCTGACTGAGTGCCCAGGCTAACCACAGTAATAAAGGAGTGCTCACCGCCATCACTGCTAATAATAGCTGGAAGGGTTTGTCGAACATTCGCAATAGAAATGGAGGGGGTTGGTTCCATTTTAAAGCAATGAAAAGCTGCAGGTCCTGATTGGCAAGGGTAATGGGAACGGGACCAGCCACCATATGCCTTCCGTACAGTTTCTGCAGCGGTGTTTGTGGCGATTCAACCGAGGTAATAAAGTTTTTAAGCGCTTTGATCTTAAAGTTTTCTAGTTTTTGAGTACTTAGGAGATTACCATCAAGATCGGCAAGGAAGAGTTGTGGGGAGTCTGATTTTCTGTGATTATTTGAGCGAACCGCTGCTTGCTCAAGGCGATATATTATGTTGCCGAGATTCTTTTGATTCTCAAACCGTTGTTGTGTGTTATCCCGCAATTTATACAATTGTTGTAAATAATCGCCTTGCACCTCGCGAGCCACTCTAGGGTCTAAGTGAGGAAGGGATAAAACCGCAATAAGCACCAGCAGCATCGTAAACCAAAAGATGGCAAATATACGTCCGTACAAGCTGGTCACGTTAGGCAACTTCATGGTTACTCCTTAACAAACAGGTAGCCACGGCCACGCAGTGTTTTAATTCTTGGTTTACCGTCTTGTTTTTCAGGCAGTTTTTTTCTTAGATTCGAAACGTGCATATCAACAGCGCGGTCAAACGCTGATAGGCGTTTTCCTAACACATCGAGGCTTAATGCTTCTTTCGTGAGTGTCTCGCCTGGTTTGAGAACAAAATAATGCAACAGGGCAAACTCCGTGCTGGTGAGCTCGATAGAGAGCCCCTGACAGGATGCTTCTTGTTTTCCTGGATAAATCTCGATGTCATCAAAGCGAACACAATCACGCTTGGACTCTATTGGTGTGGACTGCGTGCGGCGCAGTATGGCTTTGATACGTGCGAGCAATTCTCTGTCGCTAAAGGGTTTAGGAAGGTAATCATCCGCACCGAGCTCGAGCCCAATGACGCGATCGATTTCTTCTCCCTTAGCGGTAAGCATTAATACCGGTGTTTGCCATTTTTCACGTAATTTTTTTAATGTATCCATACCATTTAGACGAGGCATCATGACATCCATGAGAACAAGGTCTACATCGCTGTTCATTGCTTCTAGACCCGCTAAGCCATCATTGGCCTCGCTCACTTGAAACCCTTCAAAGTTGAGTATGTCTTTCAACAAACTTGTCAGTTCCGTGTCGTCATCGATAATCAGAATGTTCATCATGGTGCTATCTCTCTAATATTTACTACGATGTAATAATAATGCGTTAAATATCGTAAATATCTATCTTTACGATTCTTTACGCTCTCTGTGCGTTGCTTTACTTAAGAGCCCCTATTCTATACTCAAGCGCTGCAAAGCAAACGGGTGCAAGTGCAGCTTCCTAAACAAATGAAGGTAATGATTATGAAATTAGCAAAAAAACTTGTACTAGCCGCTGCAGTTCTTCCTTTGACGTTCGCGACAGCAAGTGCGTTAGCATACGGTGGTCAAGGTGATCACCACGGCAAGGGCGGGAAAGGCAGCGATGGTCAATGTGGTGGTTTGGACCGTAAAGTCTTCAGTCAACTTGACTTAACTGATGCGCAGAAAGACCAGATGAAAGAAATGCGTCAATCTATGAAATCAGACAAGAAATCAAAACGTGGCGAAAACGTTGAAGCAAAAATGGCAGAGATGCAGGCTCGTCACCAAAAGATGCAAGATTTGGTGCTGGCCGATACGTTTGATGCTGACGCTGCCAATGCCCTCGCATCAGAGATGGTCGCACAGCAGACTGAGCGTCGCGTGAAGATGATGGAAAAACAGCATGAAATGCTGAGTATCCTTACTGCAGAGCAAAAGACTAAACTAAAAGAAGTACAGCAAGAGCGCATGCAAAAGTGCGTGACTAAAATGGAATCTCGAGCAGCGAAGACGAAGTAATTTCGCCAAGAGATAAATACGGGACGCTTATTTGTTATAGGCGTCCTGAATGTTGGGCCAAGTGATGATGAAACAGTTAATCGCTGTTGTCGTTATGCGCTCCGTATGTTCAGCGAATGCATCGAGCGACAAGGAGTGATGTCATCAATAGGGTCGGGCGTTAGCAAATAACCATGCAGCAAATCAATGTTCTTATCGGGGTTGCAATAATATTGGGTATAAGGCCGTGGTCGCTGAATGCTAAGGAGCGCAGTGTTTATATCCAACGTGGTAAAAATGAGTTTAATATTGAGTTAGTTGGTCTTGTGAATGATGACTAACTATCTTGTCGTATTCGGCAATAGTGGTTGGGTAACCTACATTTTTCGATTTCCCTTATAGTTACCAGAAGCCTACGGCGCTTCTTTCACTATTTTTAAGTGGCCTCTGGTCACTTTTTTTTTGTATTTTTGTCACTAATAATACGTATACTTACGTCACGTTAATTGAAAAATGTCACGGAAGATGGAAAACAGCTACGCCAAACTTGTTACTACGGCTGCTTGGGCCGCCACTATCATCGCTACTCTACTTTTAATTACTAAGGTCATTGTGTGGTGGGTCACGGGTTCAGTGAGTCTACTTGCTTCGGTCATCGACTCATTGCTCGATATCGCTGCGTCAGCGGTCAACCTCGTTGTGGTTCGATATTCCCTTCAGCCAGCCGATAAAGAGCATACCTTCGGGCATGGAAAGGCCGAATCACTTGCTGCATTAGCACAAGCCATGTTTATCTCTGGTTCGGCGTGCTTTCTTATTCTCAATGGCGTTGACCGTTTTTTCAGACCCACCGAATTGCATTCTCCGGAGTTGGGCATCTACGTGAGCTTGTTTGCGTTAATCGTGACCTCTGGATTGGTCGCATTTCAACGTTATGTAGTTAAACAAACAGGCAGCCAAGCCATCGCAGCCGATTCTCTGCACTACCAAACTGATATTTATATGAATGCGGCAATTATGGTTGCACTTGGGTTGAGTTGGTATGGAATTGGACAAGCCGATTCTGTTTTTGCGGTTGGAATTGGTGTGTTTATTTTGGTGAGCGCATTTAAAATGGCGTCGACAGCCATTCAATCCTTACTTGATAGACAGCTTCCAGAGGACGAACTTCAACAAATAAAGCAAATTAGTACCGACGTCGAGGGTGTGTTGGGCGTTCATCAGTTAAGAACGCGCATGTCTGGGCCGGTTCGTTTCATTCAGTTACATCTTGAGTTGCATGATTTGATGCCATTGATTGAGGCGCATCGAATTGCCGATGAAGTTGAAGAAAAATTGATGATAGCCTTTCCTGAGGCAGATGTGTTGATTCATCAAGACCCTTATTCTGTGGTGATTAAAGATGAGAAGCAACAATTAGAAACAGACTGGTAGAGCGCTGACGGGTTATAGTCCCGACAGTGATAATGGTAATGTTATAATGCATTGCCTATTATCAGGGCTCGTGATAAAAAAGTGCGATTCTGATGTGAATCAACACAAGAGCGCCTATAAACTGTAATACTCTTACATAAGTAATATTCTTACATGAGTAACAACGTTACGTCGCCTGTGTTTTGGGGAACCCGGCGGCTCTATATAGCGAAAGCGATATAAGCGTAACGAGAAGAATTCCATATGTCGCTAAGTGCGCCATAATTAAATTGAAATTAGATTGTTAAATCGAGGGTGAGCATGATTAAAAAAATCGGTGTTTTGACAAGTGGTGGAGATGCACCTGGTATGAACGCTGCAGTACGTGGTGTCGTTCGTACTGCTTTGTCAGCAGGCGTGGAAGTATATGGTGTTTACGACGGTTATTTAGGTCTCTACGAAGACCGTATTAAGAAGCTAGATCGTTCAAGTGTCTCAGATGTGATTAACCGTGGTGGTACCTTTTTAGGTTCGGCGCGTTTCCCTGAATTCAAAGAGGTTGAAGTTCGTGAACAAGCGATCGAAAACCTAAAGAAACACGGTATTGAAGCCCTTGTCGTCATTGGTGGTGATGGTTCTTACATGGGGGCTAAAAAGCTGACTGAGATGGGCTACCCATGTATTGGTCTGCCAGGCACTATTGATAACGATATCGCAGGAACGGATTATACCATTGGGTATCTAACCGCGCTTAACACGGTTATTGATGCGATTGACCGTCTACGTGATACGTCCTCTTCTCACCAGCGTATTTCTATCGTTGAGATCATGGGTCGCCACTGTGGTGACTTGACCTTGATGTCAGCGATTGCCGGTGGTTGTGAGTACATCATTACGCCTGAGACAGGGCTCGATAAAGACCTGCTTATTAGTAACATTCGAGATGGTATTGCGAAAGGGAAAAAACACGCGATTATCGCTCTAACTGAGCTGATGATGGACGCGAATGACCTAGCAAAAGAAATTGAGGATGCAACCGGTCGTGAGACTCGTGCAACAGTATTGGGTCATATCCAGCGCGGTGGTCGCCCAACGGCATTTGACCGTGTGTTGGCTTCTCGCATGGGTAACTACGCTGTTCATCTACTGATGGAAGGTCATGGTGGTCGTTGTGTCGGTATCCAAAAAGAAATCTTGGTACACCACGATATTATCGATGCAATTGAGAACATGAAGCGCCCAGTGCGCGATGATTTGTACAAAGTTGCTGAAGAACTATTTTAAGCATATCGAATACCGCCGATAGGCTTTAGATACAAAAAACCGCTGACTTGTCAGCGGTTTTTTTATGTTTGTTTCAGAGAAAGCGTTTGATAGTGCTTTCTCTGAAATCAGGAAAGCTTATGCTTTCGCTTTTGCCGCTGCTTTAGCGATAGCCGCAAAGCTTTTCGCGTCTAGTGCCGCGCCGCCAACTAGAGCACCGTCGATGTCTGGTTGTGCGAAGTAAGCTTCAGCATTTTCAGGTTTAACAGAGCCGCCGTATTGAATAACAACGTTTTTCGCTACTTCTTCGCTCTTCGCTGCAATGTGTGCACGGATAGAAGCGTGGATGCGCTGTGCGTCATCAGCTGTAGCGGCTTTACCAGTACCGATAGCCCAGATTGGCTCGTAGGCGATGATAGCACCGTTAAGCGCCTCAACACCTGACAGGTTGATTACTGCGTCGATTTGACGAGCACATACTGCTTCAGTCTCGCCCGCTTCGTTTTGCGCTTCAGATTCACCGATACAAAAAACTGGCGTTAGGCCATTTTCTTTTAGGAAAGCAAATTTTTGCGCGATGAACTCATCTGATTCATTGTGGTATTGGCGACGCTCAGAGTGACCAATGATGATGTGAGTTGCACCAAAATCTTTCAACATTTCTGGAGACATATCGCCAGTGAAAGCACCGCTGTTATTCACATCAGTGTTTTGAGCACCAAGGATAATTGCGCTACCAGCATCTGTTAGCGTACGCTCTGCAAGATCAACGTAAAGTGCTGGTGGAGCGACTGCTACATCAACGCCAGTTACGCCTTCAAGTTCCGCATTTAAAGCAGTAAGCAATTCCGTGACCATTGCTTTGCTGCCGTTGAGTTTCCAGTTACCCATCACTACAGGTTGACGCATAAGATTTTCTCCAAAATCAATGTTTTTAAAAAAACGAATGTAAAAAACAAACGTGAATACGAAAGAATATAACAGATTAATTCACACAGATCATGATTGGAGTCATGACTTTCTCGCTTTCATGTTTCCGAGTATGAGCATGACTCAGTGATCCAGTAAACAGAATAATAGATTAGTTCTCGGCATTTTCCCTTTGACTTGCTATACCTTGTTGCTCAGCTTGTCACACTAAGGAAAGACGATGCCAAATCTGGTTATGGAGTATTCCAATACCGCGGATCAACGGTTGAATATACAAGGCTTATTAGAGGACTTACATCAAGTTACGCTACACTGTGGGTTGTTTGAAGCGAATTCCGTGAAATCTCGGTCTCTTCGTTGCCATAATTGGCTTATCGGCGAACATGGAGACAGTGAAGACTTTGTCCATATTAGCTTTGAGCTATTGTCGGGACGCACTGAAGAGCAGAAGCGAGAGTTGTCGAGGCAATTAATGGATACGCTCAAGCAACAGGCAGGGCATTTGAAAAGTTTAACGGTCAATATTCGAGACATGGATAAGGCCTGCTTCCAAAAAATCAGTCAGTAAAGTGAGAGTATTTGATGTCGTTTAAATCACTGTTGTTTTCGTCAGAAGGACGAGTTGGACGTAAGACCTTTTGGGTATGGAATGTCTGCTATTACCTAGGAATTATGGTGTTTGCACAGGGCATGAATATTCTATTTCCTGCTGCTATGTCTATTTTATTACCGCTCTTTTTACTCATTATTCTTATCCCCGATTTGCTCATCACCGCCAAGCGTTGGCATGATAGGGATAAATCAAGCTGGTGGTTATTGCTCAATATCCCTTTAGTGATTGGACGCCTAAGCTTACCTACGCTCGATCCAGCGACGGCAGCTGAACCATCGTTGGTACAAAGTGTTATTTCTTTTGCGGCGATTGGGTGTGGATTGTGGATTCTAGTCGAGTGTGGTTTTCTCAAAGGCACCCCTGGCGAGAATCGGTTTGGGGCTGAACCCAAATGATCCTTACTCGATGATGAAATATGAAAGGAAGCGCAAGCTTCCTTTTTTATCGCTGTGGTTTACTTTAACGCCATTCTTCGCGACTCACAAAGGTCAGAACCGTTGCTTTACGGTTATGGCTGGGCAGGTCGCCATTTAGCGCTTTTGAGAATGTTGAAAGCTGACGATACAGCTCTTGTCTCAGGAGTATGTTTGCATGAATGGGGTTACTGGCTCGTTTAAGAATCCGTTCGATATGAGTTTGCTGAGCTTGCAATCTAGGCTGCATCTCTTCTGAGCATGAGTTAATTAGGTCTTGGCATAGAGTCTGGCGTAACTGGCTTAGTTGCTCTGGATGGTGCTTTGCCATCTCGGCGAGTTCATCGAAAGAAGGTAGCGTTTGCGAAATAGCCATGTTTCATCCTCATCTAGATCAAGCATTGCCCTTGTCTGAAAACAAGTGCTAGCACATTTAATGAGGTTAGGCGTTTTTGATGGAAGTCACATTTTTAATCGCGCTTATCTCAATTATAAGACAAGGCTCCGGCATGTGAATGAACCGTAAACTAACGTTTTGGCGTGTTAGCAATAAAGCGTTAAGACAACGCGATGTGGCTCTAGGTAAGGACGTTAGTGCTCGATGAACCGATATACACAGCGTCGTGCACCCGCAACAATGTGTTCATCACGTTCGACCTGAACGGTATCCCCCATTAATGCTTGAAACACATTAATCTCGGATTGACAGAGTGCCTCACAGCGTGTGGCGGCTTGACAAATAGGGCAGTGATTCTCGATAAGAATAAAGCCTTCATCGCATTTCTGATACTCAGCCATATACCCATCTTGTTCACGTAATTCAGCTAACCGGATGAGTTTTTGTTCAAGACCCTGCAATCCCATCAAGTGATTTTGATAGTTGGCAAGCGTGGTTAACTCACGTTCTTTAGCGACTTTATGAACGCCTTCTACGCCGAATACATTCTCTATTGCATCAATGAATTGGATGGTGAGATCCGCATGCCTATCGGAAAAGTTTGCATGGCCTTTGCGCGTTAATAACCAGTGGCGGTTGGGGCGCCCAACCTTAACTTTTATGTCTTCAAAACGAAGAGATCCTTCGCTTTCCAATGACTGTAGGTGTTGTCTTGCCCCCATTGTCGTGATGGAAAGTCGAAGTGCCACCTGCTTGGCCGTGACCGCGCCTTCGCGTTTGATGATATCGATGATGTGGTCAGTGGCTTTCATGTTTGATCCGGTTACTCGAGGCAAATGATAGATGAAGTTTGTGGCTATTATGGCCGATAAGCTTTATAAAGCAAATTATTTACTATCGTAAAGGTAGCAACAAAAAACGCTGCCGTAGCAGCGTTTTTTCATCTCGAGTTAACGAAATTAGAGGATAATGCCTCTGATTTCTGGATCTTTACGCTCTAGGTAGTGAATAGATTTGATGCGGCGAATGGTACGACAGCGGCCGCGAATCAATAGTGTTTCCGTGGTGGCGATGTTGCCTTGACGGGTAATACCTTCCAGTAGATCACCTTTAGTGATCCCGGTTGCAGAGAAGACAACATTGTCACTGCGGGCCATGTCTTCCATGCGAAGTAATACATTGGCTTTTACGCCCATTTCTTTACAACGCTCAAGTTCCAACTCACCGGCTTGACGGTTTTCTTCGTTATCGCCTTTCACTTCATGGCGAGGCAGTAAACGAGCATGCATGTCACCATCGAGTGCGCGAATGACGGCGGCAGACACGACGCCTTCTGGTGCGCCACCAATACAGTACATGACGTCTACTTCGCTATCAGGCATACAAGTAAGGATAGATGCAGCAACATCACCATCGGGCACAGCGAAGACACGAACACCCATGGCTTGCATTTCTGCAATGACATTATCATGTCGTGGTTTTGCCAATGTCGTGACGACTAAGGTATCGAGAGATTTGCCTAACGCAGCCGCGATGTTTTTTAGGTTATCAGTTAGCGGTAAATCTAGGTCGATTGCACCTTTTGCGCCAGGACCCACCACCAATTTTTCCATGTACATGTCTGGTGCTTTTAAGAAACTACCTTTCTCACCAGCGGCGAGTACGGCTAATGCATTCGATTGCCCCATTGCCGTCATACGAGTGCCTTCGATTGGGTCTACTGCGATATCAACCGCATCGCCACCAATACCGACTTGCTCACCAATGAAGAGCATTGGAGCATCATCAATTTCACCTTCACCAATAACAATTTCACCACTGATGTCGGTTTTGTTCAGTAGGGTACGCATTACCTCAACTGCCGCGCCGTCGGCCGCGTTTTTATCTCCGCGTCCTAACCATTTGTATCCGGCCAGTGCGGCACCTTCGGTAACTCGTGAAAAAGCCATCGCTAAATCGCGCTTCATATTGACTCCAATAGATGAAAATTGACAAAAGGATTTACGGCGCGGATTTTAACATACCAAGAAGAAAACGTTTGCTTTTTTGTTTGATGCTGCGCAAAACCTTGACGACTTAATCTGATTTTTTATCGATCAGCTTACCTAGGCGCTGCGAGATAAGGAGGTTCGCCTCGTATTCGATACGGTTTATTTCTTGCTTTTGTGTGTTTACGGTGTTTTTTTGACCGAATAGTGAAAAATCTGCAATATAGGGCGTGTCTATCTTCTCGAGGCTGAGTAGAATGGAGCAACGTAGAATGAAGCTATTTCATTACATAAGAATTTAACAAGGTAGGCTGAGATGTCTTTTGAAGTACTGGAACAACTAGAAGCAAAAATTCAAACTGCAGTGGACACTATCGCTCTTCTTCAAATGGAAGTTGAAGAGTTGAAAGAAGAAAAAGTTCAACTGACTAGCCAAGCAGAAGAATTGCGTAACGGCCGTGAAGAACTTGAGCAAAAAGCAGAAGTGATGCAGCGTGAACACACGCAGTGGCAAGAACGCATTCGCAATCTACTTGGTAAAATGGACGAAGTAGAATAAGCGTCAGTTCCCCCTGATTTCTAAAAAGCACTCCTCGTTGAGTGCTTTTTTTGTATTAAGTTGGTCTAACCAGTCAGACTATTGGTATCTCGCGCTTTCGCTCACAAGTTGAACACGTATACTAGCGCTAAACAGGCAAAGGATCAGTAAGAATGAAAACACGCGATAAAATAGTGTATGCCGCCTTAGAGCTCTTTAACTCAGATGGTGAGCGTAACGTTACGACCAACCATATTGCTGCTCATATCGAGATCAGTCCAGGTAACCTGTATTATCACTTTAGTAATAAGCAAGAGATTGTTCGCGATATCTTTACGCTTTATTCTCAAGAGCTCATCGAGCGATTTACCCCGGTCCAAGGTCAACAAGAAAGCTTGGCACTGCTGAAGCATTATCTTGATTCGATTTTCACCCTGATGTGGAAATACCGTTTTTTCTACTCAAATCTGCCTGAAATTCTGCAGCGAGACGTCAAGCTGCATGATGAGTACATTGAGGTTCAAGAACGACTTCAAGGTAACCTTGTGAATATACTTCGCGCATTTGTCGATTTTGAACTGTTAAGTTTAACGGATAAAGATTTGAAATCACTCGTCACAACATTGCATATGATTGCGGTTGGCTGGCTGAGCTATCAATCGGCAATGTCACCAAAAACCAAGATTACCGAAGAAGTTATTCAACAAGGTATGCTACAGATGATCAATGTGGTTAAACCGGTGGCGACCTTAAAAGGGCAAGAGCAACTCTCTTTGCTTGAAGATGGTGTCAAAATGATGGGACAAAGCAAGGATTAGCTTGCCGCTTTCATCCGGTGATAGGCATGTCATATAGCGAATTCGTATTTCAACAAACCCTGCTCTCCCAGTAGGGTTTGTTGCTATTGGGTGCTCGAACACCGCCGCAAACAAGGATAGGAAATGCATTACGATGTTTTTAATGGCGATGCAGATGGCATCATTGCGCTGTTGCAATTGCGTTTATCTGAGCCGAAGCACAGCGAGCTAGTATCAGGTATTAAGCGAGATATTGCTTTGCTTGAACGAGTCCCGCTAGCGTTGGTGAGTACGGTGACGGTGCTGGACGTTTCGATGGATAAAAACCACGAGGCATTGGCGTCATTATTGGCACATTCTATCCCTGTCACCTATATCGATCATCATAAGGCGACGTCTCCTCCGCAATCTCCACTTCTCACTAGCCATATTAATTTGGATGCTAATACGTGCACAGCCTTAATTGTCGATCAATTGCTTGAAGGTCAGCATCGGTTGTGGGCCATTACGGCGGCGTATGGGGACAATATGATTGCCAGTGCCGAAGCTTTGGCTGATGCGGAGAACCTCACTCGCATTGACCGTGATTTTCTTCGTGAGTTTGGTACCTTGATTAACTACAATGGCTATGGGGAAAAGTTAGACGATTTGCATTTCTCCCCGGTCGATCTGTATCAAGCGTTGTTGCATTATTCCAACCCATTTGAATGCCGCACTGACCGTGACTCACCATACCACGCTTTGTTGGCGGCATTCCGACACGATGAGGGCGCCGTAAATGAGGCGACGATATTATTTGAATCATCAGTGCTTCAGGTTATCGAATTGCCCGCAACCGCCGCGGCAAGAAGGATGTCAGGGACCTTTATCAACCGCCTTGCCAATGAAACGACATCACGCGCGCACATTACCCTCGTGGCACGTGAGTCCGGTGATGTTGATAGGGAGTTGTGCTATACCGTCTCAGTACGAGCGCCGCTTGATAATAAGCAGGGAGCGGCGGCCATTTGCAGCTTGTTTGTATCAGGGGGAGGGCGAGAAGCGGCCGGAGGCATTAATCAATTACCCCAAGCATCCATTCCTGCGCTAATAGAGGCAGCATTGAAACAATATCAATCATAACTTCACTGTAATACGTCGCTTAAGTAATACGTCACTGCAATAATAATAGCTGCGACGTTATAATAGCTGCGACGTTATAATAGCGTCGTCGTAACACATGGTAGTCCCGTCATCATTGATAATACTGCCGCGATAAACGACGAACTCATCGCCACACCGAAGAACCCAAGGTTAACGTTTTAGCCAGCTTTTTGGGTTCTGAACCTTGCTGTTTCTTCTAATCTCGAAATAGAGTGAGGATCTAGACTGCCCACCTGTGTCGCCTGCCAGAGCAATGGTTTCACCTGCCGTGACTTTATCGCCTTCTTTTTTTAGCAGGGTTTGGTTATAGCCATAGAGTGTCATGTCACCTTTCCCGTGGTCGAGGAGGACGACTAATCCATATCCTCTGAGATAATCAGCAAAGACAACTGTTCCAGAATACACTGATTTGATAGGCGTGCCATAAGAGGCGGCGATCACCATCCCTTTCCAGTTTGCTTGCCCGGCTTGTTTTGTGCCAAAGCTATGCAAGACACCACCTTTAGTTGGCCAAGGCAGTTTGCCTTTTTGTTTGGCTAATCCATCCATCGGCACTTGATTACGTTTGGCTGCTTTGACTATCTCCGCTTTGAGACGAGTTTCATTGCGTTGTAATTCGGTGAGATAGGTTTTATCACTGGATATACTGTTACGGATTTTGCCAACGGTGCTTTTTCTATTGCGTTGATTTTTGGCTAATGTATCGCGGGTGTCTTTTTGCTGTTGCAATAGTTGAGCAATCTGATTGCGCTCTAGTTCTAAGGCGCGTTCACTCTCCAATAACTGCAATTCAGTGGTAGACAGCTGTTCTAATGTTTCGGCTCTTGCAGTAGCAAGATGTTGATAGTATTGGCTGATTCTGTCATCACTGGAATCATTATTGAACATGCCTGAGCTATTGCGGTTTTGTTTGGTGACGTAATAGGTTTGCACTAACTCCGCGAGAATTTTTTGCTGTGTTTTCTTTTGCTCAGTGAGTGCGGCGACGCGTTTGTGTAGCGACTCAATGTTACGGTTTGCTTCAGTGAGTTGTGAGGTGGTGGATTGAATGTTTTTCTCTATATTCGAGATGCCAATCTCTTGCTCTCGTAGCGATTTTTGCAGTTTATCGAGTTCTTTTTGCTGCTTACTCAAATCTTGTTGTTGACGTTTTATCTCACTCTTAACACCAGAGAGTTCATTTTGGCTTGCGCTGCTGTCCATTGGGGTAAGCGCCGCAATTAACCCTAAGGTTAGCGTCGAAAGAAAGATGTGAAGGTGCGTCTTGTGATTAGAGTGCATGTCGTATCCGCTGATAGAAGAGATCAAGCTAGTCTGAGTTAACTACTGTATTGAAAAGCGATTATTGGTGCAAGCATACAAAAACGCCGATGCAATGGCATCGGCGTTTTATCAGACTTGTGTCATTACTTTACTAGAACGTCGCCTGACATTTCTGCTGGGATGTTCATGCCCGTCATTGATAGCATGGTTGGTGCTAGATCCGACAGCTTTCCGCCTTCTTTAAATTCAACGTCTTTGTCGCCAACGTAAATTAGAGGGACGGGAAGGTTTGTATGAGCGGTATGCGTACCACCCGTTACCGGATCAACCATCATTTCTGCGTTACCATGGTCAGCGGTGATCAGCATTTGACCGCCCACTTCTTTGATCGCTGCAACAACTTGACCGACACTGGCATCAAGCGCTTCAATAGCTTGCTCGGCTGCCTCGTAAACACCGGTATGGCCAACCATATCAGCATTCGGGTAGTTACAAATGATGGTGTCGTATTTGCCGGACTTAATTGCAGCAACCATTTTCTCGGTGAGCTCTTGAGAGCTCATCTCAGGTTGCAGGTCGTAAGTCGCCACTTTTGGAGAAGCAACCAGTTGACGCTCTTCGCCTTCAAATTCATTCTCAACGCCACCATTGAAGAAGAACGTTACGTGTGCGTATTTCTCAGTTTCCGAGATACGCAGTTGTGTTTTCCCTTCTTTTGACAGCCATTCACCGTAAGTGTTCTCTAGTGATGCTGGCGGGAAAGCGCAAAGTAGCGGAATGTTGGCGGCGTACTGCGTTAGCATGACGAAATCAACGGCTGGGAATGTACTGCGCTCAAAACCGTCAAAGTCAGGAACGAATGCGCGAGTGATCTCACGTGCGCGGTCAGCACGGTAGTTCATAAAGATAACAGCGTCGCCATCTTCAATCACTGCAGATGCTTCACCTTCAGCGCGAAGCTCTGTTGGTGCTACGAATTCATCGTTTTCGTCACGAGCATAAGCCGCTTCTAGACCTTCAACCGCTGAATCAAAGGTAAATGCACCTTTTGCTTCAGCAAGTAGGTCGTAGGCTTTTTCAACGCGATCCCAGTTGTTATCACGATCCATAGCGTAATAGCGACCAACAAGCGAAGCCACACGACCTTTACCAAGTTCTGCAAACAGGGCTTCGAAACGTTTTAGAGAATTTTCTGCACTGCGAGGTGGTGTGTCACGGCCATCTAAGAAGCAATGTAGGTAGATTTTTTCAGCACCACGGTCAGCCGCCATTTGGACAGCAGCATAAATATGGTCTTCATGAGAGTGAACGCCACCAGGAGACATTAGGCCCATGATGTGAACGGCTTTGTCTGCTGCGATGGCTTTATCCATTGCGGCAACAAGCGTTTCGTTTTGAGAGAACTCACCATCAGCGATAGATTTAGTGATACGAGTTAGGTCTTGATATACAACACGACCTGCGCCGATATTGGTATGGCCAACTTCAGAGTTACCCATTTGGCCATCAGGAAGACCAACATCAAAGCCAGATGCAGAGATAAGGGTGCGTGGATTATTTTCCCACAAACCATCCATGACGGGTGTTTTTGCGTTGTTGATAGCGTTGCTTGCGTTATCTTCACGGTATCCCCAACCGTCAAGAATGACTAGAGCCATAGGCTTCTTAGCTGACATAGTTATAACCTCGTTGAATTCTAAATAACTTTACTGAAAACAAATTAGCGTAATTTTACTACACTTTTTACCCAAAACAGTAGGGGCAGATCAAATATTGTTTGTGATTACCGTAGCTGGTTTTCAGTTTCTTGAAAGTTAATTGCATGGATTTGTTCTTAGTGTGAGCTAATCATAGACCCAATACGTCCATGATTCCTTTGGTATTGATGTATTAATAACCGATAGCAAAGGGCATTGACCAATTGTTTTCTTCTATTAGTCCAATAGCGAAATAGGGATCTCAATTATTTATTCGAAACATGTTCCCCCCTCGCCACAAGGCAGCTAAGCCGTTATACTCCTCGTCTGATTTAATATTCAACTAATTAAGAGCGCAAGCTATGCAAGAGTACTTAGATTTTTTTCAACAAAATATGATCATGGCCGTGGTTTGGGCCGCACTTTTTGTTGCTCTGATTGCCAACTTCGTGAAGTCTGCCAATGCAGCGTACAAAGAGATTTCCGCCGCTCAGGTGACTCAGATGATGAACCGTGATAATGCTGTCGTTGTGGACATTCGTTCTAAAGATGACTTCAAACGTGGTCACATTACTGATTCAGTTCATGTGCTTCCGTCTGATATCAAAGCAGAATCCATTCCTAGCCTTGAAAATCATAAAACAGACCCAATCATTGTTGTATGTAAGACCGGCCAAACTGCACAAGAAAGTGCAAACCTGCTGGCTAAATCCGGCTTTGAACAGGTTTATGTTCTGAAAAATGGTTTGTCAGCTTGGAGCGAAGCAAATCTGCCGTTGATCAAAGGTAAAAAATAACCTCAACAATTGAGTGTTTTCGCGGCATTTTTCACGTCTGGATGTGATAAATGCCACGGATTTAAAGGCTCGCCTAGTCAATAAACCTAGGCTCAGCTAGTCTGCCAGACAACTCAGAAACGGTTTCGACAAATTTAGACGTATTATAAGGATAGTCATCATGGCTGAAGCAGCACCACAAGAAGCACAACAGAACTTCACAATTCAACGTATCTTTCTGAAAGATCTTTCTTTTGAAGCGCCGAACTCTCCGGACATGTTTCAAAAAGAATGGAACCCAGATGTTAAGCTTGACCTAGACACGCAAAGTCGTGAATTGGGTGAAGGTGTTTACGAAGTCGTACTTCGCCTAACGGTGACGGTTAAGAACGCAGAAGACACGGCATTCTTATGTGAAGTTCAGCAGGGTGGTATTTTCACTGCAGAGCAAATGGAAGCAGGTCAACTGGCACATTGTCTTGGTGCTTTCTGCCCGAACATTCTGTTCCCGTACGCACGTGAAACCATTTCTAGCCTAACAATGAAAGGTACGTTCCCACAATTGAACCTAGCACCAGTTAACTTTGATGCATTGTTCATGAACTACCTACAGCAACAAGCTCAAACAGAAGAGCAAACTGAAGCGTAATTTGCGCTCAGTGACAGGTTGCTCTTCGCGGCATGAGCGATGCTAATGCCGTACGAGACAGCCCTCTTTTTGAAAATGCACAGCGCTTAGCGATGTGCATTTTTTATTTCACTTCTAAGGCTAAACTTAAACTCTTAGTAGTGGCTTTTAAACGATGACGTGGTGATGTGATGAGTAACGCATACGGGAAAGAGATTTCAATGACGGTGATTGGCGCAGGTTCTTATGGAACGTCGCTGGCCATTTCTTTAGCGCGTAATGGTGCAAATGTTGTGCTTTGGGGGCATGACCCAGTTCATATGGCACGCCTAGAAGCAGATAGAGCGAACCAAGATTTTTTGCCTGACATCGATTTTCCAGAGTCACTCATTATTGAATCGGACCTGCATAAAGCGGTTCAATCGAGCCAAGACCTGCTCATTGTTGTCCCAAGCCATGTGTTTGGCTTAGTCTTAGAAAGCATGAGGCCACATTTACGCAATGACAGCCGTATTTGCTGGGCAACAAAAGGGCTTGAGCCAGAGAGTGGCCGCCTACTAAAAGACGTCGCGAACGATATTATCGGTGACAAGTACCCGCTGGCAGTGCTATCGGGCCCTACCTTTGCCAAAGAGCTGGCAGCTGGCATGCCGACAGCAATCGCAGTGGCGTCGACTGATTCGCAATTTGTGGCGGAGCTGCAAGATAAAATTCATTGCAGTAAAACGTTCCGTGTATACGCCAATGACGACTTTACCGGCATGCAGCTGGGCGGCGCCGTTAAGAATGTGATTGCCATTGGCGCAGGTATGTCAGATGGCATTGGTTTTGGTGCGAATGCGCGTACGGCATTGATTACGCGAGGTCTTGCTGAAATGACGCGTCTAGGCGCTGCCCTAGGTGCGAAACCGGATACCTTTATGGGGATGGCTGGGCTTGGTGACTTGGTACTAACGTGTACGGATAATCAGTCACGAAATCGTCGTTTTGGCTTAGCGTTAGGTCAAGGAAAAGATGTCGATTCTGCACAGGTTGAGATTGGTCAGGTCGTTGAGGGATATCGTAATACCAAAGAAGTTTGGTTGTTGTCACAGCGAATGGGTGTAGAGATGCCAATTGTTGACCAAATCTATCAAGTATTGTATCAAGGGAAGGATGCGAGACTTGCAGCGCAAGATCTACTAGCAAGGGATAAAAAAGCAGAGAAGCAATAAGCTTAAACATCACGCGTGGGCAGAAGCCAGTATCACGACTTAGCCTTAGGGTCATTTCTGAATCTGTGCGTGTTGTGCTGCTTTGAGGTGAGAGACAACTTCTAGGACAGAACATGAAACACTGTGAAAAACAAAAAGTATGGCAGTGCATAGTAAAAGAAGGACGTAAGCAGTCGGAAGAAGAGCCGATGCTTGCTAGCTTTTATCATGCCACAATCATTAATCACGAGAGCTTGGGTGCAGCACTAAGTTACATTCTCGCGAATAAACTCAAGACGGCATCTATGCCAGCGATGGCGGTACGTGAGGTTGTAGAGCAAGCATTTGCTGCCGATCCCTCGATTACCGATGCCGCGGCATGTGACATTTGTGCCACAGTGAATCGTGATCCTGCTGTCTCTATGTATTCAATGCCGCTGTTGTACCTGAAAGGGTTTCATGCTCTACAAGGCTATCGTGTTGCAAACTGGCTATGGAAGGAAGGCAGAGTGGCGCTGGCTACTTATCTACAGAATCAGATTTCTGTTGCTTGCCAAGTAGATATTCACCCGGCGGCCTGTATTGGCAAAGGCATTATGCTCGACCATGCTACCGGTATTGTTATCGGTGAAACGGCAGTGGTCGAAAATGACGTATCGATACTACAAGATGTGACGTTGGGTGGTACCGGTAAAGAAGGCGGCGATCGTCACCCTAAGATCCGTGAAGGCGTTATGATTGGTGCTGGTGCGAAGATTTTAGGTAACATTGAGGTCGGGGTTGGCGCCAAGATTGGCTCTTGTTCCGTTGTTTTACAAGCGGTCCCAGCGCATACCACAGTGGCAGGTGTACCTGCTAAGATTGTCGGTAAACCTAAAACGGATATGCCATCTTTAGATATGGATCAGCAGTTTAATGGCAAATCGCAGACCTTTGTTGGTGGCGATGGTATCTAAGTCCATGCTGAGTAGGCCAAGCATTGACCCATCATCAAGCGCGGTTCGGTAGCAATAAGTTAGGCGTAAAACCGATTGTTAATCAAAAGACTCAGTGTGCACGCACTGGGTCTTTCGTATTTTAAGGGTATAGCTATAGGCCAGAATGCCACCGATGACATTCCCCACCGCGACACCAATAAATAACCCTTCGACAGAATACAGCATGTTACCTAATGCTGCTGCGGGCAGGGTGAAGACAAACAGGCGCATAGCACTCCACATGAACGCCTTATTTGGCATGTGAAGGGCATTAAGCCCGCTTCCAAGCATCATGATTATTCCCTGAAAACCATAGCTAAACGGGACCACAAGTAGGTAATGCCAGAGTATTTCTCTTACCGCAGCTTCTTGAGAAAATATCGCGGAGATAGGGATGCTCAATGGCACCATCATGATAAATACCAAGAACTGAAATACGATGGCAAAGCGCATGCTCAGGAACAGACCAGCAAAGCTTCGTCCGGGTTGTTTGGCCCCAAAGTTTTGCGACATGAAAGGGGTTAATGCGGAGCTTAGTGAGATTAAAACCAGTATTAATATGGATTCTACACGTTGAGCGGCGCCATAAGCCGCAATGGCCGCAGTGCCATGTACGGAAAGCATCTTCATTAAAATTGCTCCCGATATCGGTGACATTGCGGTTGAAAGCGCTGACGGTGTCCCTATCTTTAAGATGGCGCTCCAGTCTTTAAATATATCAGGAGGGTTGATTCGACCGAGCAACTTCTCACGCTTAACCAATACGTAAAGTGATCCTAACAGCGCACCAAACCAAGCAAAACCACTCGCCACCGCCGCGCCTTGGATGCCTAACTCAGGAAACGGACCGACCCCAAAGATAAACAAAGGGTCTAAGATGCCATTTAACACGCCTGAGAGCATCATGATCTTGGCTGGAGTCTTGGTATCGCCCGTTGCTCGAATGGCACTGTTGCCTGCCATTGGGATAACTAAAAGTGGAATCGTAAAATACCAGATCACCATGTATTGGTTAATTAACGGAATAATGTCGTCATTAGCGCCAAGCATGCGAAATAATGGTTCAATGGTTGTTAATCCAATGGTTGAGGCAACGGTGACGAGGATAACGGCAAGAATAAGACCATGAGTAGTGAACTGCGCGGCGTTGCGAGTGTTGCCTTGCCCTAATAACCGACCAATGATGGTGGAAAGGCCGACACCTATTCCCATTGTGATGCAGTTGACGCCAAACGTGACTGGAAAAGTGAAGCTGATGGCCGCAAGAGATTGCGTGCCAAGTAACGCGATAAAAAAGGTGTCAACGAGGTTAAAGGCCAAGATCGCCACCATGCCAAATACCATAGGGACTGTCATTTGTTTGAGCACAGTAGAGATAGGGGCAGATAGCAGCCCATGCTTATCTTGCATAGAATTCATCGTTGACGATACAGGGATTCAGGATACAGGAATTCCTTAAATCGTGCGAGATTCGACTGGATTGACGTGCCGCTGTCGTGACAAAGTCCATTTTCGTTATTTTTGTCACAAAATTTTGGCTTCTACCCCTTGGGATTAACTCGATCATCCCCAACATAATTATCACAAGCCGAATTAAGGCATTCTCAAAGCTAACATATTAATTAATTCAGGAGACACGACCGATGAATATCCGTCCTCTACACGACCGCGTGATCGTTGAGCGCAAAGAAGTTGAATCTAAATCTGCTGGTGGCATCGTTCTTACGGGGTCTGCTGCAGAAAAATCAACACGTGGTACGGTGCTGGCTGTAGGTAATGGCCGCATTCTAGAAAACGGGTCAGTTCAAGCATTGGACGTTAAAGTGGGTGACACGGTTATCTTCGCTGAAGGTTACGGTACGAAAACTGAAAAAATCGACGGCAAAGAAGTTCTGATTATGTCTGAAAACGACATCATGGCGATCGTCGAATAATAGTAGACGTTGAGTAATTTTACTCTGAATCAAACATTATCCACTGAATTTAGATAAGGAAATAAACAATGGCTGCTAAAGACGTTAAGTTTGGCAACGACGCACGAATCAAAATGCTAGAAGGTGTCAACGTTCTAGCTGATGCTGTAAAAGTAACATTGGGCCCTAAAGGCCGTAACGTGGTTCTAGATAAATCATTTGGCGCACCGACTATCACTAAAGATGGTGTTTCAGTTGCACGTGAAATCGAACTTGAAGACAAGTTCCAAAACATGGGCGCACAAATGGTTAAAGAAGTGGCTTCGCAAGCGAATGACGCGGCGGGCGACGGAACAACGACTGCAACAGTATTGGCTCAGTCTATTATCGCTGAAGGCCTAAAAGCGGTTGCTGCTGGCATGAATCCAATGGATCTTAAGCGCGGCATCGACAAAGCGGTTATCGCAGCTGTTGAAGAGCTGAAAACCCTGTCTGTTCCTTGTTCAGATACTAAAGCGATTGCTCAAGTAGGTACTATCTCAGCGAACTCTGATTCGACAGTAGGTAACATCATTGCTGAAGCGATGGAAAAAGTAGGTCGTGACGGCGTTATTACGGTTGAAGAAGGTCAGGCTCTACAAGACGAGCTAGACGTTGTTGAAGGTATGCAGTTCGACCGTGGTTACCTATCTCCTTACTTCATCAACAACCAAGAAGCTGGCAGTGTTGATTTAGAGAGCCCGTTCATTCTTCTTATCGATAAGAAAGTATCGAACATTCGTGAGCTTCTACCTACTCTAGAAGCGGTTGCTAAAGCATCTCGTCCACTGCTTATCATTGCAGAAGACGTTGAAGGTGAAGCACTGGCGACATTAGTTGTGAACAACATGCGTGGTATCGTTAAAGTAGCGGCAGTTAAAGCCCCTGGTTTTGGTGACCGTCGTAAGTCTATGCTACAAGATATCGCAGTCCTAACTGGCGGTACTGTGATTTCTGAAGAGATCGGCCTAGACCTTGAGAAAGTTACGCTAGAAGACCTAGGTCAAGCTAAGCGTGTGA
This sequence comes from Vibrio sp. 10N.261.51.F12, assembly GCF_041471725.1. NCBI lineage: Bacteria > Pseudomonadati > Pseudomonadota > Gammaproteobacteria > Vibrionales > Vibrionaceae > Vibrio > Vibrio sp. 10N.261.51.F12. The sequence continues at coordinate 15,003 of NZ_JBFROV010000049.1, read as the reverse complement.
CTATCACAAAAGAGAACTCAACCATCATTGATGGTGCGGGTGATGAAGCGATGATCCAAGGTCGTGTGACGCAGATTCGTCAACAAGTTGAAGATGCAACATCTGACTACGACAAAGAAAAACTTCAAGAGCGTGTGGCTAAACTTGCTGGCGGCGTAGCGGTAATCAAGGTTGGCGCAGCGACTGAAGTTGAGATGAAAGAGAAAAAAGACCGTGTTGAAGATGCACTTCATGCTACTCGTGCGGCAGTAGAAGAAGGTGTGGTTGCCGGCGGTGGTGTTGCACTTATCCGTGCTGCGTCTAAAGTTGCTGGCCTTGAAGGTGATAACGAAGAGCAAAATGTGGGTATCCGCGTAGCACTTCGTGCAATGGAAGCACCTCTTCGTCAAATTACTGCGAATGCGGGTGATGAAGAGTCTGTTGTTGCAAACAACGTAAGAGCGGGCGAAGGTAACTACGGTTACAATGCGGCGACGGGCGAATACGGCGACATGATTGCGATGGGTATCCTTGACCCAACAAAAGTAACGCGTAGCGCACTGCAGTTTGCCGCATCAGTAGCTGGTCTTATGATCACAACAGAAGCAATGGTAACCGATGCACCTCAAAAAGAAGCGCCAGCGATGCCTGATATGGGCGGAATGGGCGGCATGGGCGGCATGATGTAATTCATCAGAAAACGCTGACAGAGCCAGAGGGGAAACCTCTGGCTTTTTTGTACCTGCTTCAATAATAAACCGCGTAATGTCTAGATGTTTGGCGTTATGACAATTAACTGACATACGGTATAGTGACCGGAAATAGCATCGTCTATAGTTATAAGTGTATAAAAACAGTTTCAAGTGGAAAACCGCCATTAACGGACCGAGTAGTGGCTAATGGATAAATAATAATGTCAGTGGAGACAATATAATGAAAAAAGTCGTATCCGCCATCGCAGTGGCAGCAGCAGTATCAATTTCCCCAATGGCGCTAGCAGACAGCACGCCGGTTATGTTTTCTTCTCTTAATGGCTTCAACGCACCTGACGCAAATGCGGTAGGTGGCGTGCGTCTTTCCGTTCTTCATGGTCAAGTCAATGAAGTTAAGGGTGTTGATTTCTCAGTGCTAGGTATGTCTGAAACGCAGCGTACAACAGGTGTGAACTTCGGCCTTTTCTTTGGCGCCTCTAAAGTGACACAAGAAATGAAGGGTGCATCTTTAGGTATCTTTAACTGGAATACGGGCAAAACATCGGGTGTTAACCTTGGTGTAGTGAACGTGACAAATGATGTTAAGGGTCTTAACTGGAGTGCGGTTAACTACTCTGAGGGTAATACCATGGCTGATATCGGTATTGCGAGTTTCTCGAAGAAATCTAACTTCCAATTGGGTATCTTTAACAAAACCAACACTATCGATGGTGTTCAGATTGGTCTGATTAACTGTGCTGATAATGGTTTCTTTAAGTGTTTCCCAATCATTAACTTCGCTAAATAATCTCGCCTAATGGCAGTCGCGACGTAATTGATGTTGAGTAAAACAATTAGCCCTTAAATGACACCATTTAAGGGCTTTTTTATTGCGTATGTTTTAGAGATTACTTTTTGTGCTTTGAGCGCTTCTGAAAGGTTTGATGGACACCACGACGCAGGCTTTGGAAACTACTCTCCGCTTTATCGACCCCTAACAAAATGGTTAATGCTAATAGGGTAAGGATCACGGAGGCCTTGTAATGATCCAAGCCAATCATCATCCCAAGTCCAGCTAATAACCAAATAACGGCGGCAGAGGTCACCCCGTGAATCTTGCCATTTTCTGACATCATCACGCCTGCCCCTAAGAAGCCAACCCCAGTAATGATCTGCCCTAATACTCGGGCTTGATCTAGGGTGTTGGGAGACAATGACACCGCCATCGACATGAATAAGTACGTGCCAGATAAGATTAAAATCGAGGTTCTAATACCAACGGGCTTGCCTCGAGTCTGTCGTTCTAAACCAATGAGTGTGCCATTGAGCATGCAACAAGCAAGGGCTTGCCATGAGAATGGACCTAAATCGAAAATCGTTACTAATTCCACAAATATCCTCCTCATAAAAAAGGCAGTATCTGTTTATTAGACCGGACAGGCGAACAAATAAATTTTATCGAAACGAAAAGGTTGTCTAAGGTAAATGCTACTCAAGATAGAGGTCGAGAGGCGTTTTGCTCGTTTTCCCCCCTTCTTCACGCGTGAGCTTTGGCACCAAATAGCCAGCAACTTTCTGTATGACCCCTTGCATCAACTGTTTTGCATCCTGATCGCTAATGAAGTAATGCGCCGCGCCTTGTACTTTGTCTAAGACATGTAAGTAGTAAGGCAAAATACCAGCGTTAAAAATAGCGCGGCTAAGTGCAACTTGTGCTTCTACGGAATCATTAATGCCTTTAAGCAGTACAGCTTGATTCAGCATGATGACATTCGCTGCCTTCAGTCGGCCTATAGCTTCAGTGAACTCAGAGTTGACCTCATTGGCATGATTAATATGCGTTACAAGAACTGTATTCAGCCGAGTGGCTTGCAATAATTCACATAAGGTATCGGTGACTCGTGCGGGGATGACAACAGGCAGTCGAGAATGAATGCGCAGCGTGGCAACATGATCAATGCCTTCTATTTTATTGATCAGCCATTCCAGTTCGTTGTCTTTCGCCATTAGCGGATCACCACCCGATAAGATGACCTCATCGATGTCGGGTTGACTGGCGATGTAGTCTAATGCGAGCTGCCAATTTTCCTTGTTTCCCTTATTGTCTTGATAGGGAAAGTGACGTCGGAAACAATAGCGGCAATTTACCGCGCAACCGCCTTTCACGATCATCAACGCGCGACTGGCATATTTGTGCAAAAGCCCAGGTACCACTGCACCTTGTTCTTCTAAGGGGTCTTGCGAGTAACCGCTATGAACCTCAAACTCTTGGCTCAGTGGTAAAACTTGTTGTAAGAGTGGGTCATATGGGTTGCCTTTTTCCATGCGATCGACAAAGCTTTGGGGGACACGCATAGGAAAGAGCTTTCGAGCTCGAAGGCCACTTTCCCAAGGAGTCGCATCAATTTCCAGTTGTTTAAGCAACTGATACGGGTCTGAGATCGCATTGGATAGCTGTTTGAGCCAGTTTTGCTCAACAGAAACAAGATTTCGGGTTATGATAGGCGACATTAAATTTTAACTCGAAGAATACTAAGAGGATACAATGGCTACTGTTAGCACGAATGAATTTAAAGGCGGTTTGAAATTTATGCTGGACAACGAGCCTTGCGTAATTCTAGAAAACGAATACGTGAAGCCAGGTAAAGGTCAAGCATTTAACCGTGTTAAAATTCGTAAACTACTGTCTGGTAAGGTGTTAGAGAAAACATTTAAGTCAGGCGAGAGCTTTGAAGTCGCTGACGTCATGGATATCGATCTAGATTACCTATACTCAGACGGTGAATTCTACCACTTTATGAACAGCGAGACATTCGAACAAATCGCAGCAGACGTAAAAGCTGTGGGTGATAACTCGAAATGGCTAGTAGAAAACAACGCATGTATGATTACATTGTGGAATGATAATCCAATTTCAGTCACACCACCTAATTTTGTTGAGTTAGAAGTGACAGAAACGGATCCTGGCCTTAAAGGTGATACACAAGGTACAGGCGGTAAGCCAGCAACGCTAATCACTGGCGCCGTTGTACGTGTTCCACTATTTATTCAAATTGGTGAAGTCGTGAAAGTTGATACTCGTACTGCAGAATATGTAGGTCGTGTTAAGTAACGTCACTTCATTAATAAAAAAGGTCGCTGAGGCGACCTTTTTTAATGTTGGAACAGAAGCACTTAGTCTTGCGGACGCCAACCTAATGCACTCGCTACCGTCCCCAGAATAAGGGTATCCATCTCTGAATCGGGCAAGTTTGCCAGTGTTTGAAGCGTTATCGCGCCATTGGTTTGCGCGGCTGCAATCTCTTGACTACCGCGACTAAAACTGTAGCCAAGTGGATGTTCAACACTCATCAATAGTCCCTCACCCTCGTGAATAGATTCAACATTGAAGTGTGTCTTGCGGAGCCGAATGAAGCCGATTTCTTTTTTCGTGGTTGATAGGCTGATGGCTTCGGATTTTTGTGCCACTTCATACTCTCCAATGGTTTGCCCTGCTTCATTAATCTGGCAAATGTAAGGGTCGTTACCACCAAATGAAAAACTGCCAACATCAACACTTGTGCCACCGCCACTGCATATAAGTGTCCACGTTTCCCCACTGTCAATGCGAGTCACCTCTGCAACCATATCCCCTTGGTTATTATTGACGGTATTAAACCAAGAGCTGGTGGAGGCGCTGCGTGAATATTTCCCTTGATAGAGGCCAGCTATATCGAATGAACCTTCAGGACCGAATCCCCAAAATGTGCCATCGGTTTTCAGTATGAGCTCTGGTTGTGCTGAAACCGCGTCTGATTTTTTCATATCAACGGTGCTACCACACCCAAAAAGAGCACTTGAAATAATAAGTGCGCAAATAGACTTTTTCATTGTTATATCTCTTTTTATTATGAATCGTTGCGGATTGTATAGGGAGGGGGAATGTAGGAATGTAAGGGATTGTCTGGATGGATGACGGGTCACTACGTAACGGATAACAAAAAGGCAGCCTAATCGCTGCCTTTTTCGGTGATTAATCTTTTAAATCATAAAGATAAATATCACTGCTAATGCGCTAATAAGACCCGCAAAGAAATAGCAAACAATCTTGCCTGCGACTCCAGCGTGGATCTTGAGGTCATGCATGCCATGGTGAAGGCGGTGCATAGCATGCCACATTGGCAAGGCTAGCGTGGCAATCACAAATAAAGCACCAATAAAGCTGGTGGCAAAATTAGCCGCGCGTTCATAGCTGAGTGCTTCGGCATCGATGATGCCCATAGGAACAAGAATGCCCAGTACAAGAATGGTCACAGGAGTGATCATGGCAAACCATGAGCCACCAGCGCCAAATAGTCCCCACCATACGGGTTCGTCTGAACGTTTAGGGTTTTGGTTAATCACAGTGGTCTCCTTAGACAATAATCAGCACAATTAAAGAAATTGCGGCAACGGCCGCCCATTGTGCGAGCACGATGGTTTTCTTCTCGACGGCTTTGCCCTTGATTTTAATCGGCATAACTTGAGGCATCATGCTGAAAAACGTTTGAGCGTGAAACAAGCTGCCCGCTAACGCAACAATATTGATCGCGATCACCAGAGGGTTGGCCATAAAATCTAGCCAGCCTTGCCAAGCTTCAGGCCCTTTTACAAGCGCGCCTAAACCGAAGGTTAGGAAGATGGTGAATAAGATCAGCGGTAAGACCGTGGCCTCACGCAACATGTAGAATCGGTAAAAAGGATGATTCTTCCACCATGTTCGTTTTATTTCGCGAACATAAGGTTTTCTATTGCTCATCGTTATGCCTCCACATTCTTTGGTGAGCCATCGGGTTTAAGCATGGCAATGACGAAGTCTTTTGAAGACTCAATCTTACCTTGGTTAACCGCCGCTGCTGGGTCAACGTTCTTCGGACAAACATCAGAACAGTAGCCAACAAAGGTGCATCCCCAAGCGCCATTCTCACCATTGATCAGTGCCATTCGCTCACTTTTACCGTTATCACGGCTATCGAGGTTATAGCGGTGTGCCATTGTTAATGCGGCTGGGCCGATAAACTCTGGATTTAAGCCAAATTGAGGACAGGCGGCGTAACACAGACCACAGTTGATACAGCCAGCAAATTGCTTGTATTTGGCCATTTGCTCAGGCGTTTGTATATTGGCGCCATCTTCAGGTGTGCGAGGATTACCAATGATATAAGGTTTAACCGCTTCCAAGCGCTCAATAAATGGCGTCATGTCGACAATTAAGTCTTTTTCGATTGGGAAATTGGCTAATGGCTCAATTTTAACGCCGCCAGGGTAGTCGCGTATGAAGCTCTTACATGCCAGTTTAGGTACGCCGTTGACCATGATTCCACAAGAACCACAGATCGCCATTCGACAAGACCAGCGATAAGACAAGTCTTTATCGAGGTTGTCTTTGATGTAACCGATAGCATCGAGTACAGACATGGTTTCATCGAACGGGACATCAAACATTTGCATGCGTGGCTCAGAATCTTTTTCTGGGTCATAACGCATGATTTCAATTTTCTGAATGCGATTTGCTGACATTATGCTTGCTCCTCTGCATTGTTTTCTTTATTGGTTTTTGCTTCTTCAGCGGCGGCTTTTTCTGCTGCTTCACCATATAAACGAGCTTTCGGTTGAGATTTAGTGATTTTTACATCGCTGTAATCAATACTTGGAGCACTGTCTTCTTGGAAGAATGCGAGTGAGTGTTTTAGGTAGTTTTGGTCATCACGTTCGGTGCAGCCATCATCCAAACGCTGGTGCGCGCCACGAGACTCTTTACGAAGAATTGCTGAGTGCACCATGGCCTCGGCAACTTCCAATCCGTAGCCCACCTCGATAGCGTAAAGCAGGTCAGTATTGAATACTTTTCCTTTATCCTTAATGCCAATATTCTTGTAACGCTGCTTGAGCTCAGCAATCTTTTCAAGAGTGGCTTGCATCAAGTCTTCTTGGCGGTAGATCCCACAACCCGCTTCCATGGTATGACCCATTTCAGTACGGATGTCAGCCCAGTTCTCGTCGCCGCTTTGGTTCATTAGTGCAGCAATACGAGCTTCTACGGCTTCGACTTGCTTCTCGATAGCGGCATCATCCCAGCCTTTGAAGGCTTTTGCGCGCTCAACGGCTTGTTCACCGGCCACACGGCCGAATACAACAAACTCAGCTAAGGAGTTCGACCCTAAACGGTTTGCACCGTGTAGGCCCACAGAGGCACATTCACCAACGGCAAACAAACCTTGGATGCGAGTTTCACATTGGCCGTTTGTTTCGATACCACCCATGGTGTAGTGAACCGTTGGACGGATAGGGATCGGCTCTTTAGCGGGGTCAACATTGACGTAGGCTTTTGCTAGTTCACAAATGAATGGCAGGCGCTCTTGAAGGTATTCTTCACCGAGATGACGTAAGTCTAGGTGCACGACATCACCCAGCGGGTGCTTGATAGTGTTGCCTTTTTGCTGCTCATGCCAGAATGCCTGAGACACTTTGTCTCGAGGCCCTAGCTCCATGTATTTGTTCTTTGGCTCACCGACAGGGGTTTCTGGACCCATGCCATAATCTTGGAGGTAACGATAGCCGTTCTTATTGACAATAATACCGCCTTCACCGCGACACCCTTCCGTCATTAAGATCCCTGTACCTGGTAGCCCAGTTGGGTGGTATTGAACAAATTCCATGTCACGCAGTGGAACACCATGACGATACGCCATCGCCATGCCGTCGCCCGTTACGATGCCACCATTGGTGTTGCAGTGGTAAACACGACCGGCACCACCTGTTGCGAGCACCACGGATTTGGCTTTAATGGTGACTAGCTCACCCTCAGACATATGAATGGCGATAAGCCCTTGAACTTCGCCTTCAACAACAAGAAGGTCAACCACGAAATACTCATCAAAGCGATTGATTTTTTCGTACTTCATTGAGGTTTGGAAGAGCGTGTGTAGCATATGGAAGCCGGTTTTATCTGCCGCAAACCATGTACGTTCGACCTTCATTCCGCCAAAGCGACGTACGTTGACCTCACCGTTTTCTTTACGGCTCCAAGGGCAACCCCATTGCTCCATTTGGATCATTTCTTTTGTTGCGCTTTTTACAAAATACTCAACAACATCCTGTTCACAAAGCCAGTCACCACCCCCAACGGTATCGTTGAAATGATTGTCTAGGCTATCTTCATCCTTGATTACAGCGGCAGATCCCCCTTCTGCTGCAACAGTGTGCGAGCGCATAGGGTAAACTTTTGAGATAAGAGCAACGTCCAGTTCAGGGTTTGCTTCAGCGGCTGCAATAGCAGTTCGAAGACCAGCGCCACCAGCGCCGATGACTGCGATATCTGTGGTAATTGTCTTCACAGTTATCCTCCAGTGTGAGGGTGAATGCGAGGGAACTCGCGGGTAATAATTAGGCTTTAAATAAGCCGATAAAAACTAAGGGTTATAGTAGAGAACCCCTTTTACAAAAAAATTGATTGAGTTAGGTTTTTTCACCGGAAATGCATGGAGAAGCATAGTATTTATATGATGTGTGACTAACGTCACTTATAATCAGGTGAGTTCTTCAAGTTTGTACAATTATCAATAACTACAGCTAATGAGTTTGATTATGATTTACAGTGACTGGCAGCCAACAGCATCAATGCCTCTGTTAAAAAAACGTGCCGAAATTATGCACTCAATACGTCAATTTTTCTTATCAAAATCAGTGATGGAAGTCGAGACGCCAGCCATGAGTCACGCCACGGTGACCGATGTGCACTTACAGACGTTTAAAACCGAATTTGTCGGGCCTGGGTACGCCGATGGACAGGTACTGTATTTCATGACAAGCCCGGAATTTCACATGAAGCGACTGTTGGCAGCGGGCAGCGGGTCGATTTATCAAATCGGCAAGGCATTTCGTAATGAAGAAAATGGCCGTCACCATAATCCTGAATTCACCATGTTGGAGTGGTATAGAGTCGGGTATGACCATCATCAACTGATGGACGAAATGGACGAGTTATTGATGATGGTGTTAGGTGGAACACAAGCAGAACGAATGACTTACCAACAAGCGTTCATTCAAGCTCTGGATGTTTGTCCGTTAACGGCTTCCATGTCGCAGCTGCGTGTCGCGGCTAGCACCTTAGGGTTGTCTGATATCGCTGACATAGAAGAGGACAGGGATACGTTATTGCAATTGTTATTTAGTGTCGGGGTAGAAACGACGATTGGATCGAACACGCCTGCTTTTGTTTATGATTTTCCAGCGTCACAAGCGGCGCTGGCGAAGGTTAACGCCGATGATCCAAGGGTCGCCGATCGCTTTGAGGTTTATTATCAGGGAATTGAACTTGCTAATGGCTTTCATGAGCTGGATAACCCGAAAGAGCAACTTGCACGTTTTGAACAAGACAATCAAAAAAGAGTGGCAATGGGCTTACCTGTGCAGCCCATTGATTACCATTTGATTGCTGCACTTGAAGCCGGCCTGCCACAATGTGCGGGTGTGGCATTGGGTATTGACCGACTGATTATGTTGGCTGTCGGCGCGGAACATATTGATCAAGTGACCGCCTTTCCGTTTCCTATTGCTTAATGGCTTAATGGCTTAATGGCTTAATGGCTTAATGGCTTAATTACTTAGTAGCTTATGTAGCTTGGAGCGATAAGGCTTAATACCGAAAAGCACTACCCATGAGGGTTAGGTTACCAATATACCGGTTCCTAAGACGGCCAGTAGCGCACCTAACCACGCGTATCGGTTAGGGCGTTGTTTGGTGTATAACCAAAGTAATGGTAATACCATGATAGGTGTCGTGGAAGAAAGCAGCGCCACCATACCAACATTACCGGTTTGCAAAGCAAAGAGAATCAAGGTCATACCGACTGCCATGGCAAGAAACCCGTTGAGCGCAGTGATTCCAAAAATGGGTAGGGTGATGGGACGAAGGCTTTTAGCAAGTTTCGCACCTGTTAGCCAAAACAAGCTATGGGCGACAAAGGCGGTGATCATACGAATGGCTGAAGCCGCGACGGGGTCGATAGCAGTTTGCATCACTGGTTTTGCGATAATACCGCCTAAAGCCTGACACAGCGCTGCTGTAATGCCTAGCGCGATACCCACGGATGCTTTACCTCGAATGTCCTCTAAGCTGTTTGTTGACGCTTTATTTTGTTTGCGCCCAAAGAAGATGGCGGTTGCGACGCCAGAGAACACCAATGCAGAGCCCATCAACTCTATTGGCGTCATGGTTTCAGAAAATAGAAAGTAACCAAGAATGGCGGAGAAGACAGCATGGCAAGAGAACAACAATCCTGCTTGTCGAGGCCCCATTCGATTTAAGCAGGCAAACAAGGCGGTATCGCCAATAAAGATGCCAATCAAGCCTGAGAGTGCCATAGGCGTGATATGTTGATAGCTGACACTGCCCCAGCCACTGGTGAGTAGGGCCATGGTCGTTAAGATGAGCGCGGTGCACCCCATTCGCCATCGGCTGTAGGCAAAAGAGCCAAGATGGCGCGCTGGCGTGACAGAAATAATACTGGATACTGCCCATAAAAAAGCGGCAATAAGCGCAAACCACTCAAACCCCATGAGTTTCCCTATTCAATTCGAAGTCTTATCGATAAACAGGTTGTACTATGCGCCTCTTCAAAGTGCAACGAAATCCATCCGACGCGATGAATTTCGCTGCACTTATAGGGTTAGGTGAGAATCCAAGCGGCGGTATAAACGATAAGCAAGCCAATTACCCCAAGGATAAGTCCCATTTTCGCCATGTCTTTACTCTCAATAAGGCCGGTAGAATAGGCGAGGGAGTTAGGCGGCGTAGAAACGGGCAGGATCATACCGAGAGACGCGGAGAAGGCGACCACAACCAAAAGCCCCTGCAGGCCGCCGATACTGGCAAGGCTCTCCATCGAGGCACCAATTGCAGCTGCAATTGGCATGAGCAGGTTAGCGGTAGCCGTATTTGACATGAAATTGGCCATTAACCAGCAGACGACAGACAGTGTGAGTACGACCGCCATTGGCGATAATGACTCATAGTCGATGGCATGAGCAAGCGCTACGGCAAGCCCTGTTTTATCAAGCCCAATGCCAATCGCAATCCCCCCAGCAACGAGCCAGAGTACATCCCAGTTAATCAGCTTTAGCTCTTCTTTACCCATGATTCCGGTGAGTGTAAAAACAGCCAGTGGAATGATGGAAACCACGTAGGTATTCATGCCGTGTAGTTTGGTGGTCATCCAAAGCAAGATGGTGCTAGCAAAGGTGACATAGACAACGATGGCTCGCCAATTTTTTTGGAATTTACCGTTTAACCTCAAAACCATTTTATCTTGAGATGATGGAAAAAAACGCTGCAACAGGAACCAAGCAATGGTCAGCTGAATAATGACAAACGGCAGTCCCATCATCATCCACTGAAGAAAATCGATGGTGTTGTCTCCGGTAAGGTATTGCAAGGCAATGGCATTCGGTGGCGTACCTATTGGTGTCGCGATTCCCCCTGTGTTGGCTGCAATAGGGACACATAACACTAACGCTTTGATGCCAATATCGCCTTTAGGGGCAGAAGCCACAATGGGGCCGAGTAAAGCCAGCATCATGACAGTGGTCGCCGTATTGGACATAAACATCGAGAAAACAGCGGTAATGAGCATTAACCCAAGCATGATGAATCTAGGTTGATGACCAAATGGTTTCAGTAATACGCGTGCGAGGTTGTTGTCCAGTTCGTATTTTGATGCAGCAATCGCCAGTGCAAATCCGCCCATGAACAGAATAATGATAGGAGATGAAAAAGCGCTAAAGATATCCGTGTATTTCATCAATTCGCCAAGATCATGCCCCGCTGGTGGCGTACGAAATAGGTGTAAGCCTTTATCTGAAATCATCACCAGCTCTAAGGCGATGATGAGAATAGAGGTAGCAAAGACCGGTACAGGTTCAAGTACCCAAAGGAGTGCCGCGAGCAGGAAGATAGCGAGCAATCGATGCTGAATTAATGTGAGGTTGTCGATAGGTATGGCATCGATCGGCATCATTAAGACCCCGAGTGGTATGATGAAACAGATCAGAAGCCGGATCAAAATCCCGTTATTTATCTTAAGCATAGGCAGTGTTATCTCGAGTGAAAGCAAACTACTCGATAGATTAAAATATAATCGTACTAGGGTCTTAGACTGCCGTTAGAGTTTTGAAAACAAGCGTAAATTATTGGTGGGAATGTTGTTTTGCGTCAACGATTATGGCTGAAAGGCATCGATAAAGCGGCGTTAAGCAAGAATAAATAACGGCGCAAAGCTGCGCCGTTATTTTAAACAAGATTACACAAGCGTGATTTAGTTGACGCTGTTATCGGCACGGTGTGCGTATGGCGTACCCATCACGGTTGTTGCGGTATTGACCATCGTTTCATCAAAGTGAACACTATCTTTGGCAAAAAGGTTGATGACCGTTGAGCCTAGCTTAAAGCGGCCCATTTCCTGGCCTTTTTTCAATACCACCGACTTGTTGCCTTCTGCTGGGTAGTCCCATGTATGAACTGAACTGCCTGTTGGAGGCGTCACTGTCCCAGCCCAAATGAGCTCAATGCTACCCACAATGGTTGCACCGACAAGTACTTGTGCCATTGGGCCAAATTCGGTATCGAAGATACAAACCACTCGCTCATTTCGGGCGAAAAGGTTGGGTACGTTCTCTGCGGTGAGTGGGTTCACTGAAAATAGATCGCCAGGGACATAAATCATTTGACGAAGTGTTCCATCACAAGGCATGTGTACGCGATGGTAATCACGTGGAGACAGATACAGCGTGGCAAATTCACCGTCGGTGAACTCTTGCGCAAGCTTTTCATTGCCGCCAAGCAGCTCTTGAGCGGTATAGCGATGGTTTTTCGCCTGAATAAGCTGACCATCTTCAATTGGACCGAATTGGCTGACACACGCGTCTGCGGGGTGAACAAGGACATGGTCACCGTCTGTAATAGGGCGGGCGCCAGGTTTTAATTCACGAACAAAAAACTCATTAAACGTGTCGAAATGAGCGGGGTCTGAGTACAGAGCTTCGTCCAGGTTGACGTTATATTGTTTTACAAACCAACGAATGATTGCTGTTGTTAGACCACCGGCTTTAGCCGATGCCAGTTTACCAACCAGACGGGTTAGTCCGTGCTGTGGTATCCAATATTGAAGTCCAACTTTAATCTTATCCATTGCTTACTATTCCAACATTAATTGAGAGTTTCGAGTTTAGGGCGCGAGATAGTAAAATAAATCTCGTAAAATGTCAGTACCTAGTCAAGCTTAAGGACTGACACTAAGCGTAATATGCATTCCAAATTCAAATGAATTTACAGGTCTGCCTTTTTGCTACGAGAGTATTGTCGGTTCGCTTTGTTTTCTACCATGCTGTCAAGAATACGATGATAATTATCAAAGCGGCCTCTTGCGATATTGCCGTTTTCAACCGCTTCTCGCAAAATACAACCCGGATCATCAAGGTGTTTACAGTCTCTAAACTTACAACCACCAAGGTAAGGTCGGAACTCAACAAAGGCTTCTGTAATCTCGTTAGACTCTAGGTGCCATAAGCCAAACTCTCGGACGCCAGGGGAGTCGATGAGATCGCCACCGGACGGAAAGTGATAAAGACGTGCGGCTGTCGTGGTATGTTGACCAAGCCCCGAATTTGTCGAAATTACGCCTTCTTCAATATCGAGCTCAGGCATCAACGCATTGACTAGGCTGGATTTTCCAACCCCAGATTGCCCGACAAAAATGTTCACTTTTCCTTGTAGATAGCCCTCGAGCTCCTTTATGCCTTCGCCGGTCTCTTTACTCACAAAAGCCACGTCATACCCGATGCCTTTGTAGGCATTAAGGGAAGCGTAAATGGCCGCTTTATCTTCTTCCGCGATTAAATCAACCTTGTTTAGCACCAACAATGGGGCGATCTGCAGGGTTTCTGACGCAACTAGATAGCGATCGATAATGTTAAATGAGAGATCGGGCGCGATGGCAGACACGATCACCATTTGGTCAACGTTGGCAGCTACCGGTTTAAGACCGTCGTAATAATCTGGACGCGTTAAGATAGAAGTGCGAGGCTCTACGGCTTCAACAACGCCAGAAATACCATGCATGGATTCGATACCGACACGCCATTTTACGTGATCCCCTGAAACTAGAGATTCAATTCCTCGTCGTAAGTTACAGCGATGAACTTCTTGAGTTTCAAGGTCTTCAATATCGGCATGTTGACCAAAACGAGTAATTACTAAACCTTGTTTCACCGATCCCAGCATGGATTCATCCCACTGTATGGCTTCTTCTTGTTTTAGCTTTTTGCTTTGGTTGCTGCGTACTCGACGCACTTGACCTTTAGTCAGTTTTTTCTTTTTCGCCACGATAATTCTATGATGCTAAGCATCAAACCATTTGGGTTACTGAAATTTATTTCGGTATAGTACCTCTTTTGGCAGAAAACAAATAGACGAGGGCGATATGTCTTTTAGTGATCAGAATTTAATCTGGGTTGATCTGGAGATGACAGGGCTCGATCCTGAGCAACATAAAATCATTGAGATTGCGAGTATTGTTACCGACAGCCAGCTGAACATACTCGCTGAAGGCCCGGTGATTGCGATTCATCAGCCGAACAGTGAATTGGAAAAAATGGATGACTGGTGCACAAATACTCACACGGCGAGTGGGTTAGTTGATCGAGTGACAGAAAGTTCATACACCGAGCAACAAGCCATTGAAGAAACGATTGCCTTTCTTGAAAAATGGGTACCCAAAGGCGTGTCACCAATTTGTGGTAACAGCATTGGTCAAGATCGCCGTTTTTTGTACAAACACATGCCTGAGCTAGAGCAGTACTTTCACTATCGCTATATCGACGTCAGTACGTTGAAAGAATTGACACGACGTTGGAAGCCAGAGGTGTTAGACGGGTTTACTAAACAAGGTACACACTTAGCTATGGATGATATTCGTGAATCAATTGCAGAGCTTAAATACTATCGTGATACTATTTTTTCGATTTAGTGAGTAACTCTTATTAATTATAGCGGGGCTGATTTATCCTAGTTTCAAGAAAAATAAGGTATTTTTGTGTGCTTTTCCATCAAACAGAAAAAAAATGAATGTTTTTTATCGATAGGACTTGCATCACAAAAAAATGCTCTTATAATTCGCAGCCCTGAACGACGAAAGACGTTCAATGCGATACTAGCTCAGTTGGTAGAGCGCAACCTTGCCAAGGTTGAGGTCATCGGTTCGAACCCGATGTATCGCTCCATTTTCCTTTGGAAGATGTAAGTTCTCACGGTACTTAA
>NZ_JBFROV010000048.1:0-48214 GCF_041471725.1 Vibrio sp. 10N.261.51.F12 | reverse complement strand
CTCTTAAGTGAACGGCATTAACCTCAGGGGTCGTTTTTTATTTTTATCGATAAAGGGTAGCCAATTAAAATGTGATAACGGCAGTTAAAGCGGGCAATGCGTCGCACACAGCTCTCTATTTAATACCACATCCAATACTTGTTCCTGTCCATCCAGCTCGACGGTTAACTGGTACGCATCAGCACTATTAGGAGACGCAAGATCAGTGTAACGAGGGGCTTCGATTTGAAACAGTGCAGATGCTTGTTGTTTTCTTACGTCGATCGGTAATGAATACGTCATTCCATTGAACTTGACCAAAGCCGATAACAAGCCTGGGCGATAGGTTTTGTAATACAGGTCAACCTTAAACTCACACCCTCCGCCATGATGCCAAATTTGTTCCGTTGCCACGTACTCTAAACGAACATGAGAAATAAACTGTAAATAAGGCATTGCCCATATCCCCACTCGAGGATCATTTCCAGCCGCATACTCGCCAAGTGGGCATTGTTTCAAGGGAGGATTGGATTCAATGAGCAGGTCATCTTCATCATACTCGAGAAACAAAACCTCAATCCTATTTCGACCTTCTTGAAGATGCGCTCGTACGTCTTTTCGATACACTAATTCACTGCCATCGCAGTCCATCACCGCAACGCCGTTCACTCTGATCTCAGCAAAATGGTCGACGCCAGCGAATACTAGGTCCACCGCAGGATGCGATAACTCTTGCTCATTAAGGTCAAAATCGTGCATCAAGTGCCACTCTTGCTCTGCGATCGCTTGTTCAGACAACGCATTAGGAAGAATTTGGCTAATCGCACCAGGAAATTGTAGGTCCCCTTGCGGAATAGAGAGATCCGTCAGTGGGGATAACTGCCAGAAACCAGACATGTTTTTTTGCATTATAACAATGAGACCTACATCATATTTTTCGCAGTATAGTCAAATTGTTTATATAAAGATACAGTTGTTAATAGTTATCAACGGACACAAAAAAAGGCCAGTATTACTGACCTTTTTCAAAAAATGACGTTTATTCTTCTTCTGCGTCATCTTCTTCCGTGTACAGAGCATCTTCGCCTTCATAATACGTACCCCACCCATCATAGATGATGTCGTATTTTTCTGCGAGATTCACAAGCTTCTCTACTTGTGCATCAATTTGTTCTGCGTTCAACTTTGATTCCATCGTAGCATCGCAACATAGCAGTTTGTTGCCATCTTCATCTTCAGTTTCTTCTGCTTCGAGAACTTCAAAACCCAACTTAAAAGCTTCAACAACCGCTTTTTCTAGGCGGTCAAAGTCTTCAGCGAAGAAATGGTGTTCAATCTCATAAAGAGAGTCTGGATCACTACCATCTTCTATAAGAGCTTGAATGATATCGCGAGTGTCTTCCTTTTGAATTTCGATCAATTCTGCAACGGTGACATACTCATCTTGTTGAGACATAAAAGTGCTCCAGCTAAAATTAGGTTAACGGGACGAATAATACGGTATGTCAGTGTAAATCGAAAGATCGAAGCAGGATCTTTCGCAACATATTTTCATTCTTCGCCAATTTATCCATTAAGATCCAGATCACACATACACAAATTTAACATTTCATCGTTACATCGCTCTCACTTATGAAGAAAAAAGCCGAGCCCAATGATGACACTTAGTGTCATGTCGACAATTTATGAATGTATTTTGCATATCACCTCAACCAGAAACTCTACTCTCCTGCTACGTTTTACTCATTCAATAGCCACAAATTGGCCCAAATTTGTTTATTTATGCATAGATTATCGATGATTAGCGCCCTTTCTATCCCTGTAATCATGAATATTCAAGCATTCTACTTTTTATATACCCTGCAAAAATCCAGAAAATTTGTCTGCTTACGTGGCAATTTATCACGATTAGTCACTGCAATATGGTTCATTTACAGCAACAAACGCCAGTTTTTGAGCTTGCATCTTGATAACAAGCTTGTCATAAATAGCGCATTCAAATTTGAAAGGAATCACAATGAGTACGTTGCACGTCGGATCAGAAGTGGGTCAATTACGCAGAGTTTTGCTGAACCGCCCAGAAAGAGCGCTTACCCACCTCACACCATCAAATTGTCACGAACTTCTTTTTGATGACGTGCTTGCTGTAGAAGCGGCAGGGGTAGAACATGACGCCTTTGCTGACACGCTACGTAGCCAAGAAGTTGAGGTTTTGCTCCTCCATGATCTTTTAGTTGAAACCTTGGCGGTCACCGACGCCAAATCATGGTTACTAGAGACTCAAATCTCAGATTTTCGTTATGGGCCTATCTTTGCTAATGAACTGAAACGCTACCTTGCAGACATGGATAATGAGCACCTTGCCACCATTCTACTGGGTGGGCTTGCCTATTCAGAGTTACCAATCAAAACCTCATCCATCTTACAAAAGATGAGCCGCCCCCTCGACTTTGTCATTGAGCCATTACCCAACCACCTATTTACGCGCGACACGTCTTGCTGGGTGTACGGCGGCGTCTCATTAAACCCAATGATGAAGCCAGCTCGACAGCGTGAAACCAATCACTTACGTGCCATATATCGCTGGCACCCTACCTTTGCAGGCCAAGATTTCATCAAATACTTTGGCGATGAAGACTTGCATTACGACAATGCCAATATAGAAGGTGGTGATGTCCTTGTTATTGGCAAAGGCGCGGTTCTCATTGGTATCTCCGAACGCACAACGCCACAAGGCGTGGAGAACTTAGCGGCAAGCCTTTTCAAAACAGGGCAAGCCTCACAAGTCATCGCGATTGATCTGCCTAAGCATCGCTCTTGTATGCACCTTGATACCGTAATGACTCATATGGATGTTGATACATTCTCTGTCTACCCTGAAATTATCACTGATAAACTGGATACTTGGCGATTAACGGCTGAGCCTAAAGGCCAGATACAAGTTGAAAAACTGCCTAACTATTTAACAGCACTGGAAAGTGCACTCGACGTAGATAAATTGAATATTATCACCACTGGTGGTGATAATTATGAAGCAGAGCGTGAACAGTGGAACGATGCAAATAACGTTCTCACCGTTAAACCAGGAGTGGTCATTGGCTATGAAAGAAATGTCTATACCAATGAAAAATATGATAAAGCAGGCATCGAAGTTTTGACTATCCCTGGGAATGAACTAGGACGCGGGCGTGGGGGTGCTCGTTGTATGAGCTGTCCAATAGAGCGAGACGGTATCTAAATAAAAACCGAAAAAAACGTCTAATATAGGCGTTTTTTTACATCACACCAAAAATAAATATTCACTTTAAAAGCATTTATATGTATAAATGAACTACTTGTTATTCACTAGGTACGGAACATGGCTTATAACTTACGTAATAGGAACTTCCTTAAGCTTTTAGATTTTACGCCCAAAGAAATCCAATTTCTTCTCGATCTTTCTTTGTCTTTAAAATCAGCAAAATATGCAGGGACAGAACAAAAGAAACTCGTCGGGAAAAATATTGCACTGATCTTTGAAAAAGCCTCTACCCGTACCCGATGTGCATTTGAAGTTGCCGCCTTTGATCAAGGCGCTCAGGTCTCATACCTAGGCCCTTCGGGCTCGCAAATTGGTCATAAAGAATCAATGAAAGATACCGCACGTGTCCTAGGTCGCATGTACGACGGCATAGAATATCGAGGATTTGGGCAAGAGATCGTTGAAGAGTTAGGTGCCCACGCTGGCGTACCGGTTTGGAATGGCCTAACCGATGAATTCCACCCTACGCAAATTTTAGCCGACTTCCTCACCATGTTTGAACACGGCAAAGGAAAACAGCTGCATCAAATGTCATTTGCTTACCTAGGCGATGC
This sequence comes from Vibrio sp. 10N.261.51.F12, assembly GCF_041471725.1. Lineage (NCBI taxonomy): Bacteria > Pseudomonadati > Pseudomonadota > Gammaproteobacteria > Vibrionales > Vibrionaceae > Vibrio > Vibrio sp. 10N.261.51.F12. Next base: position 44,380 of record NZ_JBFROV010000048.1, on the reverse strand, counting down.
ACGAAACAACATGGGTAATTCTCTAATGGTTGGGGCCGCTAAAATGGGGATGGACATTCGCCTAGTCGCCCCCAAGGCATTCTGGCCAGAACCAGAACTTGTTGAGGAATGCCAACAGATTGCTCTTAATACAGGAGCGACCATCACCCTAACAGAAGACGTCACTCAAGGTGTAGACGGTTGTGACTTTCTTTATACCGACGTTTGGGTCTCCATGGGTGAACCGGCCTCAGCTTGGGAGGAGCGTATTACTCTCATGAAACCATACCAAGTAAATATGGCGATGATTGAAGCGACGGGGAACCCCGATGTAAAATTCATGCATTGCCTACCCGCTTTCCATGATGACCAAACCACTATCGGCAAAGAGATTGCTGACAAGTTTAACCTTAATGGGTTAGAAGTCAGCAACGATGTCTTTGAGTCCGAGTATTCCATCGTATTCGATGAAGCAGAAAATCGCATGCACACCATAAAAGCCGTCATGGTCGCAACACTTGGCAGTTAATAAAAAGTGGCGAATTAACGCATAAACCTTTGATGTAATCGCTTGCGCTCACAATTGTTAAGGGTATAATTCTCCGCAATTTGTCAGGGGGATAGGACATGGCGCAACCGAGTTTCATTACATTGCTAGGCTTTCATACGCTGATTAGCTTTGATGCATTGCTAACTCGCGATAAGTACTTCGCTTATCACGCACCGGTATTATCTTCTTTTGATGACTAAGCCTCCCATTATGGGGGGCTTTTTTATGGCTGCTAACTCTGGTTTAGTTTTTAACTATAGGGAAGATAAACATGGCGAATACGCTCTACCAAAAGCACATTATCTCAATTCCTGAGCTGTCTCGTGATGAGCTCGAACTCATCGTAGAAACCGCAGGGCAACTTAAATCAACCCCTCGACCTGAGCTAATAAAAAACAAAGTCATTGCGAGCTGTTTCTTTGAGCCTTCAACCCGAACTCGCTTATCTTTCGAAACCGCAATCCAGCGTATTGGTGGTAGTGTTATTGGCTTTGATAGTGGCGGTAACACGTCCCTTGCGAAAAAAGGCGAAACGTTAGCGGATTCCGTACAAGTTATCGCTTCGTATGTGGATGCCTTTGTCATGCGTCATCCACAAGAAGGCGCCGCACGCCTCGCTTCTGAGTTTTCAAACGGCACACCGGTTATCAATGCGGGTGACGGCGCAAACCAGCACCCTACGCAAACCTTGCTTGACCTGTACAGCATTTATGAAACCCAGGGTCGCTTAGACAACATCAATGTGGCTTTTGTTGGTGACCTAAAATATGGTCGTACCGTGCACTCTCTCACTCAAGCATTAGCAAAGTTTAATAACGTTCGCTTTTACTTCATCGCACCAGAAGCGCTCGCAATGCCAGATTACATCTGTGAAGAACTGGAAGAATCAGGCATCACCTTTAGTATGCATCAAGATATGGAAGAGGTCGTACCGGAACTCGATATCCTTTACATGACGCGCGTACAGAAAGAACGCTTTGATGAATCAGAATATGCACATATAAAATCGGCTTACATCTTATCGGCTGAAACGCTGAAAGAAGCACGTGACAACCTAAAGGTGTTGCACCCACTTCCTCGTGTTGATGAGATTACCGTTGATGTCGATAAAACGCCTTATGCCTACTATTTCCAGCAAGCTGAAAATGGGGTGTACGCGCGTGAAGCACTATTGGCTCTCGTGTTAAATGAAACGTTGTAAGGCAGGTATAGCATGACAAGAGAAACACAACTACAAGTCGAGGCCATTAAAAATGGCACAGTGATCGACCACATCCCAGCGAACATCGGTATCAAGGTATTAAAACTGTTTGCTATGGACCAATCCCAGCAGCGCGTCACGATTGGTTTAAACCTTCCATCGTCGGCTCTTGGGTGTAAGGACTTACTCAAAATAGAAAACGTCTTTGTCAGCGAAGAGCAAGCAAACAAACTGGCTCTGTACGCGCCTAACGCGACCGTGAATCAAATCGAGAATTATGAGGTTAGTAAAAAGTTGGCCTTAGCACTGCCTGAGCATATTAACGGTATATTTGAGTGCCCAAATAGCAATTGCATCACGCATAATGAGCCGGTAGAAAGTAGTTTTAAGGTGTTCGAGAAGCATAGTGATATTCGCCTGAAGTGCAAATACTGTGAAAAGGTATTTGCGAGAGAAATTCTTACCGAGCGCTAATCATCGTTATGTTATTAATCAAGCCGACTAAAAGTAGGCTTGATTTTTATTGGGGCTAGAGGCAGTCTAGTTCCTCTTATTCTTTTATCACAATGGAACACTAAGAATGACTAAAGTACTTCATACAGAATCAGCTCCTGCTGCCATTGGCCCTTATGTTCAAGGCGTCGACCTCGGTAATATGGTGCTAACCTCTGGTCAAATCCCAGTAAACCCAGTAACAGGGGAAGTATCAGACGATATTTCAGAGCAGGCACGTCAATCACTAGATAACGTTAAGGCTGTCGTTGAGTCATCAGGTCTTACTGTCTCTGATATTGTTAAGATGACGGTTTTTGTTAAAGATTTGAACGACTTTGGCACAGTGAATGAAGTCTATGGTAAGTTCTTTGATGAGCACCAAGTCGCTAACTACCCAGCTCGCTCATGTGTTGAAGTCGCACGACTACCAAAAGACGTGAAGATTGAGATCGAAGCTATTGCGGTTCGTAAGTAACGGCGACCTAAACGTTTCATCCGATATCAAAAAGGGTTGTTCACACAACCCTTTTTTTCACTCTCGGTGACCTTCCGCGATGATTACTTGCCCTTATTGAGCTCAATCACTTCTGCGTCAAGTTGTTCCAATTTCTGCACCATTTGCTCGCGGCAACGGTTAGCAAGTTCTCGAATGTCCTCTTTTGCACACCCTTCAACAGAAACGGGAGGCAGCATCTCAACAATGATATGCCCGTTATCCCATTTGTTGAACTTTAAGTGCGCCGTGCTACTACAAACAATCGGGATAATCGGTACATTAGCGCCAATCGCAGCATGAAATGCTCCGGTCTTAAATGGCAACATGCCTCGCCCTCTAGAACGCGTACCTTCAGGAAACATCCAGACAGATAAGTTGCTTTTTTTCATGCTATCGACAACTTGATCTATCGTTCCTTTCGCCTTACTGCGATTAGCACGGTCAATCAAAATGTTTCCGGTAAGATAGTAGAGCTGCCCAAAGAATGGCATCCACGCCAAGCTTTTTTTGCCTACTGTCACCACATTTGGAGTGACGGCCGAAGAAACGGTAAACAGGTCCCAGTTATTTTGATGGTTAGCAATATAGACATGCTGGCCACGGTGATACGCATCTTCAGGTAGCCTAAGTTCAAGTTTGATGCCAAACACCTTAGACATTGCGCCAAAATAACGTCCAAATCTAAATACATGCTTTGGGTTTCTTGGGCTTAATAAACAATACCCACAACCAAAAATGAACATGACGATAGCGAAAATAGCCACTGCAATACAGCGGAAAAAAGCAATCATTTTGTGCTCCGAAAAATCTCAAAAAAAAACCGAAACCTAACGATTTCGGCTCATCAATATCACTTAAAGTGCTATTCAGATGCTTGAACGCGAGTAATATTTGCGCCCAGTAAAGATAGCTTATCTTCAATCCTGTCGTAACCACGATCAATGTGGTAAATACGATCAACAATGGTTTCGCCTTTGGCAATACAACCCGCGATAACTAAGCTCGCTGAGGCTCGCAAATCTGTGGCCATCACTTGAGCGCCGCTCAACAATTCTACATCGCCACAGATAACGGTGTTACCTTCAATGTCTGCTTTTGCGCCCATTCGTATCAGTTCAGGCACGTGCATGAAGCGGTTCTCAAAGATGGTTTCGGTAATAACACCACCGCCTTTCGCCATGATATTTAATAGCGTGAATTGCGCTTGCATATCAGTTGGGAAACCAGGATGTGGCGCAGTACGAATCGACACAGCCTTGAGGTCACGACCGGTCATATCAAGGGAGATCCAGTCCTCACCACTTTCCACCTTCGCACCGGCTTCTTCTAGTTTCGCAATAACTGCCTCTAGAAGATGTGCGCTGGTGTTACGGCAAACGACCTTGCCCCCTGATACCGCTGCGGCAACTAAAAATGTTCCTGTTTCAATGCGGTCTGCAACCACAGCGTGCTTACCACCAGACAAACGCTCAACGCCTTCGATAGTGATAGTATCAGTACCTGCACCAGAGACTTTAGCTCCTAATGCATTCAAGAAGTTGGCAGTATCGACAATCTCAGGTTCACGTGCGGCGTTATCCAGTACGGTTTTGCCTTCCGCCAGTGTCGCGGCGCACATCACTGTGATAGTGGCACCCACACTCACCTTGTCCATCACAACATGCGCGCCTTTCAAGCGGCCATCAACTTCTGCTTTCACATAACCATCTTCAAGCGTGATCGTTGCGCCTAGTTGTTCAAGGCCATGAATATGCAAATCGACGGGTCTCGCTCCAATAGCACAGCCACCCGGCAGGGATACTTGCCCTTTACCGAATCTAGCCACCAATGGTCCTAAAGCCCAAATTGAAGCACGCATCGTTTTCACGAGATCATAGGGCGCACAAAGTTCATTAATTTCGCTGCCATCAACGTGCACGGAACCGTTACGATGGACTTTTGCTCCGAGGCGCGTCAGCAGTTTCATCGTGGTATCGATATCACGTAGACGAGGCACATTGGAGACTTCTACCGGCCCTTCAGCCAAAATAGAAGCAAATAAAATAGGCAGTGCTGCATTTTTAGCACCTGAGATTGAAACCTCGCCTTGTAGCGGGGTTGTCGACCCAATAATTTGAAACTTATCCATTACTTAACCTTAAAGTGACATCAACTTTTTATCTCGAGCCCACTCTTCTGGAGTGAAAGCCTTGATCGAGACGGCGTGGATGTCGTTACGCTGAATGTATTCCATCAGAGGCTTATAAATCATCTGCTGTTTTTTTACTCGGCTCATGCCTGCGAATTGAGCATCTACTGCAATCACTTCGTAGTGGCTACCTTCACCTTTAACATGCAGCTCTTCTAGGTTTAGTTCACTTTGCAATAGTTCCTGTACTTTTGTGCTATCCACAAGATACTCCTAAATGTGTTTCTCAATTACCGATTCAACATTACTTAGCTGAAACAACATTTTCAGCTCGTCGGGCACGAAGCTGAGCATTATATGACACTTTCGATTTTTTGCATGCTCTATTAAGTGAATTAGCATCACCATACCAGCAGAATCTATACGTTCTACCTCGTTAAGAGGCACATTAACGTTAGATTCTGGATAATTAAATACTTGTAATTGCTTCCAGAGCTTCGGAACCGTGTCCCGAGTCAGGGTGCCAACGAGTAGAATAGTATCAGGTTCGCTAAACTCTACACTCGCATTCACTGTCCGGACTTCCCTTCAAATTGAATTGACACCTGAGACAATGCTTCTAATTCTTCCGCCACCGAAAGTATCCCCTCTCGGCGTATTTTTGTGTTCCATTCTGATTGCTTACTCGACAGTAAACTGATGCCTTCAGCAATCATATCAAACGCTTTCCAATCACCTGTTTTTTTATCTTTTCTCAATTTAAATTCAAGATTAATGTTCGGTCTTGGTGAATCCATTATGGTGACTCGAATGCCTGTAATCGTTGTTTTTTCATCAATCACTGGCGTTGGACCAAATTGTATCTCTTGCCCAGTATACTGGGTCAGGACTTGTGCATAAGAGGTCACCAAGTACTCACGAAAAGCTTTCGCAAATTCTAAGACGTCTTCTCGTTTCGCCCCTTTTAAGTTAGGCCCCAACAGTTTCAATGCCGCATAACGATCATTAACGTATGGCATCAACTCTTCTTCGACAACAACCTTCAAGTAATTAGGATCATCTTGGATTAATGATTGCTCTTCTGCCAATCTGGAAAAAGTGCGGTCGGCGACTTGTTTCATCATGTCGTAGGGCTTGCTCTTATCTATATCTTGAGCGGAAACACTAAACACACTGAAAATTAAAGCCAACATCATGCATATTCTGCTCATCTTATTACTCCTGTTTCGCATCATCAGACTTTCCACCGATGCTATAAAGCACTTGCCCTATCATATCTTCGAGTACTAACGCTGACTTAGTATCCTCAATGCGATCACCATCAACTAGATACGTCTCGTCATCGAAAATAAAACCAGGAACTAGGCCGATGTATTGCTCACCTATGAGTCCTGACGTGAGAATTTGTGCACTTGACGTCTCAGGGAATTGATATTCAGAATTGATAGCAAGGTTTACAACAGGTAAGTAGCTCTCTTTATCAAGGTGGATATCACTGACACGCCCGATAACGACCCCACCGACCTTGACAGGGGATCGAGCCTTTAAACTACCGATATTATCAAACCGAGCTTGCAAGGTGTAAGTATCACTTGAGCCAACACCTTTAACGTCAGCCACTTGAAAAATGATAAACAAAATTGCGCAAAGTCCTGTCAGAACAAAGCCGCCCACCCACAATTCTAACTTTCGAGTTTGTTGCATTCAAAAATCCTTTATTCTCAACTTCCAAACATTAATGCAGTCATAACAAAGTCCAACCCTAAAACGGCCAATGATGAATGAACCACCGTTCTTGTCGTTGCTTGACTAATCCCCTCGGAAGTAGGAATGGCATCATAACCATTAAACAAAGCAATCCAGGTCACCGTGATGGCAAATACGATACATTTCAAGGCGCTATTACCGATATCTCGCCCCAGTTCGACCGATGACTGCATCGCAGACCAAAAACTACCATGATCAATGCCCTTCCATTCCACGCCGACGAGCTGCGCTCCCCAAATACCAATCGACATGAAGATCATGGCAAGTAACGGCATTGAAATAACACCGGCCCAAAAACGAGGGGCAACCACTCTTTTTATCGGATCAACGGCCATCATTTCCATACTTGATAACTGCTCTGTTGCTTTCATCAAACCTATTTCGGCTGTTAGCGCCGATCCCGCGCGTCCTGCAAACAATAAAGCGGTCACCACGGGCCCAAGCTCTCGCAACAAAGACAAAGAGACCATTTGACCTAGGCTTCCTTCCGCACCGTAATCCACCAGCACCACATAACCTTGTAGGCTTAACACCATGCCAATAAACAAGCCGGATACGGTAATAATAGCAAGTGATTGAACACCCACACTGTAGAGCTGCTTGATCAATAAAGGAAAGTTCTTCACTGGCTGTGGTCTAGATAACAACACACCAAGCAACATAAACGTTGCCTTTCCCCACGATTGACAAGACATCAGTGTGCGATGACCGATTCTTTGTACAAACTGCAACATATTAAAAGAGGTCCTGTTCAAGTGGCTCCGCTGGATATCGAAACGGTACCGGTCCATCAGCGTCACCCACTAAAAACTGCTGAACCCTCGGGTCTGGGTTATTTCTAAGCGCTTCAGGTGTTCCTTTAGCAACAATTTTCCCATCGGCGAGTAAATACACCCAGTCAGCAATCGACATCACCTCTGGGACATCATGCGATACGACAATCGATGTCAAGTTAAGGGCGTTGTTTAATGAACGAATCAACTCAACCAACACTCCCATAGTAATAGGGTCTTGCCCAACAAATGGTTCGTCATACATGATCAAATCGGGGTCAAGGGCAATCGCACGTGCCAGTGCTGCTCGCCTTGCCATTCCGCCAGAGAGCTCACTTGGCATTAGCTGCGCAGCGCCTCTCAAGCCGACAGCTTCGAGTTTTAATAGAACTAATGTTCGTATTAATGCTTCAGATAGTTGCGTGTGCTCCCGAAGGGGAAAGGCAACATTGTCGAAAACCGTAAGGTCCGTAAACAACGCCCCAGATTGGAACAACATGCTCATTTTTTTTCGGACTTGATATAAGCGCTTGCGCGACAACGTCGGGATATTGTCGCTCTCAAACCAAATTTCTCCCTGATCAGGGTATAGCTGCCCGCCGATAAGCCGTAGTAACGTTGTTTTTCCAATTCCGGATGGCCCCATGATTGCTGTCACTTTCCCTTTCGGTACATGCAATTCAATATCATCAAAGATGACGTGTTTGCCTCTAGAAAATGACAACCCCTTCACGGAAACCAAGTCATTGTTTGACATACATTTCCTTATTAAAAAGCCTAAGTCCCTCAAGCCTTATATTCTAATGATAGCAGCCCATAATTAAAACCTTAAAATAGATAGCATTTACTTTCTATCGTCTGCACAGTCATTAGTTCATCACATTTTGAGCCACTAATGACCGTAACATTCAGGCGACAAACTAATTTCACACTATTATTAGCGTATATGGTTCTGAAACTGATTGTTATTTTATTTGTTGATTAGCTTCCATTTTAGGTGCTAAACCGTCAAAATTACCCACCAAATATCTTAGAAAAAGTAACTGGAATTAAAGCATGCTTGAAGCAGTGGTGTTTCTTATTATTGGTCTTGTTTTCCTAGTGTGGAGCGCAGACAAACTCGTTTATGGTTCCGCTGCGCTTGCGCGAAACTACGGTATCTCACCGCTAGTCATTGGTATGACGATTCTGGCTATGGGCTCTTCTGCGCCCGAGATGATGGTATCAGCCACCGCAGCACTTGACGGAAAAACAGATACTGCCGTCGGGAATGTGCTCGGCTCTAATATTGCCAACATCGCTTTAATTCTCGGTATTACCGCGATGATAAAGCCACTATCTATTTCTTCAGGTATTCTGCGTCGTGAACTCCCTCTGATGATTGCGGTCACATTAATTGCAGGCGTAATACTTTGGGATGGCCACCTGGGCTTTTACGAAGGTATTGTACTATTTGCGCTGTTTGGTGCCTTTATTCTTGCGATGATCCGGATTAGCAAGACAGAAAAAGCCGGCGGCGGTGACGTCATGCTCGATAGCCAAGAGTCTGAAATCCCTGAAGGCGTGAGTAACATAAAAGCCATTATGTGGGTGGTTATCGGATTGATTATTCTGCCGATTGCCGCTGATCGCCTCGTCGATAGTGCCGTCACTATCGCTCAATACTTTGGTATGAGTGACCTTGTGATAGGGCTAACGATTATTGCGATTGGTACCAGCCTACCTGAATTGGCCGCCTCTCTGGCTGGCGTGATGAAGGGCGAAGATGATATGGCCGTCGGTAATATCATTGGCTCAAACGTATTTAACATTTTGGCGGTTATGGGAATTCCAGGTGTTTTAAATCCGTCAATATTAAGTGAACACGCGATGGGTCGTGACTTTTGGGTCATGCTTGGGGTGTCTTTGCTTCTCGTCGTGATGGCGCTCGGAAAGTCGAAAAGCATTAACCGAATCGAAGGCTTCATCTTATTTATCTGCTTCCTAATTTACCAAGTTTATCTCTTCACCAACATGGCTGCATAGGAGTCACATTATGTCTTCATTTGATTTTATTAGTGCAGCAAAGCGCGTGTTAGACACAGAGGTTCTTGCTTTACAGCACTTGGAACGCTATATCGACGGCCACTTCTCGGCCGTTTGTCACAGCATCCTCAACCATCAAGGTAAAGTTATCGTAATGGGTATGGGCAAATCTGGACATATAGGTAAAAAAATTGCTGCCACGCTTGCTAGTACGGGAACATCGGCATTTTTTGTGCACCCCGGCGAGGCAGCTCACGGCGACTTAGGCATGATTGAAGCGAAAGATCTCGTTATTGCAATATCAAACTCTGGTGAATCTCATGAGATCATCAGCCTATTTCCGGTATTCAAGCGTCTTGGTATTACGACCGTTAGCATGACAGGGAAGCCGGCGTCTACGATGGCTAAGCTTTCAGATCACCACTTACAGATTACGGTTCCAAAAGAAGCCTGCCCATTAGGACTAGCACCAACCTCTAGCTCAACTGCTACACTCGTGATGGGGGATGCGTTAGCCATTGCCTTGCTGGAAGCAAGAGGGTTTAGTGAAGAGGATTTTGCATTGTCTCATCCGGGAGGTGCTTTGGGTCGCAAGCTGTTGCTAAAATTAAGTGACATCATGCATTCTGGTGATGCGTTACCACTCGTCACACCGAATACCTTGGTTCGCGACGCGTTGCTAAAAATCACGGATAAAGGCTTGGGGATGACTGCAGTCGTCAATGAGTCACAACACTTGCTTGGTATTTTTACCGATGGTGATTTACGCCGAATCTTAGACAAGCGTATTGATATCCACACTACGAGTATTGGGGATGTCATGACGGTCTCTCCAACAACCGCGACCCCCAATATGCTTGCAGCAGAAGGATTACATCTGATGCAATCTAAAAATATTAACGGCCTAATTTTGCTAGAAGAGAACCGGGTTGTTGGTGCATTAAATATGCATGACCTACTCAAAGCGGGAGTGATGTAATGCCACAAACGATTGAAACGCTCTATGGTGCAATGGATAAAACCGCCTTCGCGCGAGCATCTGAGATAAAACTCCTCATTTGCGACGTTGATGGTGTTTTCTCTGACGGGCTTGTCTATATGGGTAATGATGGCGAAGAGCTTAAGACATTTCACACTAGAGACGGATACGGCGTCAAAGCACTCATGAGCGCCGGCATAGAAGTCGCCATTATCACAGGCCGCACGTCTAAGATTGTCGAGAATCGAATGACGGCGCTGGGGATATCGTTAATCTACCAAGGCCAAGATGATAAAATAGTGGCTTACAAAGACATCTGTGAAAAACTCAATATTTCAGCAGAACAGACCGCCTATATTGGTGATGACTTAATTGATTGGCCTGTTATGGAACAGATTGGACTGAGTGTGTGCGTGGCTGACGGCCACCCCCTTCTTGCCAATAAAGCTGACTATGTCACATCGATCCAAGGAGGACGAGGGGCAGTCAGAGAGGTGTGTGATATTATCCTTGAATCAAAAGGGCAACTCGAGCTTCATAAAGGTTTGAGTATATGAGTCTACCTCGTACTCTATATGCCGTATTGTTAATGATATCCCTTGGGTGTGGTTACTATCTTTATAGCAAAGAGGATAGTAATGTCATTCAGGTTACCCCTAATGTTGAACTTCCTGCATTTAACGGCAAGAATCTACACAATATTTCTTACGCTGATAACGGCGTACGAAGCTACAGTATTAACTCAGCATATTTAGAGCACTTTTCAAAAAAAGGCGAAACCGTATTCGACCGACCTGTATTGAAGATTTATGTCGAGGGAACCACCCAAGAGTGGGAGATTTCAGCGGCGACCGCCATTCTCGATAAAAAAGACGTATTAACCCTGTATGACGATGTAATTGCTAGAAATTTGCTTGATGAGTCAGGTTTCGATACCTTATCAACAGACCAGATGAGCATTCAGTTAGACAATCGGGATTTTTGGGCTGATACTAACGTTCTAATGTTAGGCCCACAGTTTGAAACGCGTGGTGATGCGATGAAAGGAAACTTCGCAGATAACCTCGCAGAGCTTTACAACAAAGTGAATAGTAAATATGAAACTCTCACACCTTAGTCTTGGGCTTTGCCTGTTTTTACCAGTCGCCGCTTATGCACTTTCGACGGATACGGAACAACCTGTGTATATCGACTCCGATACTCAACAGCTTGATATGAAAAGTAACAAGGTTACCTTTGCTGGCGATGTAAAACTAAAACAAGGTAGCATCAATATTAATGCTGACACGATCATTGTCACGCGAGAACCTAAGACCGGCGCATTGCAGGTTATTGAAGGGTTCGGCGATCTTGCGACCTTTTCTCAGCTCACCGATGATGGTAAGACATTGTACGGTGAAGCTAAAGAGCTTCACTATGCCTTGAAAGACGACCAATTAACGATGACCAATCAAGCGATGTTGTCGCAAGACGGTAGCATTATCAAAGGAACAAAAATTCGCTATAGAATTTCGTCACAAAAATTGATCGCAGATGGTAGCCCTAACGAACGTGTGTCGACCGTTCTTCAACCTCAACCAGCTCAAGAGTAGTACTTCGGAATATGGCGCTATTAAAAGCAACGCATTTAGCAAAAAGTTATAACAATAGAAAAGTCGTCACCGATGTGAGCTTGTCTGTAGAGTCAGGTCAGATTGTTGGATTGCTGGGCCCTAATGGCGCGGGAAAAACGACATCTTTTTATATGATAGTAGGCCTTGTAGCTCGAGATGAAGGTTCGATTACCATTGATGACGAAGACATCAGTATTTTACCGATGCACAGTCGAGCAAAAATGGGGATCGGTTACCTGCCACAAGAAGCCTCTATTTTTAGAAAGCTAAGCGTGGAACATAATATTCTAGCCGTGTTAGAAACACGTAGTGAGCTCACCCAAGAAGAACAACAGGATCGCCTTGAGGATCTTCTTGATGAGTTCAATATTCAACATATCCGAAAAAGCGCGGGCATGGCACTCTCTGGTGGAGAGCGCCGTCGTGTAGAAATTGCACGAGCCTTAGCTGCGAACCCGCAATTTATTCTACTTGATGAGCCTTTTGCAGGGGTTGACCCCATCTCTGTTATCGATATCAAAAAAATCATCGAACACCTAAGAGATAGAGGCCTTGGCGTATTAATTACCGACCATAATGTCCGTGAGACGCTGGATGTCTGTGAAAAAGCCTACATCGTCAGCCAAGGTCACTTGATTGCTGAAGGCACACCGGAAGATGTTCTCAATAATGAACATGTAAAACAGGTTTATCTCGGTGAACAATTCCGACTATGATTTAATAGTCAGGTATCATATTTATTAATAGGCCAACAAGACTGCATGAAACCCTCATTACAACTTAAGCTAGGTCAACAGTTAGCAATGACACCACAACTGCAACAAGCAATTCGCTTATTGCAGTTGTCGACGCTCGACCTTCAACAAGAAATTCAAGAGGCTTTGGACTCCAACCCACTACTTGATGTTGAAGAAGCAACCGACGAGCCGCCTGCTAATGAAGAAAAAAACAACCTAGAGAGTAAAGAGGAATCCAGTCCAGAGCTCAGCAGTGAGCCTGAACCTAAAGACAGCTCAGAACTGATCGAGTCTTCTGAGATTACCAACGACCTCGAAATCGACACGACATGGGATGACGTTTACAGCGCAAACACCGGCAATACGGGTATCAGCGTCGACGATGACCTTCCTATATATCAAGGTGAAACCACACAATCACTGCAAGATTATCTTATTTGGCAGCTAGACCTAACCCCATTCTCAGAGACAGACCGAGCCATTGCACTCGCCGTGATTGATGCAATCGATAGCCAAGGTTACCTCACTCAATCGTGCGAAGAACTACTTGAAAGCGTAGATATAGACGATCTTGAACTGGATGAAGTCGAGGCGGTACGCAAACGCATTCAACAGTTTGACCCACTCGGTGTCGCCTCGGTTAACTTACAAGATTGCCTTTTACTTCAACTGGCGACGTTTCCAGAAGATACGCCTTGGTTAGCCGAAGCAAAATTAGTCCTGTCTCATCACATCGATCAATTAGGCAATCGCGATTACAAGCTCGTCATTAAAGAGACTAGACTGAAAGAAACAGAACTGAGAGAAGTACTGTCACTGATTCAACAGCTCGACCCTCGTCCTGGCAGTAAAATCACCCCAGATGAGACTGAGTATGTCGTTCCAGATGTGTCTGTTTTTAAAGACAGAGGCAAGTGGGTGGTTCAAATAAACCCCGACAGCGTACCTCGCTTGAAAGTCAATCAACAGTATGCACAATTAGGGACAGGAAACAGCCCAGATAGCCAATATATTCGCTCTAACCTTCAAGAAGCTAAATGGTTGATTAAAAGCTTAGAAAGCCGTAATGAGACACTTCTTAAGGTTGCGAAATGCATTGTTGAACATCAACATGACTTCTTTGAATATGGTGAAGAAGCGATGAAACCTATGGTACTCAATGATGTGGCATTAGCCGTCGATATGCATGAATCAACGATTTCAAGAGTGACCACTCAGAAATATATGCATACACCTCGTGGTATTTTTGAATTGAAGTACTTCTTTTCAAGCCATGTTTCGACAGATAATGGCGGTGAATGCTCGTCAACCGCCATTCGAGCACTGATCAAAAAACTTGTCGCTGTCGAAAATACAGCCAAGCCTTTGAGCGATAGCAAAATCGCCGCTCAGTTAGCTGACCAGGGTATTCAAGTTGCTAGACGCACTATCGCTAAGTATCGAGAGTCGCTGGGTATCGCCCCTTCTAGTCAGCGTAAACGCCTACTTTAAGGCCAATAACCAAAAAGGAAAGTCTATGCAAATTCAAATCCAAGGCCACCATGTTGATCTTACTGAGTCAATGCAAGACTACGTTAATGACAAATTTCATAAACTAGAACGCTTTTTTGATCATATAAATACCATTCAAGTGATATTACGAGTTGAAAAATTAAACCAGATCGCTGAAGCTACGCTCCACATCAATCACGGTGAAATTCATGCGGCGGCAGAAGATGAGAGTATGTATGCGGCCATCGACTCACTCGTCGATAAGCTCGTCCGACAATTGAATAAGCACAAAGAAAAAATAAGTAATCACTAAAATGCAAATAAGTGAAGTATTAACATTGGACTGCACCAAGAGTGCAGTCCCTTGTACCAGCAAAAAGCGCGCACTCGAGATCATCAGTGAAATCGCGGCACAAAAGACAGGTCAGAACTCTACAGAGTTGTTTGAGTGCATGTTGAACCGAGAGAAAGTAGGCAGCACGGGTATCGGTAACGGTATCGCCATCCCTCATGCGCGCATGCAAGATAGTGACAAGGCAATAGCGGTCCTTTTGCAGTGTAACGAACCGGTTGAGTTCGACTCTATCGATAATCGACCTGTTGACCTCATGTTTGCGCTTTTAGTTCCAGATGCTCAATGTAAAGAGCACCTCAAAACCTTGTCTTGCATGGCAGAACGCCTGAACGACAAAACCGTCCTTAAGCAATTGCGCAAAGCACAAAGTGATCAAGAGCTCTACGACATCATTGTCAGTCACTAACGGTGCGGCATCGAAATAAATATACTGAATCGAATTAAACATACTGAGTCAAGATTATGAGATTGGTCGTTGTAAGTGGGCATTCTGGAGCCGGTAAAAGTGTTGCGCTCCGAGTTTTAGAAGATTCTGGTTATTACTGCGTTGATAACCTCCCCATCGATCTGCTCGAACATTTTGTTGAGAGCACGAAAGACTCCCAACAAAATGTGGCGGTCAGCATCGATATTCGTAACCTTCCTGACAATCTCAAACAGCTCAGCCTCAAGCTCGATGAGCTCGCAAAGAGTCATGATGTTAAGGTCCTCTTTCTTGACGCAACTAAGCCAGTTCTACTGACTCGCTATAGTGAGACAAGGCGAATCCATCCTCTATCGCAACAAAAAGAGAAGCTATCACTCGAGCAAGCCATTGATCTTGAGCATAAGCTGTTAAAGCCCATTAAAGAGCAAGCTGATTACCTTATCGACTCCAGTCATCGCTCGATTCATGACCTTAGTGAAACGATTCGCATTGAGCTCGAAGGAAAAGAGAAAAAAGAATTGGTGATGGTATTCCAATCTTTTGGATTCAAATACGGTATGCCAAACGATGCGGATTACGTGTTTGATGTTAGGTTCTTACCTAACCCCCATTGGCAACCTGAATTGAGACCTTTAACAGGGCTCGATGCACCCATTAAGTCATTTCTAGAGTCCCACCCAGAAGTGATTGAGCTAAAACTGCAAATACAGCACTTTATCGAGCGTTGGCTACCAATGTTAGAAAAAAACAATCGCAGCTATCTGACGGTCGCTATAGGCTGCACTGGCGGCAAACACCGCTCAGTCTATATCGCACAGCAAATCGGTGAGTACTTTGCTCACAGCGGCCAGCAAGTCCAAATTAGACACGCGTCACTAGAGCAGCATCAATAGGAGTCTCATGTCTACATCTCGAACTGTCTTGATTCAAAACCGCTTAGGGCTCCATGCACGGGCAGCCGTTAAACTGGTAGAGCTTGCGCAAAGTTTTAACGCCATCGTCACCATTTGTAATCACGAAAATAAAGAAGCGACGGCTGATAGCGTCATGGGGTTACTGATGCTGGAATCCGCACAGGGTGAATTTATCACGATTAAAGCGGATGGCCCTCAATCCAATGATGCACTCCAAGCCGTGTGTGAACTGGTTGAACACCGTTTTGATGAAGACGAATAAACCAAATTCTTAACGAGTAAAAATATCACACAGTCATTCATACGTTGTTACTAATTAACGTGTAGAATTAAACTAATATTCAATAAATTAAAGCAGTTAAGTTCAAGGGGCAGCCATGGCAGAGCAAATAGAATTCGACCAAGCTCACCAAACTCTCCAAGAAGTAAGCGAGGCCCTAGAAAATGGTCGCTTTGTTTACGTACGCAGACAGCTTCAGGATATGGAGCCTGAAGACATTGCCCACCTTCTCGAGGCCTCACCTCGTAAAAGTCGCGACGTCCTTTGGCAACTCACCGATCCTGAAGATTATGGCGAAATTCTTGATGAATTAAATGAAGACGTCAAAGATAATCTCGTCTCGAAGATGGCTCCAGAGAAGCTGGCAGAAGCCACTGAAGGCATGGACACGGACGATGTTGCCTATGTCTTGCGAAGCTTACCTGATGACGTCTCACGAGAAGTTCTTTCTCAGATGGATAGTGCCGATAGGCAGCGGGTTGAAACCGCCCTATCTTATCCAGAAGACAGCGCCGGCGGTATTATGAATACCGACGTCATCACGATCCGTGGTGATGTCGATGTAGACGTTGTTCTTCGTTATCTACGCATGCGTGGTGAGCTTCCTGAAGCCACTGACGCCCTCTATGTCATCGATGAAGAGAGCATGCTAATAGGACACTTATCTCTCAGCACCATCTTGACCACTCAACCTGACGTAAAGGTTATCGATGTCATGGATGACGCAGACGAGGCTATCCATGTGGAAACCAGTGATTCTGACGTTGCCTCCTTGTTTGAACGTCGAGACTGGGTCTCAGCACCAGTAGTAGATAGTGACCACCACCTTGTTGGTCGTATTACTATCGACGATGTGGTCGATATCATCCGAGAAGACGCTGAGCACTCAATGATGAGCATGGCAGGGATGGATGATGATGAAGATACATTCGCACCTGTCGTCAAATCAGCAAGGCGTCGAAGCGTATGGCTTGGTGCCAACGTCCTAGCGGCACTTGCTGCGGCTTCTGTATCTAATATGTTTGAAGCCACCTTAGAGCAAATGGCCGCTATTGCCGTGCTGATGACGATTGTCCCATCGATGGGTGGCGTCGCCGGAAATCAAACGGTGGCCTTGGTCATCCGTGGGTTGGCACTTGGTCATATTGGTGACAGTAACAAGCGAGAGCTGCTCTTAAAAGAAGCCGCTATCGGCTTTTTGAATGGTATTCTTTGGGCACTGATCATCGGAGGCATCGTCGTCGCCTGGAAGGGCAACTGGATGTTAGGGGGTATAATTTCTGCCGCCATGCTAACCAACTTGCTGGTCGCCGGGATCGCTGGTGTTACCATCCCGATATTCTTAAAGAAAATGAATATCGACCCCGCACTCGCTGGCGGAATGGCATTAACCACCATCACTGATGTTATCGGTCTATCTGTCTTTCTCGGCTTGGCAACGATCCTGCTAACTTAAGGTACCAGCAAAACGCACCTATGTTGCTAGCCTTATGCATCTACAGACGTTACACAACACATATTATATCAACGATATTTAGATAAAAAAAAGCGGAGCCCTAGGGGCTCCGCTTCTATTTGAGAACGCTAGTTTAATAGCATTACTTCTTAGCAAGTTTCTCTTTGATACGAGCTGACTTACCAGAACGCTCACGTAGGTAGTACAACTTGGCACGACGTACTGCACCACGGCGTTTAACTTCGATGCTATCAACCATTGGAGAGTGAGTTTGGAACGTACGCTCAACACCTTCACCGTTCGAGATTTTACGAACTGTGAATGCAGAGTGAAGACCACGGTTACGAATAGCGATTACAACGCCTTCGTATGCCTGTAGACGCTCACGGTCACCTTCTTTTACTTTAACCTGAACTACAACAGTGTCACCTGGTGCAAATTTAGGTAGGCCTGATTTCATTTGCTCTTCTTCAAGAGCCTTGATGATGTTACTCATGTTCTTAAATTCCTAGAATAAACTGATACTAAAATAAATAGGTTACTGCTTACTTTTTATCTAAGCGATACGCTTTAATAAATTCGGCCAGTAATTGTTCCTGTTCGTCAGTCAGAGCTAGGTTTTCCAGGAGCTCCGGTCTTCTTAGCCAAGTACGGCCCAACGACTGTTGTAGTCGCCAGCGACGAATGTCTTTGTGATTTCCAGACTTCAATACACTCGGTATTTCTAGTCCATCCAACACTTCAGGGCGCGTATAATGCGGACAATCCAGCAAGCCATTTGCAAAAGAATCTTCTTCTGCTGACGCGAAATCTCCAAGTACCCCAGGTATAAACCGAGACACTGAATCAATTAGCGTCATGGCTGGGATTTCCCCACCCGTCATCACAAAATCTCCAATTGACCATTCTTCGTCAACTTCAGTTTGGATGATGCGCTCATCTACCCCTTCATAGCGACCACATATCAACACAAGGTTGTCGTTCTTCGCTAATTCCTCTACCCCTTGCTGATCGAGTTTTCGACCTTGGGGAGAAAGATAGATCACTTTCGTCTTACCCGGTGACGCAGCTTTGGCTGTTTGAATGGCATCGCGCAAAGGCTGAACCATCATTAACATACCAGGACCACCACCGTAAGGTCTGTCATCGACAGTGCGATGTTTGTCTTGAGTGAAATCACGAGGATTCCATGTCTCAATAGACAGCAGACCTTTTTTAACCGCTTGACCTGTTACTCCGTAGTCAGTAACGCTGCGGAACATGTCTGGAAACAGGCTAATTATGCCAACCCACATCTGTTCTCTCGCTCTATTGGTTACCAGCTACTGGATTAGAATCCAGGATCCCAGTCAACTTCGATCCGTCGAGCTTCGCGATCAACATTTTTGATCACTTGCTCTTCAAGGTACGGTACCAACCGTTCCTTTTGCCCGAAAGCATCTTTAAGATTTGCTTTCACTACCAAAACATCGTTTGAACCAGTTTCCAACATATCGATTACTTCACCTAAGTCGTAACCTTTTGTGGTAAACATTTTCATTCCAAACAATTCACGCCAGTAGAATTCATCTTCTGACAGCTCAGGCAGCACCGCTGGGTCGATTGCAATTTCAAAGTTAGTCAGTAGGTGAGCTTCTTCTCGAACCTCTAAACCTTCTAGTTTACACACCATAGCTTTGTTATGACGCTTCCAACTTTCAACCTTAACCTCAACCCATTTGCCCTTTTGGTTAATATACCAAGGGCTGTAATCAAAAAGGTTTTCAGGATCGTCTGTATAGGAAAAAACTTTAAGCCATCCACGAATGCCATAAGTAGAACCGAATTTACCTACAACAATTCTTTCGCTTTGGTTACTCATCGTGTCTTTACCTTTCATCGACATACTGCTTACTGAGCTAATAATTAAGCCGCTTTTTGAGCGTCTTTAACTAGCTTAGCTACGCGGTCAGAAACTGTAGCGCCTTCGCTAACCCAGTGGTTAACGCGCTCTAGATCTAGACGTAGGCCTTCTTCTTGACCTTGAGCAGTTGGGTTAAAGAAACCTACTTTCTCAATGAAACGACCAGTTGCAGCATTGCGGCTATCCGCAACTACGATTTGATAGAATGGACGCTTCTTCGCGCCGTGACGTGCCAAACGAATGGTTACCATATCGTCCTCTTTGCTTTCTCAATAATAAAAATGACCTCAGAAGTGTTTCTCTTATGAAAAACCTGAGGTCTCGTGCCAAATAAAGCCCCGGAATTTTACTCTTATTCGGATTCAATGCAAGATATTTAGCTATTTTTTCACCAGCATAAAGTGACGACGAGAGGTGTGATTGAGTTAACAGTTTGAAAACTAACATCACTACGTAGTGAAACCTCATAGCAGCACTGATTAAAAAATAAACAAAAGAACAATATTAGACGCCGTTACTGCCATCAGATTTGCTCAACGACACTCAAGCAATAACGCGTTGCCTTGCATAAAAAACGGGTTACAACACCAAACGGCGTGTAACCCTATATTTGTACTCGGTATGCTTATGTTATTTTCTTGCTCGAACAAGCAAACATTTCATAAACGCGGTAGCCAAATGCCAATTAACGGCCGAACGGATTAAAACCGCCACCACCGCCGCCGCCACCCATCATGCCTTGCATGTTACGCATCATGCCGCGCATGCCACCTTTTTGCATTTTCTTCATCATTTTTTGCATTTGGGTAAACTGCTTCAGTAGACGATTCACATCTTGGACTTGAGTACCAGAACCCGCTGCTATACGTTTTTTACGTGAGCCTTTGATAAGCTCTGGACGCTGACGCTCTTTCATGGTCATAGAGTTGATGATAGCTTCCATTTGCTTAAACATCTTGTCATCAACTTTATCTTTCACATTATCGGGAACATTAGACATACCTGGCAGCTTGTCCATCATTCCCATCATGCCACCCATGTTTTGCATCTGGCCAAGCTGTTCACGGAAATCTTCAAGGTCAAACCCTTTCTTTTCCTTGAATTTCTTCGCCATTTTTTCGGCTTTATCGGTATCAACATTGCGCTGTAAATCTTCAATAAGAGACAGCACATCGCCCATGCCCAAAATACGAGACGCAACACGGTCAGGGTGAAACGGTTCTAACGCGTCGGTTTTCTCACCAACACCCAAGAATTTTATCGGTTTTCCCGTAATGTGACGCACAGATAATGCAGCACCACCACGCGCATCACCGTCGACTTTAGTCAGAACGACACCGGTTAACGGCAGCATGTCACCAAATGCCTTCGCGGTGTTCGCCGCATCTTGACCCGTCATGGCATCAACAACGAATAAAGTCTCTACAGGATTGATGGCAGAGTGAAGATCACGAATCTCTTCCATCATCTCGTGGTCGACGGCTAAACGACCCGCGGTATCGACAATCAATACGTCGTAAAATTTCTTCTTCGCGTGCTCAATTGCATTGTTAGCAATATCAATCGGCTTTTGGTCAGCGGAAGATGGGAAGAAGTCCACACCAACATCGCTCGCGAGTGTTTCTAGCTGTTTAATCGCAGCTGGACGGTAGACATCGGCAGAGACGACTAAAACTTTCTTCTTTTCGCGCTCGTGGAGCATTTTAGAAAGCTTACCGACACTGGTCGTTTTACCAGCACCTTGTAAGCCTGCCATCAAGATAACGGCAGGTGGCTGTGCAGCGAGATCTAACGCTTCGTTAGATTCACCCATAACAGATTCAAGCTCTGCTTGAACTATCTTGATGAATTCTTGACCTGGCGTCAGTGATTTAGAAACTTCAACACCAACAGCACGCTCTTTAACACCTTTCACAAATTCGCGAATAACTGGTAAAGCAACATCGGCTTCCAGAAGTGCCATGCGGACTTCGCGTAGCGTGTCCTTAATATTCTCTTCGGTCAAACGACCTTTACCGCTGATGTTCTTCAGCGTTTTGGATAGACGATCCGTTAAATTCTCAAACATTTTTTTCTCTTCGCTTAAAAATTGCGATCAATTATGGTGAGTATACCTTAGCCAGCGATCAGAGTCATACTTAACAAGATCAAATACTAATCAATACTTTTTACATATGACGTAGCTCATTGAGTCGATGCAAGGTATAATTCAAGCTCTAAACCATAGATATTTAGGCAAAATGGACAGTTTAATCGCAACTTCCGCGGCCATTTTTTATGTGCTCGCCATCGCTACCATCATCCCAGGCCTTGTTCATCAGGTCGGGATCCGGACGAAAACTGTTCTTACCAGTGCCTCACTCGCCTTGCTTTGTCATGCGTGGCTGCTTAGTGATCTCATCTTCAGTGGTTCAGGGCAAAACTTAAGTATCCTCAATGTCGCGTCACTGATTGGCTTTATTATTTCGCTGTTTATGAGCGTTGCCATGATGAAGACTCGCATCTGGTTTTTGTTACCTGTTGTCTATAGTTTTGCGGCTATCAATTTAAGTATTGCAGCATTCGTACCCACCGCTTTCATTACTCATTTAGAGCATAACCCTAAGCTATTAATCCATGTTTCTTTAGCGTTATTTTCATACTCAACCCTCTCCATTGGAGCGCTGTATGCTATCCAACTTGCGTGGCTCGATCATAAGCTAAAAAATAAAAAGGCATTGGGCATCAACCCTAACCTTCCCCCATTAATGATGGTGGAAAGGCAACTTTTCAAGATCATTTTGATTGGAACAGGGCTACTCACTGTGACATTACTTACAGGGTTTATCTTTGTTCAAGACATGTTCGCCCAAGGAAAAGCGCACAAAGCCATACTATCTCTCATGGCTTGGTGTATCTATACCGTTCTTTTGTGGGGGCATTACCAAAAAGGATGGCGAGGAAAAAAAGTGACGTGGTTCGCGATTGCTGGTGCCATGTTGCTAACACTCGCGTACTTTGGTAGCCGTTTCGTTAAAGAAATCATTCTAAACTAGCCCAATCTAGCACTCGGCTCACTGTTATCTTAAACGAGCATTGACATCGAGCGCTAGTTCGACCATTAATTGACCAATTATTTATTAAAGGAACTGATACGTTTTGGACGACATCTCGACCGGTATTTTATTTGCCATTCTCGCGGGTCTCATTGTAATTTCCGGCTACTTCTCGGGTTCAGAGACAGGGATGATGTCTTTGAATCGCTATCGACTCAAACATCTTTCTAAAACTGGGCATAAAGGCGCGAAACGCGTCGAGAAACTTCTCAACCGTCCCGATCGCCTCATTGGCTTGATTCTTATCGGTAACAACCTCGTTAATATTCTCGCCTCCGCTATTGCTACCGTCATCGGCCTGCGTTTGTATGGCGATGTCGGTGTTGCCATTGCAACGGGTGCGTTAACCCTGGTTATTTTGGTATTCGCCGAGGTGACACCGAAAACACTCGCTTCTTTGTACCCTGAGCGAGTGTCATTCATGAGCAGTATCTTGTTGACGATTTTGATGAAGGTTCTTTCACCACTCGTCATCTTGGTCAATTTCATTACCAATGGCTTTATTCGTTTGCTCGGTGTCAATGCTAGCCACAACGATGAAGACCACTTAAGCTCTGAAGAATTACGTACAGTGGTGAACGAAGCTGGATCACTGATTCCTCGACGTCACCAAGATATGTTGATATCGATCTTAGATCTTGAGCATGTCACCGTTAACGACATTATGATTCCACGCAATGAAATTACTGGCATAAATATTAATGATGATTGGAAGTCAATCGTGCGCCAGTTAACCCACTCACCCCATGGCCGAATTGTACTTTATCGCGATCAAATCGATGAGGTCGTAGGCATGATCAGGCTGCGCGAATCCTACCGTTTGATGTTAGAAAAGAACGAGTTTACCAAAGAAACACTGCTGCGCAGTGCTGATGAAGTCTACTTCATTCCCGAAGGAACCCCACTCAATGTGCAAATGCTCAAGTTTCAACGTAATAAGCAACGGATCGGTCTTATCGTTGATGAGTATGGTGACATCAATGGCTTGGTAACGTTAGAGGATATTCTAGAAGAGATTGTTGGTGAGTTTACAACCTCCATCGCACCAACACTGGCAGAAGAAATCTCACCACAAGGTGATGGAAGCTTTTTAATTGAAGGCAGTGCCAACATTAGAGATATCAACAAGGGGTTAAAATGGACACTTCCTACTGATGGTCCTCGTACTCTCAACGGCCTGATGCTGGAGTATCTTGAAGATATCCCAGAGAGTCACCTCAGCGTCGAAGTCGCAGAGCATCTGATGGAGATTGTGGAACTTGAAGAAAATCGTATAAAGATGGTCAAAGTCTTTCCGAAAAAAGTTTCCTAAGGAAAGCCCCTTCACTGCGGATAACGCCTGCAGAAAGCAGCAATAAAAACGGCACCTATCATCGGTGCCGTTTTTTATTGTTGTCATTTCTTAACTTACCAAAATGATAAGCTTCAACTAGTTAATATTTGGCCCTAACCACTTCTCGGCTTCGAGTCGATCCCAACCTTTTCGGTCAGCATAACTGAGTAGCTGATCTTCTTGAATTTGAGCAACCGCAAAATAACGGGAGTCAGGGTGAGAGAAATACCATCCTGATACTGATGCCCCAGGCCACATAGCATAACTCGTGGTTAGAGACATATTTATCGCTTCTTCGACATTCAGTAAATCCCAAAGCGGTCCTTTCTCTGTATGTTCAGGACAAGCAGGGTAGCCCGGTGCTGGTCGAATACCTTGATACTTTTCACGAATAAGGTCTTCATTGTCTAAGGCCTCATCTGGCGAATAACCCCAAATATCTTTTCGAACACGAACATGTAGATATTCAGCAAAGGCTTCCGCTAATCGATCGGCCACCGCTTGAATCATAATGGCGTTGTAATCATCACCGTTCGCTTTGTATTCATCCGCGAGTTCGCGTTCACCAATTCCACCCGTAACCGCAAATGCCCCGATCCAGTCCTGTTTGCCGCTGCTTTTCGGGGCAATATAGTCCGAAATGCAGTAGTTGTAACCCTTAGGCTTTTTGGTTTGCTGTCTAAGGTTACATAGCAACTGCTTCACCTCAGTACGAGACTCATCGGTATACACTTCAATATCATCGTCCACACTAGCCGCAGGAAACAAACCACAGATCCCTTTCGCTTTGAGTAACCCTTCTTTTTCAACGCGATCGAGCAGGTCATTCGCATCTTTATAGAGTCGTTTTGCCTCTTCGCCCACTTCTTCGTGCTCAAATATTTTCGGGTACTTACCCATCAATGTCCAAGTCATAAAGAATGGCGTCCAGTCGATATATTCACGCAACGTTGCGACATCGAAATCATCGAAGATATGAATCCCCGGTTTCAACGGTGCTGGCGGTGTGTAGGCATCCCAGTCAATCGCTACTTTGTTTTCTCTTGCTTGTTCCAGAGTCACAGGCTGAGTACGAGGCTTTTTGCGGCTGTGCTGGTCACGCACCCGCTCATAATCAATATCTAATTTGCTGACAAACGCCGGCTTAAGCTCATCAGACAACAGTGACGTACAAACGCCCACCGCTCTTGAGGCGTTGTTTACATAAACAACCGGTTGGCTGTAGTTCTGCTCAATTTTTACGGCTGTATGAGCCTTTGATGTCGTCGCTCCACCAATCAGCAATGGCAAATCAAAGCCTTGTCGCTCCATTTCTTTGGCAACATGCACCATTTCATCCAGTGAAGGGGTGATCAGGCCTGACAGACCGATAATATCCACGTTTTCTTCCTTCGCGACCTTGAGGATTTGTTCACAGGACACCATGACGCCAAGGTCTATAATCTCGTAGTTATTACATTGCAGCACAACGCCTACAATGTTTTTACCGATATCGTGTACATCACCTTTAACAGTGGCAAGCAAGATCTTACCGTTGTTGGAGCCTACCTCTTTCAATGCATCGATAAACGGCTCTAAATGGGCCACCGCTTGTTTCATGACTCGCGCAGATTTCACTACCTGCGGCAAGAACATCTTACCTTCACCAAATAGATCGCCCACCACGTTCATACCATCCATCAAAGGGCCTTCAATGACGTGGAGTGGTTTTTCAGCGTTCAATCGAGCTTCTTCGGTATCAGCAACAATAAATTCGGTAATACCCTTAACGAGCGCGTGCTCCAAGCGTTTTTCAACCGGCCATGTTCGCCATTCTAATGCGCTGGCGTCTTCTTCTTTACCCACACCTTTGTTGGCATACTCTGTCGCAATGTCTAACAGACGCTCTGTACCATCATCTCGGCGGTTTAAGACTACGTCTTCAACCGCTTCACGCAGCTTATCTGGTACGTTGTCATAAATCTCCAGTTGCCCAGCATTAACAATGCCCATGTCCATACCGTTTTTAAAACAGTGATACAAGAACACAGCATGAATGGCTTCACGTACGTAGTTATTACCACGGAACGAGAATGACACGTTAGAAACACCACCAGAGATCATGGCATATGGTAAGTCACGTTTTATATCAGCGACGGCTTCAATAAAGTCCACCGCGTAGTTGTTATGCTCATCAATACCGGTGGCGACGGCAAAGATATTCGGGTCAAAAATAATATCTTCTGGTGGGAAGCCTACTTCATCCACCAGCACGCGGTAAGCCTGCGTACAGATTTCAATTTTTCGTTCACGCGTGTCAGCTTGCCCAACCTCATCAAACGCCATAACGATAACCGCAGCACCATAGCGGCGGATTAATTTGGCTTGTGCGACAAACTTTTCTTTGCCTTCTTTTAACGAGATCGAGTTGACGATGCCTTTACCTTGAATGCACTTCAAGCCTGCTTCGATCACCTCCCATTTGGAGGAATCGACCATAATTGGCACTTTTGATATTTCAGGCTCAGAAGCACAAAGATTCAGGAATCGCACCATACAGGCCTCGGCATCGAGCATGCCTTCATCCATGTTGATGTCGATGATTTGCGCACCATTCTCAACCTGCTGACGAGCCACTTCTAGTGCTTCATCATAAAGCTCTTCTTTAATGAGACGTTTAAAGCGTGCCGACCCTGTTACGTTGGTGCGCTCACCAACGTTGATAAACAAACTCTCTTTATCAATAGTAAGAGGCTCAAGCCCTGATAATCGACAGGCCACAGGAAGCTCAGGTAAAGGACGTGGGGTCACACCTTCAACGGCCTGTGCCATCTGACGAATATGTTCTGGTGTGGTCCCACAACAACCGCCAACAAGGTTTAGAAAGCCGCTTTGTGCCCATTCACCAATATGTTCAGCCATATCTTCTGGCGACAAGTCGTATTCGCCAAATGCATTCGGCAAGCCTGCATTCGGGTGGGCTGAAACGTAGGTCTCTGATATACGCGACAACTCTCCAACGTATTGCCTTAATTCATCTGGCCCTAACGCACAGTTAAGACCAAACGCAATCGGCTTCACGTGACGCATTGCGTTATAAAAAGCTTCGGTTGTTTGGCCTGATAAGGTACGGCCAGAGGCATCGGTAATGGTGCCCGAGATCATAACGGGCAAGTCCACGCCCATCTCTTCAAAAACAGATTCAACGGCAAACGAACATGCTTTCGCATTGAGAGTATCAAAAATGGTCTCGATCAAAATAAGATCGGATCCACCCTTAATCAATGCTCTTGTTGACTCTGAGTAAGCAATCACAAGCTCATCAAAAGAAACATTACGGTAACCGGGATCATTCACATCGGGAGATAAGGAACAAGTACGGTTGGTTGGCCCCAGTACACCTGCTACAAAACGAGGCTTATCTGGCGTTTTTGCTGTCCATTCATCGGCGACTTCACGCGCAAGCTTCGCCGCTTCAAAATTGATTTCATCGCTCAACGATTCCATGTCGTAGTCGGCCATCGCAATTGTGGTGGCATTAAACGTATTGGTCTCGAGGATATCCGCACCGGCTTCTAGGTAAGCGCTATGGATCTCTTTGATAAGAGAGGGTTGGGATAAAACTAACAGATCATTGTTGCCCTTCAGATCTGATGCCCAATCAGCAAAGCGCTCACCTCGATAATCGGCCTCTTCCAGTTTATAGCCTTGAATCATCGTCCCCATCCCACCATCAATAAGTAGGATTCGTTTTTTCAATTGATTCTCAATCAGTTGTCTAATGCTGCTTACCACAATACTGCCTCGTTCCTTGCTGATGTTGCCATCCTATCATAGTAGTTTTAGAAATCTAGACGTCTAAAACTACTTTTTGACTGCTTTATTTACCACCAAACTAACCAAGTCCGATCGCGGTAGCAACTATTTCGTTACTTCATTTATACGCAGCTGAACAAAAACAAAAGACGGGCAATAGAAAGTCGTTCTATAACTAAAGAACATGTTTTTATAATTAGTGATTGATCTTCACTCACGACAAGAACAGAATCCTATTCACAATTTATTACAATTAAGGAGCCTCAATGTCCGTTTATCAGACTCTTTGTTTTTTGTCTGCCGCTGCCATGTTGATTGCGTTCATCAATAGTAAAATAGGCAAGATGCAAACCACCATTGCGATAACCGCAGGATCCATGATCCTTTCTTTGCTCATTCTCATCGGCGGTCAAAACGGCTGGTTTGATTTGTCAGAGGCAGCGTCAGATATGGTCAGTAGCATCGACTTTGAGGACTTTTTGTTGAAGGGGATCTTAGGATTCTTGCTGTTCGCAGGCGGACTCGATATCAAACTGCCTCACCTTAAAGATCAAAAATGGGAAATTACCGTACTGGCGCTTGGGGCCACATTATTTTCGACATTTTTTATCGGCGCCGTACTGTACGGTTTTTGCAATCTTATCGGTATACAGTTCGATTTAATCTATTGCTTACTGTTTGGTGCACTGATTTCACCGACCGATCCCATCGCTGTTTTGGCCATTGTAAAAAAGCTGGACGCACCAGAGCGAATTTCAACTCAAGTAGAAGGCGAATCACTCTTTAATGACGGTTTTGGCCTTGTTATTTTTGTCACGCTATACACCATTGCTTTTGGGTCAGAAGCGCCCAGCGTATCCAGCGTCACCATGTTGTTTCTTCAAGAGGCTATTGGAGGGATCCTCTACGGTTTTGTGTTGGGTTTAATATTCCATTACTTAATTAGCGCCACTGATGACCACTCAATGGAGCTACTCCTCACGATCGGTATTCCAACGGCAGGCTATGCCTTTGCTGACGTTTTACACGTTTCTGGACCGCTTTCAATGGTGGTATCGGGCATCATGATCGGGAACTGGACACGATATATTGGCTTTTCCAAAGAATCAGAAAAGCACCTCGACCACTTCTGGGAGCTGGTTGATGAGTTTCTAAACGGTGTACTATTCCTATTAATTGGGATGTCGATGCTGTTGTTCCAATTCCATCAAGAAGATTGGATATTGATGGCATTTTCCATACCACTCGTCTTAGGCTCTCGCTACCTCAGCGTGGCGCTCTCCTACGTCGGATTTAAGCGCTTTCGTCGTTATAACCCATGGTCGGTGAGGATATTAACTTGGGGAGGCTTACGAGGCGGCTTAGCGCTTGCTATGGCACTGTCTATCCCTGCTGGTGTGTGGGTTATTGAAGACAAACTTATCGACGTCAAAGAAATCATCCTCGTGATGACCTATTCCGTTGTGGTTTTCTCAATCCTTATCCAAGGCTCAAGCATTACCCCAATGATTGAGAAAGCTAAGCGAGCGGAAAGAGAAATGCGTAATGAGGACCTAGCTGAAACTGAATCTGCGACCTCTTCAGACTCAACGAAGTAACGTATTGTCAGTCAAAAAATAGAGTAATCCAAAAGCTGATAATTCGCTTTTTATGCTTGAAGGCGTCATCCACACTGAGTGAGGATGGCGCCTTTGTATTTTCAGTAATAACTACCTGTAGCGAATGACAAGGCTGTTCCGCACAATCGGTGAGTTGTACAAAGGCAATAGCCAATTAAGCACGCAGCATGCGCTGCAAACGATAAAGGAATACAAATGGGAGAGGAACAAAGGGTGATAGCCTAATGGAGATGATATGTGCAAAGCTGAAATGCAAAAAAGGCCTCATCTTTCGATGAGGCCTTTTTCTAATGTGGCTCCCCTTGCAAGACTTGAACTTGCGACATACGGATTAACAGTCCGCCGTTCTACCAACTGAACTAAAGGGGAATTATCTGTGTCAACATCAGGTCCTAAGACCATTATTTGTTAAGCACCAAATAATGGTGCCTCGAGGCGGAATCGAACCACCGACACGAGGATTTTCAATCCTCTGCTCTACCGACTGAGCTATCGAGGCAAAAGAATGGTGCCGACTACCGGAGTCGAACTGGTGACCTACTGATTACAAGTCAGTTGCTCTACCTACTGAGCTAAGTCGGCACACTAAATTCTTTATGCTTCTGTTCGTGTTTCTAATCTTTTTTAAAAAATGTCTTTCTAAAAAACTATCGACACCAACAAATCAAATTGTGGTGCCCGGAGGCGGAATCGAACCACCGACACGAGGATTTTCAATCCTCTGCTCTACCGACTGAGCTATCCGGGCAACGGGGCGCTATTAAACGTATTTTCCGTTCTCCCGTCAACAGGTTTTTTAAAAAAACTTTAAAAAACCGCTCGACCGCTGCTTTTTTCGGCAAAAGTAATCATTACTTTTTACCCGCGTTAAAATCTTTCTTATATTTCGTTACTTTTTCTAGGTAACGTCGTGATTCTGAATTTGGGTGTTTTTTTGTTAATGCCCAATAAACCTGGTTAGGTTGTAGTGAGTTCAGATCATTCATGGCTCTTTTTCTATCTTTACTGAATGTGTTTAATACGCCACCAGTGCCTCCGTTATACGCCGAAATCATGCTGTACTCTAATGAAGTAGGATGACGAACGGCTTTCAAATAACGATTTTTTAGAATATAGAAGTACGCGGTCCCTGTATCAATGTTCTGTTCTGGGTTAAAAAGATATTCTGGCGACGGTTCTCCTGATTTATTTTTAACGAGGTTAAATACATCTCGCCCAGCGGTCTTTGGAACAACCTGCATCAAGCCATACGCATTGGCCCAGCTCACTGCGTAGGGGTTAAAACTACTTTCTGTTTTAATAATGGCATAGATTAAATCCTCTGGAATGTCGTACTTACGCGAGGCTCGCCGAACAATATCGGCATATTGATAGCTCCGCTTAGCGGCATGATCTTTGACCATTGGGATCTCAACGTAATACGCCTTCTTGTAATCGACATTCTTTGTTTTGACCTTATTAGCAATAAGGTAATCAGCAAAACGACTCGCACGCCACGACCACTGCATTGGTTTTTGTTCTTGATCTACGACTTGATTGTAGAGAAAAGGTTGCCCCTCTAGCTTGATGCTACGAGAAGAAAATAAGTCGACACTTGCAGGGTCATCAGGGGTGAGCAGTGTTGTCACTATTGCGTTTTTAAGGTGCTTTTCTGGCTCCGTCGGAGAGACAGTCTCAATCGTGATAATACCTTTACTAAAATCTACCTCAGCTCGGCTCAAGTAATTATCAATATATTTAACGTAGTTGCTTTTACCCGCCACTTTGATTTCACTGCTGCCCCAGCGCTTTTCAATATTGCCATTAAAGCTGCCAATCAGCGCATCCATCGCTTTGGTATCTTTCAAATACTGTCCGGGAAGCTCGGCAAGATTTTTCGCAAAACGGTTGGTTGGCTCGTAATTCACATCGTAAATTTTTTCAATAAATTCACGACTGCAACCCACCAGCAAGATAGGAATAAAAAAGTAAATCAATTTTTTCATATTAGGTAATAAAAACACCACATTAGGTGGTGTTTTTGAGCGTCCTTGGTTTCTTACTCAGACGGGGGCGTATACCCATCAATAACAACGTCTTTTCCTTCGAACAGGAAGTTGACCATCTCTGTTTCAAGTAGCTTACGATGTTCCGGATCCATCATGTTGAGTTTTTTTTCATTGATCAACATAGTCTGCTTTGATTGCCACTGCGCCCACGCTTCTTTCGACACATTGTCAAAGATACGCTTTCCGAGTTCGCCAGGGTAAAGTTGAAAGTCTAACCCTTCGGCTTCTTTTTGTAGTCGGGCACAAAAAACCATACGGCTCATATTGTTATCCTTATTAAATTCGTTGTAAGGCAAGAATTAGCTGTTTTACAGGTGCAGCCAAGCCAACCTTCTCTGGATTAGACATGTTATACCAAAGACCTTGAGACTGTTCCATTATCATTGTTGGAAGCTGATTAAGCGTCACGATGATCGGGGTAATATCTAGGTGGTAATGGCTAAATGTATGTCGAAATGCAATATCCGTTTCTAAAGACTGAATCCATTCTTCGTTGATCTTTAAATGATCCAATGTCTCTGTAATATTCGCCACAGGACTTTCTGGGAAGCAAAAGAGCCCACCCCAAATCCCTGTTTGTGGGCGTTGAGCCAACCACACTTCATCGTTGTGCTTCAGAATAACAAACCATGTTTCTTTTTCGGGTTTAATTTTTTTAGGTTTTTTTCCGGGGTAGTCCAGTTGCTTGTCTTGTTTATTCGCCACGCATAATGTTGAGATTGGGCATAACGTACATTTTGGGCGGCTACGTGTGCACACGAGCGCCCCCATATCCATCATGGCTTGATTGTATTTATCCGTATCAGTAGTTGGCGTATGTGTGTCTGCAATCTCCCAAAGCTTGTTTTCCACTTTCTTTTGACCAGGCCAACCTTCTATCGCAAAACTTCGTGCCAACGTTCGCTTTACGTTACCGTCCAAAATTGCATGAGGCATTTTATATACCGATGACAATATCGCTGCAGCCGTCGACCGACCAACACCAGGCAGGGCATTCATCGCCTCTAATGTTTGAGGAAACTCCCCACCATGTTCACTCATCACGATTTGAGCCGCTTTGTGTAAATTGCGTGCTCTCGCGTAATACCCAAGGCCAGTCCAAAGATGCAGAACCTCATCTTGTGAGGCCTGGGCAAGATCACCCACTGTCGGGAAGTGATCTAAGAAGCGTTCAAAGTATGGAATAACCGTCGTTACTTGGGTTTGTTGCAGCATAATCTCCGACAACCAAACCTTATAAGCGGTTTTGTTTTGTTGCCATGGTAATGTTTTACGCCCGTACTTTTCATACCAGGTTAGAATTGAGCTTGCAAAAGGCGTCACATTTCTTCTCTTTTTACTTATAATTTGGGCGAAATTGCACCACACTTATCGAAAGAAGTAAAACACTGGGAATTTCATGAATAATAACGCTTGCACCTTGGCAAATTCTTTGGATAATTCCCGCTCTGATTATTGATTGAACAGGCAGACCAATGAGTGAAGTGACAACAAATGAATACACCGAAGATGGCAAGCTAGTACGCAAGATACGTAGTTTTGTTCGTCGCGAAGGACGCCTAACTAAAGGGCAAGAAGCCGCGATGGAAGCATGCTGGCCAACGATGGGTATTGATTACCAAGACACTTTTCTCGATTGGAATCAAGTTTTTGGCAATGACAATCCCGTAGTATTAGAGATTGGATTTGGTATGGGTGCCTCACTCGTTGAGATGGCAAAAAATGCCCCAGAGAAAAACTTTTTTGGTATCGAAGTACACAGTCCGGGTGTGGGCGCGTGCCTTTCGTCTGCAAGAGATGCAGAAGTCACAAACTTACGCGTGATGTGTCACGATGCCGTTGAAGTATTTGCAAACATGATTCCAGACAGCAGTTTGACTACGCTGCAGCTGTTCTTCCCTGACCCTTGGCATAAAAAACGTCACCATAAGCGTCGTATCGTACAACTCGATTTTGCGGAAATGGTGCGTCAGAAGTTGAAGCTCGAAGAGGGTATCTTCCATATGGCAACTGATTGGGAAAACTACGGTGAACACATGATTGAAATCATGAATCAAGCACCTGGTTATGCCAATATAGCGACAGATGGTGATTTCATACCGAGACCAGAAGACAGACCCCTCACCAAATTTGAGGCTCGTGGGCACCGTTTAGGTCACGGAGTTTGGGACATCAAGTACCGCCGTACCAAGTAAGTTCTCAACGATTTCGAAAGCCAACATTATGTTGGCTTTTTTGGCTCTAGTGTTTATCCCATAGGTGCGTATGAAACCAACCTTGCAAATATTGTCTCAGATCGTTAGCGAAGTCCGACCATTGATTGGCCAGGGCAAGGTTGCCGATTACATCCCTGCCCTCGCTCGAGTACCAAATGACAAGATTGGTATTGCCATCTGCACGAATGACGGCGAAATCATCAAGGCTGGCGATGCCGAAGAAGCCTTCTCAGTACAATCGATTTCGAAAGCCTTGAGCCTGACGCTTGCGATGATGCTGTATAAGCCTGAAGAAATTTGGCAGCGAGTAGGTAAAGAACCATCAGGACAAGCTTTTAACTCGCTGATTCAACTTGAGATGGAACATGGCATTCCCCGCAATCCGTTTATCAATGCCGGCGCAATTGTCGTAGCAGATTTGCTACAAAGCCGCCTGTCTGCGCCTAAGCAACGTATGCTGGAATTTGTAAGGTTGCTATCGGGAGATAATCACATCGTCTACGACAAGGTCGTAGCGGCGTCTGAGATGATGCACAGCGACCGCAATGCAGCGATTGCCTACCTAATGCGCTCATTTGGTAACTTTGAAAACGAAGTGATTCCTGTTCTGAACAACTATTTTCATGCGTGCGCATTGAAAATGAGCTGCGTCGATTTAGCGAAAACCTTTAGCTACCTAGCCAACAAGGGTCAATCCGTACACACTAAAAAGCACATTGTGACTCCAACGCAAACAAAACAACTCAATGCATTACTGGCAACGTGTGGTTTGTATGACGGTGCTGGTGAGTTTGCTTACAGGGTAGGAATGCCTGGTAAGTCGGGGGTTGGCGGCGGTATCGTGGCTGTCGTACCTGGGGAAATGACCATAGCCGTTTGGTCGCCTGAGTTGGATTCATCGGGTAACTCATTGGTGGGCACTCGAGTGTTAGAAATGCTATCAACACGGATTGGACGCTCAATTTTCTAATTGATGACTCCATGCCCTGCGGTATAAATGCACCAGTCAATACGAAAACAATTAAGTCAGCGATACCGCTGACTTAATTGATGCATTAGACGATACGACCGCTAGATTTCAAAAATTTCCAGTAAATCATTTAAAAACAACTTTCCTTTTTCAGTCAGTCGCCAGCTATCCCCTTCATCAAGAATAAACTTACGCTCAAGTGCTTCTTTAATTGGTTTTTGAATCGCACTCAGATCAAGCCCCGTTCTTTCCGTAAACTCATGCTTGGGACAAGACTCTAATAATCGAAAGCGATTCATAAAGAATTCAAATGGCCTGTCACTTTCTTCGACACTCGATTCCAAGTCGAGGTAAGGCTTCAACAAGTTTAAATAACCTTTAGGGTGTTTTACTTTGGTTGTCCGAATAATCTTACCATCTGAAAAACTGAGTTTGCCGTGCGCACCACACCCAATCCCTAGATAGTCACCAAAACGCCAATAGTTTAGGTTATGTTGGCATTGGAAGCCTCGCTTACTGTATCCAGAAATCTCATACTGCTCATACCCTTCAGCGGCCAACATCTGGTGCCCTTTTTCAAAGATATCCCATAGTGCATCATCATCAGGTAGAACCGGAGGCTTGGAATAAAACAAGGTATTAGGTTCGATGGTCAGCTGATACCAAGACAAATGCGGCGGCGCTAGATCAATCGCTTGTTGTAAATCTTGCAATGCATCATCGACGGTTTGATCCGGTAACCCATGCATAAGATCAAGGTTAAAACTATTAAGCCCAATCTCATGGGCAAGCTTGGCCGCAGTGATCGCTTCTTTCGCACCATGAATACGCCCTAGGCGTGTTAATTTTTCTTGCTGAAAACTCTGAACGCCCACCGATATCCGGGTAACACCAGCAAGACGATATTCAGCAAAACGCGCCGCTTCAATCGTACCTGGGTTTGCCTCCATCGTAATTTCGATATCATCACTGAATCGCACACGATGCTGAATCTGCTGTAACAACGTGGCTATATATTGAGGTTCGATCAAGCTTGGCGTACCACCACCAATAAAAATAGAGTGCAACGGACGTGTATCCGTTTCTAGCTGATATTTGGCTATATCAGCATCTAAGTCTTCGATCAGCGCCGTAATATACTCGTGTTGCGGTATTCCTCCCTTTAATGCATGAGAATTGAAATCACAATACGGGCATTTTTGTACGCACCAAGGAATATGAATATAAAGACTAAGTGGTGGTGGGATTAACATGCTTATAGGCCTTTAGACTGAATCATGGAGAACAATTCTTTCAGTGCTTTTCCACGATGTGACAGCTGCTTCTTACGCGCTGGGGCAAGCTCCGCTGATGCACAGTTATCTTCCGGTACAAAAAAGATAGGGTCATAACCAAAACCTTGACTTCCCGCTCGTTCCGGTAAAATTCGTCCTTCCCACTGACCATGGCAAACAATGGGGGTGGGATCATCAGCATGACGCATTAAGACAAGCACACAGTGGAATCGAGCCGTGCGCTGAGCTTCCGGCACATCAGCAAGTAAGGCAAGTACCTTATCAATGTTAGTTGCGTCTGTTGCGCCTTCCCCTGAATAGCGAGCCGAATAAATACCGGGGGCGCCATTAAGGTAATCCACCTCTAGCCCTGAATCATCCGCAATGGCAGCTAAACCTGTTTCTTTCGCGGCATGTCGAGCTTTAATGATGGCGTTTTCAATAAATGTCGTACCAGTTTCGGCGACCTCTGACACATTAAATTCGCTTTGTGCATGCACATCAAAACCAAAGTCAGACAGCAGATCTGCCATTTCTTTTACTTTGCCTTGATTGCCTGTCGCCAATACTATTTTTTTACTCATATCGTTGCTCTCATATTGCTCATCCGCTGTGTACATCACTACTTTTCAGTGTAAAGCTGTTGAGTGAATGAGATCGGGCCGCGACCTTTCATTCCGGCATCTACATCGATAGTGAACTGATAACGCTCTTCATTCGTTATTGAAAATTGGGCGAGGTAGTATATAGCATCTCCCTCTTTTATTTCTTTAAAGTCGAGTGTTTTTATTTGCCCAATTAAATTCTTTGCATTGCCCTTAATGCCCGCTGGCATGGCTGGTTTTCCGACACTCGAACGGTCTAATACACTGATATTAACCGTCGCAATGGATTCATTGCGCTTTAAACCATAACTACGGGCAATTTGAGGTGTCATAAACGTTGAGTTAAACACCACATAATGCACCTCTGCATCTTTGATAGTCTTGAATTGTCCTGCGTGGCTGACGCCTGTAACCATCATTAAAAACAGTAACCATATCGTATTTTTCATCACAATTTCCCTATAAAAAAGCCCTCATAAGAGGGCTTGAAATTCATTTGGCATTAGCGTCGGTGAGATAATTCTGATCTGCTTATGCCGTCCTAATTCACCCTTTTCGATCTGCACAAGCCCTTTAGCAACCTTACACTGCTTTGCTAGGTACTTAATCAGATGCGCGTTGGCTTTACCATCGACTGGTGGTGCAGTAATCGCAATTTTGAACTCATCACCATGTTGGCCGATGAGCTTATCACGACTGGCTTTAGGTTGAATGTAGACATGTAATAACAGGTCGTCACCATCCCAAGCGACTGCAGTCACTACAGTTTATACCAAAGTGGCCCTACAAAATCGCCCATCAAGAAATTGGCAAATTGTAAAACAATAAACAGCACTAATACGCTCAAGTCGAAACCACCCATAGCAGGTAAAATACGACGGATTGGAGCAAGCATTGGCTCTGTTAGTTGGTGGAATACAAATTCAATCGGGCTTCTTCCTTGGCTGACCCAGCTAAGAATTGCACGGATCAATAGCACCCAGAAAAGTAAACCTCCCGCGGCTTTCAATAAGGACAGTAACCCTAAGAAGAAAAAGTCAGGGCTAAAACTAAAATTAGCGCCTGCTGCAATCAATACTAACGCCACGTATTTACCAACACACAGTACATAAGCAAATAGTAAGGTGGCCATATCTAGGCTACCAATCGATGGAATCACACGGCGAAGAGGTGCAACCACCGGTTGTGTAGCTTTAATAATAAACTGGGAGAATGGATTATAGAAATCCGCACGCGAAGCCTGAAGCCAAATGCGCAGCAGTACAACCATGATGTAGAGATCGAACAATGTCGACACCAAAAAACTCATTGCGTTCATAAATAACCTTTACGATTTTATAGGTAAATTAAAACTGTTTTTCCATTGCTTCCGCTCTAGAAATAGCGGCTTGCATGGCTTGAGAAACCGTATCGCGAAGACCTTGCTCTTCAAACGTACGTATTGCTTCAGCAGTAGTTCCACCCTTCGACGTCACTTGCTGCCTTAATGTAGCAAGGTCAACCTCTGGATTACAACATACCATTTTTGCAGCACCATACGCCGTTTGCTGAACCAATAACCTTGCTGTGGCCTCATCCATTCCATTTCGCACGGCTTCTTGTTGCATTGCTTCCATAAATAAAAAGAAATACGCTGGAGCGCTGCCTGCCGCCGCGATGACATCATTAATGCCCGACTCACTCGATACCCAACACACCTTGCCAACCGCTTCCATCAACTCGGTAGCAAACTGCTTATCTTTAACCAATACTTTATCTTCAGCATAAAGGCCACTCATTCCCTCACCAATTAGCGAAGGGGTGTTTGGCATCACACGAACAAGATTAAGCTCAGTATTGAACATCTCATCGAGTCTCTGAACTGAGATACCGGCTGCTATCGATACAAGTAACTTATCACTCAGGTCAACGCCCGCTAAACCACTCGCAACGGTTGTCATCAATTGAGGTTTTACCGCAAGAACCACAACATCAGCCCAAGCTGCCGCTTCAATGTTATTATCCGTTGTGTTAACACCGTAATCATTGGTTAACGCTACACGCTTCCCTTCGCTAGGGTTTGTCGCAACAATATCATTAGGCTCGTAGCCACTGGCGACAAGTCCAGCAATAATTGACCGAGTCATATTCCCTGCGCCAATAAAAGCAATTTTTCTTTGTTCCATTAAACACTTCCCAAAACCGAGGGCGCTATACGCAACCTCTAAAATTAGTTACTGAGTTCCGTAATCTCGCGCACCAAAAATGGCAGTTCCGATACGAACCATGGTACTTCCAGCCTCTATCGCTGCTTTCATATCACCACTCATCCCCATTGAAAGTGTATCAATGCCTGGATATTGAATCGCGAGCTGTTTATTGATGTCTCGCAAAGCAGTAAAAGCACGAAGTTGAGCATCATAGCCCGCAACATTGGCAGGAATGGACATGACACCTCGCAAAGTCAGATTAGGTAACGATGCGATTAATTTAGCCAACTCAAACACTTGTTCACTTTGAATGCCAGATTTCGTGTCTTCCTCACTAATATTAACCTGAATCAATACTTGAAGTGGACACTTCTCTTGTGGCCTTTGATCGTTTAAGCGCTGTGCAGTTTTAGCTCGATCAATGGTGTGGACCCAATCAAAGTGTTCGGCGACAAGACGCGTCTTATTGGACTGAATCGGACCAATAAAATGCCATTCAAGATCTAATTCTGGGTGAGACTCCTTAAAAAAGGTCACCTTAGATACACCTTCCTGTACATAGTTTTCGCCGAACTGTTTTTGTCCAAAAGATGCAGCATCGAGAATAGCACTCACAGGTTTTGTTTTGCTTACCGCAAGCAATTGCACGTCTCCTTGCGGTCTCCCGCATTCTTGCTCTACTTGGGTAATTTCAGAGGTTATTCGTTTTATATTTTGTTGAATACTTGTCATAGCTTACAAATCATAAGGAAATTGAATGGATATCACCGAGTTACTAGACTTCAGTGTAAAGCATAACGCGTCAGATCTACACCTTTCTGCTGGCGTGTCACCTATGGTACGCATTGATGGCGAAGTAAGAAAGCTGGGGATTCCTGCTCTCAGCCACTCAGAAGTACACAAGTTAATCTTTGATATCATGAATGACAAGCAAAGAAATGAGTATGAATCTCGACTCGAGATCGA
Organism: Vibrio sp. 10N.261.51.F12; assembly: GCF_041471725.1. NCBI lineage: Bacteria > Pseudomonadati > Pseudomonadota > Gammaproteobacteria > Vibrionales > Vibrionaceae > Vibrio > Vibrio sp. 10N.261.51.F12. The sequence goes on along the minus strand of NZ_JBFROV010000048.1, from coordinate 4,701 downwards.
TTTCTCATTTGAGCTCCCTAATCTCGGTCGCTTCCGAATCAACGCTTTCAAACAGTCACGCGGGTGTTCCGCCGTATTTCGCTCCATACCAATGAAGGTGCCTTCTTTGGATCAACTTGAAGCGCCAGATATATTTACAGATATTGCCAATTTAGATCGAGGACTCGTTCTTATTACCGGCCCGACAGGCTCAGGCAAATCGACAACACTTGCTGCAATCGTTAATTATATAAACCAACATCAAAACAAACATATCTTGACGATAGAAGACCCCATAGAGTTTGTTCATAACAATAAAAAATGTTTAGTTAGCCAACGAGAAGTTCATAGGGATACGCATAGTTTCCAGAATGCACTTCGCTCAGCACTTCGTGAGGATCCTGACATTATTTTAGTTGGAGAACTTCGTGATCAAGAAACGATTAGCCTTGCGCTCACAGCGGCTGAAACTGGGCATCTAGTCTTTGGTACGTTACACACAAGCTCTGCAGCAAAAAGTATAGACCGAATCATTGACGTCTTTCCTGCTGGCGATAAAGACATGGTGCGCTCTATGTTATCAGAGTCACTGCGGGCGGTTATCGCCCAGCAACTATTAAAGCGAACAGAGGGGGGACGTGTAGCTTGTCATGAAATGATGATTATGACACCCGCGATTAGAAACCTGATCAGAGAGGATAAAGTCGCGCAAATGTATTCCATGATACAAACAGGTGCGGCACATGGCATGCAAACAATGGAACAACATTCCAAGCAATTACTATCCCAAGGCGTGGTTCAGTTGGAAGAAGTGAATAAAAAAGTACCTCAGCACGGCTCCATGTTTCAATAGGACAGCTATTAGCATGAAAAGTATCAATATTATCCTCGATGAGATGTGGGCATTTAAAGCATCCGATCTTTATATCACGGTCGGAGCGCCTGTTCTCTATCGAGTCGATGGCGAGTTAAAAGCAACGAGTGACCCCTTGAGTGAACAAGACGTGTCATTGTTGATTAATTCAATGATGAGTAATGACAAGTACAATGATTACTCTCGAACCAAAGAAGCAAACTTCGCCATTATTTTGCCAAGTGGACGCTTTCGAGTCAGTGCATTTTTCCAAAGAGAGCTCCCTGGTGCTGTAATAAGAAGAATCGAAACCAATATACCTAGCTTTGAAGACTTGGCGCTTCCTGATGCGTTGCAGACGCTTTCTATCGCAAAACGCGGGCTCGTACTCATTGTTGGTGCCACAGGCTCAGGCAAGTCAACAACAATGGCTGCTATGACGGGATACCGAAACCAGCACAGAACGGGTCATATCCTCACCGTTGAAGACCCTATTGAATTCGTTCATGAACATCAAAAATGTATTATCACTCAACGCGAAGTTGGTCTCGATACCGAAAGTTATGGCGCTGCACTAAAGAATTCACTTCGACAAGCCCCAGACATGATACTCATTGGTGAGATTCGTACCAGAGAAGCCATGGAGTATGCAGTGGCCTTCGCTGAAACAGGCCACCTTTGTATGGCAACACTGCACGCGAATAATGCCAGCCAAGCCATTGAACGTATTATTCATCTAGTACCAAAAGACCAAAGGGAGCAACTCCTATTCGATCTTTCTTCAAATTTAAAAGGTATCCTTGGTCAGCAATTAATTCGAGATAAAAACGGTCGAGGCAGACATGGCGTTTTTGAGGTTTTACTCAATAGCCCCAGAATCTCGGAACTGATACGGAAGGGGGAACTCGGTGAAATAAAAGCCGCCATGTCCAAATCAAGGGAGATAGGGATGCAAACCTTCGACCAGGCACTATTTGAACTCGTTTCGAATGACAAGATCAATTATGAAGATGCCATCCACAATGCTGATTCTGCAAATAACCTTCGTTTAATGCTGAAGCTAAACAATCAAAATTATGAATCGACAAACGCATTATCCGACATAAAAATCGACATGAGTTAAAGCAAACATAAAACAATTTATTTGAAATGCAAAAAGGCCTCATCTTTCGATGAGGCCTTTTTAGAAGTGGCTCCCCTTGCAAGACTTGAACTTGCGACATACGGATTAACAGTCCGCCGTTCTACCAACTGAACTAAAGGGGAATTACTAGTTATACTCGAGTAAAGAGTGGTGCCGACTACCGGAGTCGAACTGGTGACCTACTGATTACAAGTCAGTTGCTCTACCTACTGAGCTAAGTCGGCACATAAAAACAAGCAATGCTTATTTTTTAAAAGTGGCTCCCCTTGCAAGACTTGAACTTGCGACATACGGATTAACAGTCCGCCGTTCTACCAACTGAACTAAAGGGGAATTACTATATTACCTTGTAAAGAATGGTGCCGACTACCGGAGTCGAACTGGTGACCTACTGATTACAAGTCAGTTGCTCTACCTACTGAGCTAAGTCGGCGCACTTTTCTTTACTTGTTGTCGCTTTAAATAAAGCACCAACATTTAAATCGTGGTGCCCGGAGGCGGAATCGAACCACCGACACGAGGATTTTCAATCCTCTGCTCTACCGACTGAGCTATCCGGGCAACGAGGTGTATTAAACGGCTTTTCGGTCTTTACGTCAACACTAAATTGCAAAAAAAATATCGTTTGTTGATTTTCTATACTTAGCGTTCTGTTTTTGCTCATTTAGCGCCTAAAATTAAGCCCTGTGGGCGCACAGGGCCTTAGCATTATATGGTTAGGTTCGATAAAACTTCCGTTTTTTAGTGACGATTAGTCACTTATTTTGGTAATTGATGAAATATTATTAGGCACGTTTGACATTAAATTGCTTCATTTTTTCATTAAGCTCTTCAGAAAGCTCCCCTAATGAGCGCGTCGCACGACAAGTCTGCTCGACTACGGCACCGAGTTCACCTCCACTTTGCTCAATAAAATTAATACGATGAGAAATATCATCACTCACTTCCGTCTGCTCAGCGGCTGCCGTAGCAATTTGATGACTCATTTCGGTAATCTTCTCTAGACTCACAACGACCTCTTTAAGTGCTAATGATGCCGCTTGGGACTCAACTACCGTTGCTTTACTGGCTTCAGTACAACTTTGAATACTTTGGATTGCATTTATTGAACCCGATTGTAAGTTAGCAATCATGTCTTGAATCTCTTTCGTACTGGTCTGAGTGCGTCCAGCTAAGTTTCTCACCTCATCAGCAACAACAGCAAACCCTCGTCCTTGCTCACCTGCTCGAGCGGCCTCAATAGCCGCATTGAGAGCCAGCAGATTTGTTTGTTCTGCAATATCACCGATTACATCCAATACGCGTGCAATATTGTGAACGTCACGATCAAGATCTGAGACCGCAGTATTCGCCCCTTCGAGTTGATAAGCCAATCCCTCAATATTAGATACTGCTGAAGATATAAGTTGGTTTACGTGCTGGCTTTGCCTGTCTGCTTCATCCGTACTCAACGCTGTATCAGTGGCTGATAAAGCTACATGACTCGCTGATGAAGCCATCTCCGTCATTGCTGTTGCGATCATTTCAGTGCTTTGCTGCTGAGTCTGAGTAAGATTTGCAATAGAAGACGCACGCTTATCAGTTTCAGTCAGCTGATTTCGTATCGAATACGTCACTTTTTCAATACTCGATAACAGCGCAGCCAAAGAGAAATTCATTTGCTGAATCGAGTGATAAATACTGCCCTTTACTGCTTGTTGGGAGAACGTCGTTTCTATGCTTCCAGACGCCACACTTTGCACAGAACGTAATACGTCTGATGGCTCTCCGCCGAGAATCGACATAATTCTTCGCAAAGAGATCCAAAGAATTGAAAATATCCCCAGCAATATGAAAGCACATAACCCTAATTGCCACTGTGCCGTTGACCAGAAGCGCTGATTGACCTCATTGAAACCAATTCCAGTACCGACAACCCATTGCCACTTAGGTGTCCGCTCGGCAATAGAGAGTTTACTTTCAACACTGCCATCAGGAAGCTTCTGAGACCACTCATATTCAACCAGATGGCCCTGACGCCCCCCTAAGGCAGTCATGATGATATTGCCGACACTATTCCCACTACTGTCAGTAAAATCGTGGAAACTAGTTCCATGTAATTGTGGGTCAAGAGGAGCCGCAATAAATTTCATGTGTTCATCCGCTACATAAACATATTCATTATCTTTATAGATATTGTTTCTCAGTACTCTTGTCGCAATCATCTTGGCGTCATCAACGCTTATAACCCCCTCATCAGCCAGAATTTCAAGCTGAACAACCGTTGAATAAGCACTAGTAAATAACTCGGTTACACGAGCTTTATTATCATTGTCACTCGCTAATCGTAGCGCCCACAAGCCTGTTACCGTCACTACAATCATCGCACTTAAGATAATTGCCGACAATAAATAAGTCTGCGTTTTTAGCTTCATATTATCACTCAAATTTTACAGAATAGGATACCTAACATGTTTTCGTATCATAACTCAGGTGACGAAGATCGATATTCATTATTTTAGAATAATATGAAGCAGATTAAATTTACGAAGAAAAATATGTTTTCCCGGCTTAATTTACTTATAGGATGCAGTAATAATCATGACATCAAAAAATAATAAGTGGTTAAAATCGTACGTAAGAGACGCGAAAGAGTCCGGAGGATTTTCAGGTGATATTTGAAGATGTAAAAAAGCCCTAGTCTTTCGACTAGGGCTTAGTATAAGTGGCGGAGTGGACGGGACTC
>NZ_JBFROV010000047.1:0-29347 GCF_041471725.1 Vibrio sp. 10N.261.51.F12 | reverse complement strand
AATGCTTTATATATAAATAAATATACCTTTAGCTTAAAGAATATTTTTTAATACAATTTGGGGGAACTTTTTGTCATCAATAATATATTCAGTGATTGAGATCACGAACTGGTTATCTGTAACATTACGAAACCTTGTTTCAAAAATGTTACTTGATAGATCTATTTTCGTAGGTAACTGGCTGTTATAGTTTTTGCTAGTCGGACAAAAACGATAATCATCGCTTTCTGGTATAAAGCTCAGACTCGAGCTTTTGCTTATGTTGAGCAACAGATAGTATATGTGACTTGTTACGTAATAAATCCTTGCTATTGCGCAAGATTGAACTAGTTTAAAGATACCCCCCGCCTTTTTACGGAGCTGAACATGGTCGAACGAAGGTTAGAAAAAGAAATTACTCACGCCATGCACTGTTTGGACAATGGTCAGCTACTCGAGCTCAAGCGCTTCCTTGACACTATGACCGGCGAAAAACGAAGTCGTAGCCTACTAAACGATGAAGAATTAGAGATGCTCATGTCTCTCAATATGAAAGTCCGTCAAAAATAATGATGAGTCTTAACTAACACGCACAAAAAAGGAGCAGCCTTTGGCTACTCCTTTTTTGTGCGTGTTTTTATATGTATTAGTGACACCAGATTAGCAAGTGACAACGTCACCAATCAATCATTAAAATTCATTGAAAACTGATTACAACTAATGTGCTCCAGACGCTGTTAGTAAATCATGAGGGGTTGGCCACGTATAAACAAATTCATCGACCTTTTTACCGCACGGAGAATCTCCTCGTCGACTTTCTGCGCGCTTCCCACCGACAAGCTCATAAAACTTAATCGCATCATCATTTTCAGCGAGCACTTCTAGGAACACGCCGTTATCTGGGTAATATTTTTCTGCCCACCCCATCGCTTGGCCAAGTAGTGTATGCCCGACGCCTTGCCTTTGCGCGATTGTCGATACGTGCAAGTTATCGATAATGGTTCCAAACTCAGCACTGTGATTTCCAAACAAGCAGACAAATCCTAGTAATTCACCCGCCTCCTCAGCAATGATCACATGCTGACTAAAAGGAGGATTTAGCAAACGAGCTTGCCAAATCAGTAGCTTATCGTCTAGAACTTGCTCATCAAGATAAGATTGTCTCATCATACCTTGATAATTTGTCTGCCAACTCTCTGCGTGGAGTTGGGCGATACGTTTATAATCAGAATATTCTGCTATTTTAAAATCCATTTAATAGTACCTACTGCTTAACTATTGTCATATCCATTGATTACATACTAATAAAATGTAAACAAATTGCAATCCATGCTAGTCAAAGAAAGAGACTGGCGCAATAAACAAGTGAACCATGCCCAAGGCGCAAACACCAGCGTGTAAACACGGCTACTCGATTTAAGTCACTGCAATACTCAATATCGTGTTCCGGCTTTTGCCTCACAAACTGAGCTGCTCCAGTTAGACGGTCACCTAAAAACGACACTGGCAACCTTAGGCTAACGATAAGTCCTTATGATTGAAAAGAATTTAATCATATAAGCCATTCTCTAGCCAAATTGAACTCAGCGCGAATGAAACGACTTCAACGACAACTGCGATCTTTAGCGTCATAGCCTCTCTCGCTATAACATATAAAAGATGCTCCGTTTCACTCACATTGAGAACACGTTACTATCTCAGTAACGCCTCTTATTGTTCATCAACCATGACATCAAATTATCTACTTGCCACCACGACTATGACAGCATTTGCACTCAATTCATTGTTTGCGCGTTATGCACTCGGTTACCAAGCTATTGATCCAATGAGTTTTACCCTGCTTCGCCTCTTAAGTGGTGCCGTGACTTTAGTTCTTCTTTACGCCATGTTTTTTAAACAAGGTACTGCTCATAAAAAAGAGACACTAACCCGGAAGCACTCTGCAAGCCTTGGAGCCTCCCTTTTTAGTTATGCGTTATTGTTTTCTCTGGCATATCATCAGCTAGATACCGGCACCGGGGCGTTAATTCTTTTTGGTACCGTACAACTGGCGTTGATTGCTTACCATCGGTTAAGCGGTCACGCTATTAATCTATTGGAATGGGTAGGGATATCGGTCTCTTTAGTCGGTTTTGTCGTACTGCTCCAGCCATCAAGTCACCAACCCGATATCGGTGCCGCGATATTAATGGGTTTGTCTGGTTTAAGTTGGGCGATCTTCACCCTACTTGGAAAACATGCATCTGTGCCTATTGTTGCTACCAAACAAGGTTTTATGTACGGTGCGACGATGATGGTATTGGTATATTTGATTGTCGCAATGGTATCAATCGACTCGTTCTATCTGTCCAAAACGGGCGTTGGTTTCGCACTTCTCTCAGGTGTAGGCGCTTCAGCCATTGGATATTACTTATGGTATCAATTACTACCAAAAATAGACTTATTACAAGCCTCCTTACTGCAGCTTACGGTGCCAATAATCGCCCTAGCACTGGGTATCATTTTTATCGACGAACAGCTCTCACTTTACTCGTGCATTGCAACGCTCTTTATTTTGAGCGGAATCGCACTTGTTTCTTTTAGTAAATGGCGAAATCAGTAATCAAATCAATACTAAGCCACCATACGATACAAAAGGATAATTGGTAACATTAAACGAATTGGTCTAACTTAAGCTGCGTTAACGCTCTTTTTCTAGGATTAATTATGTTGAAGCCATTATTCAAACTATTTCTATTTAGCCTACTGCTGCCCTTGATTTTCTCTACTCGCGCTGTCGCTAGCAGCGAAGAAAAAACGGAAACGTCATCAGAGCAGCCCCTTGTTAATTTTACAATGATGCTGGATCTAAAAGGAATTGAGAGTTCAATAAGCCAATCAAGTGAGGCTATCAATAATCTTGCCGTTTCCTTGACGCTTCTTTCTAACAATGAAAGCCTAAATGAAGAACAAAAACAGGTACTTGTTGATACTATTGAGAATATCAACGAATTGACAGAGATGTCGAAAGAATCATTGGTCGCTCTGCCCGGAGCCCTAGAACAATCACAAAACTCCATAGCCAACAGTACTGCAGCATTTGTTTATGACGTTAGATTCAATGTCTTGCTGCTACTTGGTGTTGTCGTCATTGCGATCGTACTGGCACTGATTGCGGCTTACTGGTTTATCTTACGACCAATGCAAGGCACCATTTTATTGGCAACTCGCAATGTTTCTAAAATGGCGAGTGCCATTCAGAAAACGGCTGATGCTTTAGAAACGACAACAGCAAACCAAAAGGTGATTACTCAGCGTCTCGAAAAAAACGATGATCCTATCATTTAGTCGTCCGACCAAACTTCTCGTAACTGAGGCCACCCCCACGTGGTCATTGCGACACCTTTGATTACGTCATGAAAGCTCAATGTTTGCCTATGGTGGAACATTGGGCTCACAAGTCCCTCATAAATTAATGCGGAACAAATAGGTTCAAGATAATCAAGGTAGTCTTTGGCTTCTATCCTTTCCCGTATCGCTTTTATTTGATCTCGTAACCATAACGTTGACTCATCATCCATTGCCGCCTGTATGACAGGATCACTCGTAAAAGCTAAAAGAGCGGATACATGGCGATTGTCATCTAGGTTAACGTTACTCAAAATCAAATCATAATCGAACGCTTTGGCTGTCGCTTGTGACAAAAACGCCTCGTGAGGCATCACCGTCACAGATGCTGTCACGTCAAGATTCGCGAGTAATCGTTGGATCGCTTTGCTGCATCGCACCAACCCCGGATGATCATAAACGACAATCGATAATGAATCAGGTAATGAAACAGGACTGGCGTTCAATCGTTGAACTGGATGCCAAAATGGGAAAAAATTCTTCGCGACTTGAGCACCAAATGTCACGTTATTTTCACTTAAGTCCTGCCAAATAACATCGCCATTCAAACACTCACTGAGCCATTTTCTTTGTTCAGCGTTTAATTGAGCTTGGTTCTTTCGTCGGTTAAACAGAATAAACAGACAACCGTCTTCGATGCGTATTTGTGACTCTTGGTATGACGCGACCCTTTTATCTGGGCGCAACGAAACCATATCGGGGACGGCGTTATCCAATAATGAATTGCTATGGACATCGATCAAAGGTCCGTCATTACCAAGGTTGCTATCGTTCGCATCTAGAACTTTTTCTGAGGTTATTGCATGCTCACAGGCGGATGATTTAGTGTGTGACGCCGCTTTATTTAACAGCCAAATTGTCACTTCATCGGTGAGCGCGCGAGCTGAATAGTAACGCTCATTAGCAACGAGAACCATTTTGTGTTCGGTGTGCTCTTTTAGTTCAAAAATACCAGAGCCTGTCACTTGATTCTCAAGAACCCATGCATCATTGAGCTGCTCTGAAGGTTGAATGGAATATTTGAGATCACTTAATAACGCGCTAAAACCCCGATCTGGTCGAGATAACGTCACAACAATTTTGAGTCCATGAACGGCTTCAACAGACAGCAAGTGGTCCAACTCATGTCGATAGTGTGGGCGTTTTGCTAAATGACGCACTAATTTAGCGACACCGCTTGCCGTGATCTCCTCACCATTGTCAAAATACAAAGAAGGTCTGAGATAAAACGTCCAGGTTTGATAGCCTGGATCGCTCTCCCAATAATGCGCAAGATCGGGTTGTACATCTCCAGCATGATCCATTGACACCAAACAAGAATAAAGCTGGCGGATCAAAAACCGTTCACTATTTCGATGCGAGTAATGGGGCAACAACCGTTTAAAAGGACGGTCGTAGGTGAGTTGAACATTCACCCGCCCTTCTTTGAAAGAGGCACCGGATAATTGCTGCAACAAAGAACCAAATAACACCTGATCACGGTCCAAAAAGTCTAGCGCTTTTTCGTATTTCCCATCCACCATCCACCGCTTAGCAATCTGTTTTTTTACTACGTCAACGTCTGATACACGAACGAGCACGGAACGTTGATTGCGTCCCGCTTTCGGCAGCCAGCGTACCCAACCAAACTCCGTCATCTGTTTTAACAAGGTTCTGGCATGCCTAGGACTGGTAAATAGTTGCTCGGCAACATCCGCCAACACCACTTTACATTCCTCATTGACAGGATAACTCACCAAGCGTAAGTAGTAACGAAACAGGTTTGAACCTTCCAAAACACCCACCTAAAACAGGAAAATCAGTTCCGCATATTACCCTAAGTCACGAAAATACGCCTTATTGACGTCAATAAACTGATAACCGGAACAAGTCTTTATTCAATTACTCTCTTTTTACATTCCCTATAAAGAGCATAATAAATACAAGTCAACGGACATTGATGCTCCCATGACGGTCTTAAATCCTACACAAAATTGGCAGGTACTGTATGAATAAGCACACACCTCAGGCGAACAACAAAGCTCGCCCATTGGCTAAATTTTACCTAGCTCAACTGAACAAAAGTAGCAGCGAACAAGAAAAGCTTACTTTGGCTATGTTGGTTGAATTGTGTCAATTACGACGCTAGCTTCTCTATGATTTAGATTAAATTTGCAATGGCTTCATCACTAACGGTTTATGCTCCAACCCCCAAAAATCAACATGGTGTTGCCATTGCCCCCCTTAAAAGATGCGATACATGTCACCGTCATTGATGAATTAAATGCGGCCGCCTAAAACCGCCACATTCCGGCTCTCTTTATTACCAGCGTATATAAATTGGGGTACCTATTTTCACCAATGTGATTAATTCATCCATTTCAGTATTGGTGATCGCAATACAACCATTCGTCCAATCAAAGCTCTGTATAAACTGTTCAGGTTTCGTATAGCCATTTTTTAAGCCGTGAATTTTGATATTCCCTCCTGCACTGACCCCTAGGTCTTTAGCGTTCCGCTTATCTCTCAGGTTAGGATAGCTGATATGCATAGATCGATAAAAAGACGAGTCATTCATTACAAAATCTAGGTAGTACTTGCCTTCCGGCGTGCGATTATCCCCTTCTTGGACTTTATGCCCACGTGGGTTAGGCCCCAGCGAGATTCTGTATTCTTTAATCACTGTATCGCCTGCCATCAAAAACATTCTGCGAGTTGATTTTTTGACTTCAACGCGATCAATCAGCCACTCTCCTGCCGCCGCTTCATCCGTAACGTCAGACGTTATCATGTCGAGTGTCTGCGCACTTTCCTGTTCCGGGGGTGATATTACGGAAGGAGGTACAACGGCTCTTTGAAGTAAGGCAGGCTGAGAAGTCGACAACTCACTTGCCGGAGTTGGATTACTCACTTTTTCATCGGTACGTAATTCAAACGCTTGAACCATTAGCGTCAAACACATCGCCATGAACGTGGCAACGAACCTAAATAACATCTGTTTTCCTTAATTTTTGTAGTTCGCGATTTTATACCGACTGAGAGCACAATCCAAGATACCGATCACCCTATGAGTATAGGAAACTCAGCAAAAATTATATTGTTGCTGTACAACAACACAGAATAGTTAAAACCACTATATATCAACAATAAATTCTCACCTACACTGTATCTGTCGTCAACAAAGAGGGGCTCACCTCTTAACTCAATATAAGGCTATATGATGAAAAAACTCGTGGTTATTACAGGTGCAAGTTCTGGTATTGGTGAAGCTATAGCGCGTCGTTTAAGTGATGCTGGGCACCCTCTTTTATTGCTTGCTCGTCGTGTTGAAAAACTAGAAGCATTACAGCTACCAAACACACTTTGTGAAAAAGTTGATGTCACAGATAAGGCAACGTTTGAAGCAGCAATTGAAAAAGCTGAGGCTCAATTTGGCCCCGCCGATGGTTTAGTTAATAACGCCGGTATGATGCTGCTAGGCCAAGTCGATACTCAAGATGCATCAGAATGGAAAACGATGTTTGATGTTAATGTCATTGGCTTACTAAATGGTATGCAAGCGGTGCTAGCGCCAATGAAAGCACGCAACTCAGGCACGATTATCAACATTAGCTCAATTGCAGGCCGCAAAACATTTGGCAATCATGCCGCTTATTGCGGAACTAAGTTCGCCGTTCATGCCATTTCTGAAAATGTTCGTGAAGAAGTGGCCGAATCTGACGTTCGCGTTGTAACAATTGCACCAGGCGCAGTAGAGACAGAATTGTTATCTCATACCACGTCGCAAGATATCAAAGACGGCTATGACCAATGGAAAGATGTGATGGGTGGTGTACTCGCTGCTGATGATGTAGCAAGAGCGGTTGAATTTGCTTATTCGCAACCACAGAATGTCTGCATCAGAGAGATTGTATTAGCGCCTACTCGCCAGCAGCCTTAGTTGTCAAAAATGCTAACAATAAGTCGAAGTCTTGAGCGCGCCTAAGCCGCTAACTCAAGGCTTCATTAATAAAGCGGCCACTGGTCGCTTTATTTCGTTTCAGGTAAATGGCCCGATTTAAACCAAAGGGTTGTAGGCCCACTCACATACGGTTCATGGTGACTTGCGTGAGGGTTACGTGTCCACGTGCCAGCGGGGTAATCCCCAAAGTCATCACAAAGCTTTCCTTCTAAAACAAAAATCTCTTCGCCACCAAAATGGCCATGTGAGTGGTAGTTATCAGCAGCAGACCAACGAATTAACGCGACTTGTTCATAGCCATGCTGATGCAGCGGCATGATTTCAAGCTTACCCACACTTTTTTGCCATTCTTGCTGCTTTGTATCAACACGCACATATTTTGTATCGTCCGGTGAAAATTGATTGAGCTTCACCAAAATAACGCAGCCTTGCTGACTAAACGGTGAGTGACAGCTGCCCGGTGGATTTCGAAGATACGTCCCCGCTGGGTAGTCACCATCCTCATCCGAAAATACCCCTTGTAATACCAAAATCTCTTCACCTAATGGGTGACAATGCTCAGAAAAGCGAGCACCCGGTAAATATTCTACGATGCTAGTCACATGCCCGGACTCTGCTGATTCTCTTTCTAATGGCTTTCGGCGAACCCCTATAGAAGGAGACTCAAACCACTGTTGCGATTGTGTGTCGATAACGACGCGTTTTGAAAATTCCATATTCAACATTTCGACGACTTTCCCTTGTTGATGTTGCTATGGCCCATGGTGCGTTTCTTTGTTCTGAAAAGCAGCGATAGGCTCTCTTGATTTTATTTATAAAACTATAACAAAAATTTCATAGCACGTTCACACAAAGCTCGTATATAGAATTAAATCAATAGGCGGCCATTATCTTTGTGTGTATGACAATCAATTGAGCGGCTTGAACACGGCAATTGGGAAAACGACGCTTCAAACACAGCATAATTAGTGAGCTCACGCGTAATATCCGATACAATTTGAGCCACTTTATATTCTCTCTTAAGGCATCTCATGCTTAATGACTGGTTCAGTCAGCCTGCGCTTATTGCCATGTTGTTGATCTTTATTGGATCTTTTGTACAAACCGCCATCGGTTTTGGTTTGGCTATTGTTGCTGCTCCATTGCTTTTTCAAGTCTCTGCCGATTATGTCCCTGCCCCTATTTGTTTGGTCGCACTGTTTATTTCCATACTCAATGCAGCCAAACACCGTAGCAGTATTGCATTAGGTGGACTTAAAATGGCATTGATAGGACGGGTCCCTGGCTCTATCGCAGGGGCAGCGTTACTGGTTTACGTTTCAACTCAAGTGCTGTCTTTGTGGCTGGGCTTTTTAGTCGTATTTGCCGTCATCGTGAGTTTACTGCCTTTTAGAATCGAACCCACACCAACAAAAATGGGTGTGGCAGGATTCTTTTCTGGCTTTTTTGGTACCAGTTCTGGTATTGGCGGCCCACCAATGGCGCTGTTACTTCAACACCAAGAAGCGAACCAACTTCGGGGGAATCTTTCTGCGTTCTTTGTGTTTAGTTCTATTATCTCGTTGTTGGTACAAGCCCCAATTGGTTTTTTAACCGTGCATCACTTATATATTACGGTGCCTCTTATTCCAGCGGCGTGGCTTGGTTATAAACTAGCGTTGCTGACAACTCATTCATTGCCAAAAGAAAAAATAAGAATGGGTGCATTATTTTTATGTTCACTGAGCGGTCTAACCGCCATTTGGCAAGGTCTGTCGTAATTATAATTAAACGAACGAAGGTAGTAGTGAAAACAATAATGGAGCAAGTCATTGCTCCATTATTTAATTTTGACGCTATCACATTATCAATCAGTCATCACAAGCCCGTGCATACTATAGCTTAGTCATATTTTTTGGGCATGTTGGAAGATGTGTTGTCACAACGGCACCTGTATCCATCAAGCAGATAGTTCCAGGCTCTCCTCCTTCTTCAGCCATACTATTAAAAGACATGAACAAAAATCCAAATACAATCAACATCGTCTTCATACTTCACTTCCTTTTCTTTATTGTTATATAGGCCATTGTTTTTCACCTATATACAAAGCTTAGGCAGTAGCCGACCTAATTCAAATAATCTTAAGACAATAAATAGTTTCCGGGATTAATGTCACTAATTTGCTTTAAAAACATTAACTTAAATAACCAAAACAAATAAATAATAGATATTCATAAGTCACATTTATATTAAAAATGATTGTTATTTTACCCTGGCATAACATTTTAATATAAATCACACCATACAATGCTAGCCTGAATGAATAATAGGACGGCTTAACATGCGATTAAAACTTGGTGTCTTGGGTATTATTGCAAGCGTCTGTTTAGTGACAGGCGCTACCGCCGTTCATTTCGACTCTCTGAGCTCTCCTAAATCATTCAATACCTACGCCGACATCATTAAACGTACCTATGAATCACAGCTTTATACGCTTTCAGTATACAAACAAGGCCATTACGGTCTACGAATGTATCGTCAAACTCAAGACCCTAAATACGCGACTGTCGTCCAAAACGATATGACTAATGTCGTCAGTCGCCTCAATGCTTTATCTGCTGAAATCAACACTAACAAAGCGATTAGGGCCTATTCAACCGAACGTTTAAATGATTATAAAAAATCCAAAGACGAGCGTAGCCAGCGACGCTATAGCGCGACGAAGTCCGATCCTGACTATTTCTATATGGGGTTGGATTTACTACGTTATATGGCGAGGTTAAACGAATATGGTTTACAGCATCAAGATGACAAAAAGCTGCGAGCACTGCTACGTCGTTATGATTTTAAATCAGCGTTAACCGATCCAACAATGATCAAAGCGTGGGCAGCTCAACTCGCCAATCAAGCCTATTGGCTGAAACAAATTGGCGAGAAAGATTTCACCAAAGAGTTTATACAAGCCTTTCAAGAGACCTACCCGAAAGGGGAAGACTATCGACTCAATGAACAGCAATTCAACAACAAACTTTATGGCATGACCCACATTATCCTAGCCGACTCGCAATACTACCAGCGTACCGTCAGCGAGGCTGAGCATCAATGGATATTCGACTATTTTAGAAAGAACATCGACGACATCATCGCTCATACTAAGGAAGATGTTATTGCGGAGGTTGGGTTGTCCTTTTTGTTAGCCGGATTAGACGATGATCCCGTGGTACAAAAAACCAGATTGGCAATCAGTAAGGCGATCCACAAAGAAAAAGGGATGATCCCATCAGCCTCTGGCGACTTTGACTTTGCGTACGGTGAACATAGAAATGTATTGGCGATTATGTTGCTGAGTTGGCAGCCTCCCCAATTAGGTCCCAATGTGGAAATAACGCCAAAAATCTTTTCAAACCTACCGTATGGCGTTGAGCATAAACCGATCTAATCAAATCGCTCCCAGCAAAGGCTGAGAGCGATTGGCTAAATATTGAAGAGGCTGATATCGATGATTACACTCAGCCCTGAGAACAATCAACGGTTGTTGAGCATCGCTAGCCGAGGTACTTGAGAGATATGCCTTCTTCTGTAAACAAATGAATTTTTTCTGGGTTAGCCGTTAAATGAATGCGCTCCCCTTTGTGGAAATCCAAAATGCCTGGAAGTTTGGCGACAACGGTTTCTTCATGATGCGCCACTTTTATATGAAGAAGTGTCACTTCACCAAGTGACTCAACAAACAACACCTCACCCGATATTAATGCCTCATGTTCAGCAGCAACAAGAAAGTCCTCAGGTCGAATGCCCATGCTTAGCGTTGCATCGTTTAACGTTTCTGATGACGCGACCGGTAGCTCAATGTCTACACCGTTTTCCACTCGTATCCGTGACTGCTCACCCGTTTTAAGCATTGATGCAGGACTGATGTTCATCGAAGGCGAGCCAATAAACTGCGCGACAAAAACATTTGCAGGATTAGTATACAGCTCCAACGGTGTACCCACTTGTTCTATTTCCCCGGCAGACAAGACCACAATACGATCGGCCAAGGTCATGGCTTCAACCTGGTCATGCGTCACGTAGATCATGGTTGTCTCGGTCATTGCCTCTTTTAGATTGGCAATTTCTATTCGAGTTTGTACTCGCAATGCTGCATCTAAGTTAGATAGCGGCTCGTCGAATAAAAACACCTTCGGTTGACGCACAATCGCCCGTCCAATCGCCACTCGTTGACGTTGGCCTCCTGATAACGCCTTGGGTAAACGCCCTAAATAGGGTTCAAGCTGGAGCATACGAGCGGCTTCCATGACGCGCTCATCAATTGCTTCTTTTGACTCTTTGGCAATGCGCATGGCAAAAGCCATGTTGTCATACACCGTCATATGTGGATACAGCGCGTACGTTTGAAATACCATCGCAATACCGCGCATAGCCGCAGGGAGTTCATTCACTCGTGCGTCTTCAATGAATAACTCACCAGCTGTGATCTCTTCAAGGCCCGCGATCATACGAAGCAATGTTGATTTACCACAACCCGATGGGCCAACAAACACAATGAATTCACCTTGATCGATCTCAAGATCAATCCCATGAAGTACCTGTGTTTCACCGTATGATTTTTGTATGTTTTTTAAAGATAATCCAGTCATCTAATTATTCTCATCGTTGAATCAAGTACTGCTTATTTAACAGAACCAGAAAGAAGTCCGCGTACCAAATAACGCTGCAAAGTAAAGAACACGCCTAAAGGAACCGCAATAGAAACAAAAGCCGACGCGGTCAAAATTTCCCAATTACCCCCACGAGAACCCAATAGTTCACGTAACCGTGCGGTTAACACCATATGCTCTTCGCCTGTTCCTAGAAAGACCGTGGCAACCAACAGGTCGTTCCAAACCCATAAGAATTGGAAAATAGCAAACGAAGCCAACGCTGGAAATGAGAGCGGCAAGACAATACGCATGAATATTTCGAAGTCTGTTGCCCCATCAACCCGAGCCGACTCAATAATTTCCCTCGGTAAACTAGAGATGTAATTACGCAATAGATAAATCGCTAATGGCAGCCCGAAGCCGGTATGCGCCAGCCATATCCCGAGATAGGTTTTGGCCCCGACACCAAAGAACGCGCCAACATCGTTATACAGACGCAAAAGCGGTATCAACGACATTTGCAGGGGGACGACTAACAAACCCACAACCAACGCAATGAGCAGGTTTCGACCCGGCATCTTCATCCAAGACAAGGCATACGCCGCATACGCCGCAATCAATATCGGAATGATGGTCGCAGGAATGGTCACCGTCAGAGAATTAATAAACGAACGACCAATCCCTTCCGCTGTGAGTACCTCTCGATAGTTATCCAACCCAAATTTAGGCGGCACTACCGCTGTGTAAAATACTCGCTTACCACGTTTACCTTTAAATGGCTCTAAAGCCGTCATTTTGTAATGACCATCTTTTGTCACGGTTAGCGTACCGCCATTTTTCATCTCAGCGATATCGCCCGGCATATAAGCCGTCGGCGCACGTGAAGAAAAACCAAATGCTTGAATAACGGTTTCTTTACCTTCGATCAATATTTGTCCGGTCAAGACATACGCTTCCCCTTCTTGGATTTGCGTATCGGGCGCGCCCGTTCTATCGACAAGGTTTTGTTCTGAGTTGGTTAATGACGTCCACCAGCCTGTCAGTGCAAGCTGATCTTTATCTCGAAATGATGAGATGAAAAGCCCCGCCGTAGGGAGTGTCCATAAGATCACGATCAAAAGGACCGACAAATGCACCAATATCGTTAATGGTGAACGGCGAAGTTTACTCAAACTAAATTTTGCTTTGCTGCTATCAGAAGGCGAAGCGACCACTTTCTCACTCATCTACCTTCCCTCCATTTGTGAATGCGCTTGACGCATGTTCCATACCATCACTGGGATTACCGCGACCATGATAATCACGGCAATGGCCGCGCCACGTCCAAAATCACCACCGCCTCTGAACATCCAATCAAACATCATATTGGCGAGAACCTGTGTACTCCATTGACCGTTCGTCATGGCGAGAACAATATCGAAGACCTTTAGTACCAAGATCGTGATTGTGGTCCACACTACTGCAATAGTGCCCCAAATTTGAGGTATTAAAATCTTAAAGAATATTTGAACACCATTTGCACCATCCAGCACCGCCGCTTCTACCGTTTCTTCTGGGATCCCACGCAACGCAGCCGACAATATCACCATCGCAAAACCTGTTTGTATCCAAACAAGGATGACCATGAGGAAAAAGTTGTTCCAAAAAGGCATGGTGACCCAGGCTTCCGCCGTTCCACCGAAAAACTCTACCACAGCATTCAAGATACCGATTTGGTCGGAGCCCGGTGCACGGTAGTCATAAACAAACTTCCAGATAATGGACGCACCAATGAATGAGATGGCCATTGGCATAAAGACTAAACTTTTAGCGATGTTGCCCCAACTTACTTTATCTGTCAGAGCCGCAATCACTAGCCCAAAAAATGTTGAGGCGGCTGGCACTACCAACAACCATAATATATTGTTGAATAAAGACTCTCTAAACTCGCCATCGTTAAACAACCAAACATAGTTGCTCATTCCAACAAATTTATCGCCATTACGGTCATGCAACGACAAAAAGACAGACTCAAACACCGGGTAAACCAGGTATAAGCCGAGAAAGGCCAATGCGGGTCCCAAAAACAACCACGGACGTACCGATGCAGCACGACGTAAGTTCTGGGCCATTTTCTGGTTGGAGACATGCCTAGTGGGAAAGATAATACCCAATAGCCAATTACTGCCGACAAAATAGAGAACGCAGGTCGCGACGCCAAGTGCCATGATAAATAAAGAGGAATAAAGTTGTTCCATTACTGCCTCGCTTGCGAAAAGAGCGCCACGACAAAAAATCACAATACAAAACTGGCGAACGGTTCACGGTGAAACGTTCGCCAGTGGTGATGTGCTTACTTTAACTGTTTGAATCGATGCATCTATTTAAGTGCATCCCACGTTTTTTGGATGTCATCAGCGACTTCTTGTGCTGGCTTGCCACCACTGTAGTCCACCATACCCGTCCAAAATGCACCCGCGCCTACTTTTCCTGGCATCAAATCTGAGCCATCAAAGCGGAATGTCGTTGCATCAAGCAGGATTTGCCCTTGTTTCTTCAACGTGTCATTGCCATAAGTTTCTACATTTGCACCTTTATGCGGTGTTAAGAAACCAGACTGAGCCATCCATACCTCATGAGCCAGTGGGGATTGCAAGTATTCCATGAAAGCGCGAGAGGCTTTGGAGTCTTTTGTAATACTCCATAGCGTACCGGCGCCCAGTACAGGTTTACCCAGATCCTTAGATTCATAAGAAGGGAAATAGAAGAAGTCCGCATCTTCACCGAGCTCTGTACCTTCCGGGAAGAAGCTTGGAATGAATGACGCTTGACGATGCATGTAACACTTCGCCGGAGACGTAAACAAACCTTTTGGTGAATCTCGGAAATCTGTCGCCGCTACCGCACGTGCGCCGCCATCGACAAACGCATCATTACGAGTAAACCAGCCATATTCTTCAATGGCTTCCACGACTTTTTTATCATTAAATTTGAGTTCATTTGTGGTCCACTTGTCGTAATCAGCTGGGGATTGAGTTCGAAGCATCATGTCTTCTACCCAGTCCGTTGCAGGCCAACCAGTCGCACCGCCAGAGCCTATGCCTACACACCACGGTGTTTCGCCGTCTTTAACAATTTGCTCAGTTAACGCCTTTAGCTCTTCCATCGATTCAGGAACTTCATAACCCGCATCTTCAAAATTTTCTGGCACGTACCAAACCAAGGACTTCAAATCCACTTTATAAAAGAAACCAAACAATTGCTCGTTGCCTTTCTCATCGGCAAACGTTCCTAGGTCAACCCAAGAGGAGCCCGCTGCATAGTTCTCTTTAATCCAATCACCTGTTTTAGGCTCCAGTGGCGAAAGGAACCCTTTTGAAGCAAGATCCGCCGCTAAACCTGGTTGCGGAAAAATGGCAATATTAGGGGCACTACCTGCCTGAACATCGATCGCAATTTGTTGCTCAAATGAATCCGATCCCGAGTACTTCACTTCAGCGCCTGTCGCTTCTTCGAAGTAGGCAATCACGCTTTCAACCAGTTCTTTATCTTCGGTTAACCACGGACCGAAAATAGTCACCGTTTCGCCCTTAAGATCCATGGACTTAAGTTCTTCATAGTTTTGCCACGAGAAGCGGTCATCATCACCTGGGGTAAATTTGAGGTCAGCAGCAAATGCAGAGGAAGCAGAGATCGCCACAGCGATAGCTCCAGCAAGTAGAGAGGTTTTCATCAGTAAGACTCCATGTATTAGATACTTTGATTATTTAGTCGATTCTTTGACTATTTTTATAATGTGTCACTTACGTCTTAGACCTGACCGTTGATTAGCACTCTTAATCGGTTAAGCCCTTATTTAATACCTTAAAACCTTATTAATACTTCAACCAGTTCTTATCCCCACCTTGTGCCTGAGATCATGTTTTATAAGACTTCACATCCCATAAAGTGATGACGATCAAAGTACTGATTATCGCCATGAAATTTCGTGTGCTTTTTATTTCTTAAACGTTTTAGACTCTAAAGCAAAGTTTGGGTAATCTAGACATTGATAAAACGACTCTTCCCAACATTTCAATACGCTCAGTAAACGTGGTGAATATGGAACGTAAAAAGCCAACTTTAAAAACAGTAGCGGCCAAGCTAGGCGTATCTACTGCGACTGTATCGAATGCTTTTAACCGCCCTAGCCAACTCTCCACAGCGCTGCGAGCCAGTATACTTGAAGCATGCGACCAGCTCGGTTACACCGGGCCGAGCATAACCGCTCGCAGCTTACGCACGGGTAAAACAGGCATCATTGGTGTATTATTGGCTGACAAATTGGCTTATAACTTTACTGACCCGGTCGCGACCACCTTCTTATCCGGTGTTTCAACAATGTTAGATGAAGCACACGTCAACATGCTGCTGCTCCCATCTGATGGCGCGAACTACCAAAATACTCAAGTAGAAACTATTCCCGACAGTTTTATCGTTTATGGAAAGCCGGTTGATATCAAAGTTATCAATGTCCTCTTGAAACAACACAAACCCATCATCACCGTCGATTTTTCGTTACCCGATATTGCCTCCGTCCATGTTGATAACCAACAAGCAAGCTATGACATCGCCAACCACGCGATTCATACTGCGGATGACAACGTACTGATATTAGGATTACGGCTAGAGCCTTCTACCTCGCTAGGGCTTGCTAATCTCGATAATCTCTTTACTCGCGATGTGTCCATTTCTCGATGTCGGTTTGAAGGTTATCAGCAAGCACTCGCGGACAACGGCATAACCTTGTCACCCGACAATGTGTGGCAAATTCATGATCTAGACGATGCCACCTTAAAAACCATGCTTCGAGGTGCCCTAACGGCCCCAAAAAAAGTCGATGTCTTACTCTGCATGAGCGATAAAATCGCCTTAGCCGCAATAGAAGTGGCCCACGAAATTGGTTTGACCTTACCTAATAATATTAGAATCGTTGGTTTTGACGGCATTCCTAGTGCAGCTAAAGCAGGTTTGACGACGGTTCAGCAGCCGATGTTTGATAAGGGCCAAGTAGCGGCAAAAATCGCATTGGGGCTACAGCCCTATGAATCAGTTCAGTTAGGAACCACCTTAATTATTCGAACCAGCAGTTAGGCTTATCTCACTTGTGAAGGAGTATGACCATGAGTATGGAACCGCGATGGTGGCACGATGCCGTTGTCTACCAAATCTATCCACGAAGCTTCAACGATTCCAACGGTGACGGCATCGGAGACATTCCCGGTATCGTAGAAAAACTCGACTATATCCAATCTCTTGGTACCAACGTGATCTGGCTTAGCCCTGTTTACCAATCCCCCATGGAAGATAACGGCTATGATATCTCTGGTTATCGAGATATCGCCCCTGAATTTGGCACCATGGCTGATATGGAAAAGCTCTTGTTTGAAGCTGACAAGCGACATATCAAAATCGTCATGGATTTAGTGGTAAATCACACCTCAGACCAACATCCATGGTTTCAAGAATCCAAAAGCAGCCTCGATAATCCCAAACGAGACTGGTACATCTGGAAGGACCCCAAAAGCGACGGCACCGAGCCAAACAACTGGGAGTCCTTTTTCGAGCCCAAGGCTTGGACATTAGATGAGGCCACGGGGCAATATTACCTGCACCTATTCAGTCATCAACAGCCCGACTTAAACTGGGCAAACCCTGATGTACGTGATGCTGTGTACGATATGATGCACTTCTGGCTTAAAAAAGGCTTAGGTGGTTTTCGGATGGATGTCATTAACATGATAGGCAAGCCCTCCGATTTCCCTGATGCCACTATATTTGATGCAGGCGTCGCAGGTTGGGAACATTGGTCAAACAACCTACTGGCTCATCAATACTTACGTGAGATGTACGATCGCGTATTACAGCACTACGATGTTTTAACCGTAGGCGAAACGCCTTTCACCTCCACGTTAGATGGCCGTTTTTACTCCCATCCCGATCGCAAAGAAATTAGTATGATCTTCCAGTTCGAGCATGTCAGCATCGATCGAGAAGAGCACAACGCGGTCAAAAAGCCTTTCGATTTAGTTCAATACAAAGAAATCATGTCGCGTTGGCAAAATGATTTGTATCAGAAAGGCTGGAACAGTGTGTATTGGAGCAATCACGATCAACCTCGTGCCGTTTCCCGTTATGGTTCAGATTGCGCTCAATATCGAGTTATCAGCGCAAAGATGCTAGCAACCGTGCTTCACTGCATGAGCGGAACGCCTTATATCTACCAAGGTGAAGAACTGGGGATGACCAATAAGCACTTCAGTTCCATTGACGAATTCAACGACCTGATGGCTAAATTTCACTATGAAAAAATGATGAAGAAGGGCGTCTCACCAGAAGATGGCCTTGCTTTTCTCAATGATTTTTCACGTGACCATGCCCGAGTCCCAATGCACTGGGACACTAGCCACAATGCCGGGTTCACCACTGGGCAACCATGGCTACCATTAAATACCAATTACGCCGATATTAACGCCGAACAAGCGGTGACGGATGAACACTCCATCTACCACCATTACCGTCAGTTAATTGAATTACGAAAAAATAGCCCCTATCGTGATGTGATTGTTTATGGTCGCTATCAATTGCTCGACCCAGATGATCATGAGGTTTACGCCTACATTCGTGAGCACAACCAGCGCGCGATTCTTGTTATTAGTAACTTTACGGCGCAGCCTAAGGTTCGTCAGTATGATTACGACCTCGAACGCACAGTGTTAGATAACGACTTATCTAACACTGCTGAGTTAATAACATTAAATTCGCTAACGTTGACGCCATATCAATCTATGATTGTCGAAATCAAAGCCATCAACTCATAACCTGTAATTTGTATTAGCAAGCCCCCCGCAGTGTGACGTGTCACCCTGCGGGGATTTACACATGGCTAGGTATACTAGTCACTCACAAAATTGGAGACGACATGACGAATACAACAGAAAAAACTCACCTAACCATTGTTGCCAACATTATTGCTAAAGCCGACAGTATAGAGCTGGTCAAGGCTGAGCTTCTTAAACTGATCGACGCAACTCGCGCAGAAGAAGGTTGTATCAACTACGACTTGCACCAAGACAACAATAACCCGGCTCACTTTGTTTTCTACGAAAATTGGCTAACAGAAGAATTACTACAAACTCATTTGGCAAGTCAGCATATCACCCAGTACAAATCGGCAACCGAAGGCGCAACGGAGTCCTTTACAATAAATAGAATGACCAAACTGGCATGAACGCATGCTGCTATGAAACCGGTGTTAATATAAGATCGACCTTATAACGTTGCACATCGTTCATTCTTCTAGACTCCAATTAGGCGTGTCTATTATTTTCCACCACGCCTATTATTTCCTACCACGCCCATCACCTAACCACTTGTTAACATTCCATCAATCACCATCACTTTAGCAACAGACATAATACAGTTACTTTTATATCAATAAGATAAATTACAAATAAACACACATTAATAATAGTGATAATAGTATTCCGATCATATAATGCCAATCGTTATCATTATCGATACTGTTTTTATTAACTATTCGCTTTATCTTAAATTGGATTTGATATGCTTCGTACAACGTATGCTCTTTCCCCAGTAGCTGTGGCCATTACCGCCCTTTGTTCTTCACCGCTTTTTGCTCAAAATGACGCTTCGATTCGTACAGATGAGCAAATGGTCGTAACGGCGACGCACACTGAAGTTTCAACGACCAAAGCACCGGCTTCAATTTCAGTCATTACTGAAGAAGACATTCTTTCGGAACCCGGCCTTGCGCTTAATGATTTCGTAAAGAACATCGCTGGTGTTGAGAGCCAAATGGACGGAGATCGAGCTGGGCGTGAAATGATCTCTATACGGGGTATGGACTCTGGTTTTACCATGATCCTTGTTAACGGCCGTAAAATGAGTTCATCGAATGCGGTGTTCCGTGGCAATGACTTTGATCTATCAGCCATTCCAAAAGAAAGCATTCAGCGTATAGAGGTCATTCGTGGCCCAATGTCTGCGTTATATGGTTCAGAAGCGTTAGGTGGTGTCATCAATGTCATTACCAAAAAACCAACCAATGAGTGGAACTCACAAATCAGCGGTGATTATGGATACCGTGATGATGATGGCGGAAGTGAGTACACCGCTGGCTTTACCACGTCTGGAGCCTTACTTGACGATCAGTTATTCATGTCTTTATCGATGAATAAATCCTCACGCGATGCCTGGAAACCATTTTCTGGTGACGCGCAGGACGAAGACGGAAATACCTATGACCGTTCATTGGCGACAGCGCTAGAACAGCGTGACACACTAACAGCCAGCGGCAGCCTATTGTGGTATATCAATAATGACCACGATCTTGCTTTTGACTTTACATACGCCGATGATCAACGAGATGGTGTTATTGAATCAACGAGTGGTTTGACCGACTCTGAAGCAAATGTAAAACGTAACACCCAAGCCTTAACGTATAACGGATCTTATGACTGGGGAGACGCATTACTTCGTTATAATAGAGATGCGATTGAAACCCAAGATAACTTTAATTCAAAAAATCCTGAACTGGGTTTTTATGACATTAACGAAATCAATCAGTCTATTGATGGACACGGAACGACAGAACTGGCTAATCATACGGTCACTTTCGGTGGAGAGCTGAGATACACCGAATTAAAAAATCCAGACAGCTTAACCGTAACCGGTGATGAAAACGTAAGCCAGCAGGCCCTTTTTGTTCAAGATCAATGGATGCTAAGTGAGAAAAATACACTCACCTACGGTACACGCGTTGATATGCATGAAAACTTCGGTACGCACTGGAGTCCCCGAGCTTACCTTGTGCATTCGGCCACCAATAACTGGACAATAAAAGGCGGCGTGGGCACGGCATTTAAAGCCCCTACGTTAACCCAATTGTCTGAGCAAAATATTATCAATAGCTGTAAAGGGGGCTGCTTGTTGGTCGGTAACCCTGACCTTCAACCAGAAACCAGTACAAACTATGAAATATCGACGAGCTATGTGGAAACATTTTGGTCTGTTGAATTTGGCCTTTTCCAAAACAATATCTCTAACTTGATTGATCGAGACCTAGATAACGCGGTCGGTACAGAACCCGATGGCCGCGATATTTATACTTACAAAAATATCGACGAAGCAGTTATTCAAGGGGCAGAACTGAGCGCTGAGTATGACTTTACGTCTTCTATTAGAATGAATGGTACTTATACGCACCTCGCCACTGAAGATAAGTCGACGGGTAACGAACTTGAAAATCGCCCAGACCATACCGCGATGGCCCGTCTCATTTGGGAGCCTATTGACGCGTTAAGTACGTTTGCTCGCGTGAACTACACCAGTCAAACCCTAATATCGGTGGATGATAATGTTTATCGTCCAGCCTATGTAACGGCTGACTTAGGACTTAACTATCTTGTGAACACTGATTGGCGCCTTAGAGCTGGTGTAAAAAATGTCACTAATGCCGGATTCGACGACCTAGCCATTACCCAGCGAGGTTATGTCATCACGCCACGAAATTGGTATGTCGGTACGACGTTAAACTTTTAAGCATTAACGCTCACGATAAACGTCAATCCTCTAGCGGTTG
Source organism: Vibrio sp. 10N.261.51.F12 (assembly GCF_041471725.1). Taxonomy (NCBI): domain Bacteria; kingdom Pseudomonadati; phylum Pseudomonadota; class Gammaproteobacteria; order Vibrionales; family Vibrionaceae; genus Vibrio; species Vibrio sp. 10N.261.51.F12. The sequence continues at coordinate 7,797 of NZ_JBFROV010000047.1, read as the reverse complement.
GCGTTTTTTTTAATCCTTTTGTTTACTGCCCATTCATCGACCTGCCCGCTCTCTTCTCCTTTGTGCTTCGACCTCTTTCCATCGTCATTCATGATACTTAGCCCCGCTTTGCTCACTACTTTCAGATAGTTAACTGTAACGCGACATGAGCAAATGTAACTAAAGTGTTAGCCTACGTTAAGCTATTGGGCACTGCCCGACCTTTATCCCCTACAAAATAATAATTGGAGTTAATATGTCGAAACGAGAAGTTGTTGTACTCAGCGGTGTTCGTACCGCAATCGCTGATTTTGGCGGAGCGTTAAAAGACATCGCACCGACAGAGCTCGCTGGTCAAGTCATTGCTGAAGCCGTAAAGCGCGCGAAAATCGAGCCAGAAGATATTGGCCACTGCGTAATCGGTAGTGTCACGCACAGCGACCGACGAGATATGTACATGAGCCGAGTCGCCGCTTTAAAAGGCGGCTTGCCAATTGAAACCCCTGCTCTCACCGTCAACCGCCTTTGCGGCTCAGGCCTCCAATCTATTGTCTCTGCCGCACAAATGATCCTACTGGGTGATTGCGATGCCGCCGTTGCTGGCGGAGCAGAGTCTATGACTCGTGTTCCTTATTGGTCACCGACCACGCGCTTTGGCTCAAAAATGGGAGACTCACAGTTAGTTGACCCTATGGTCGGCGCCCTAACCTGCCCTATCAACGACGCACACATGGGCATCACCGCAGAAAACTTAGCTGAGCAATATGATATAAGCCGAGAAGAACAAGATGCTTGCGCACTTGAAAGCCACCGACGTGCGCAGCGCGCTATAGAAGAAAATCGATTTGGCGACCAAATCCTGCCTATTGAACAACAATCACGTCGTGGCACAGTCGTGTTTGATCAAGACGAACACGTACGTTTTGATGGCACCGCTCAAGATTTTTCAACATTGCGACCCGCCTTTAAAAAAGACGGGACTGTGACGGCTGGTAACGCTTCTGGTATTAATGACGGTGCCGCGGCGTTGGTATTGATGGAAAAACAAGTCGCATTAGAGAAAGGTCTAGCGCCCATGGCGACAATGGTCGGTTATGCCATTGCAGCGGTTGATCCCGCGATTATGGGTATTGGTCCCGTCCCAGCAGTCAAACAGTTACTTGCGAAGACAGGGGTTGATGCCAATGACATTGATATTTGGGAAGCCAATGAAGCATTCGCGGCGCAAGCACTATCTGTCATAAAAGCGTTGGAGCTTGATCCTGAGAAAGTAAACCCAAACGGTTCAGGTATCAGCCTCGGTCATCCAATCGGCGCCACAGGCTCGCTCATTTCGGTTAAAGCACTGTATGAACTACAGCGCACTGGGGGACGCTACGCCATTGTGACAATGTGCATTGGCGGCGGGCAAGGTATCGCTGCTTTATTTGAACGCTACAACGGCGCTTAAGATACCTTAATATCTTGATGCATTAATATCTTAACGCTTTCGCTACCTGTATAAAGTCTTAAATCTTATCAATGACCTTAGGTACCAGACCACACCAAGGTCATTTTTTAACCACCATTCGTTCTTTTTTCCCCTCAAAATCTTCCTACCCCAAGCAATAGTAGCCCAACAAATATTCAATCTTCGGGTATGCACTTCATTCTCTCGGTGTCTTTTGGTTCAAATTAAACGAAATTTAACACTTTTGTTTTTTCATCACGTAAACCGAGTGTATCTCGCTATATCATGAAGACTTACTTACGCTGAAGGCCTTCAATATCAGGGTTTACCCACTGACCGCGATCGTTTAACGAGTCACTTTGTTCGGTGTTTTAATGTACACCTACAATGATGTTCGATGGTTTTTATGCAAATAAATGAGACATAGGGACGGTTTCCGCGTATTTGCGATTGCTAAAATTGAAACAGACGTATATTCTTAATCGCATATAAAGTCATACAATAATACGTTAGGAGTTAGACATGACAAAACCAGTCATTGGTTTCATCGGCCTTGGCCTTATGGGCGGCAACATGGTTGAAAACCTACAAAAACGTGGCTACCACGTAAACGTAATGGATCTTAGCGCTGAAGCAGTTGCTCGCGTTACAGACCGTGGCAACGCGACAGCATTCACTTCAGCTAAAGAACTCGCTGCAGCAAGTGACATTGTTCAGTTCTGCCTTACTACTTCAGCGGTTGTAGAAAAAATCGTTTACGGTGAAGACGGCGTTTTAGCTGGTATTAAAGAAGGCGCAGTTCTTGTTGACTTCGGTACTTCTATCCCTGCTTCTACTAAGAAAATCGGCGCAGCTCTAGCTGAAAAAGGCGCGGGCATGATCGACGCACCTCTAGGTCGTACTCCTGCACACGCTAAAGATGGTCTTTTGAACATCATGGCTGCTGGCGACATGGACACTTTCAACAAGGTTAAACCTGTTCTTGAAGAGCAAGGCGAAAACGTATTCCACCTAGGCACGCTAGGTTCAGGTCACGTGACTAAGCTTGTAAACAACTTCATGGGCATGACGACTGTTGCGACTATGTCTCAAGCTTTCGCTGTTGCTAAGCTTGCTGGTGTTGACGGTCAACAACTATTTGACATCATGTCAGCTGGTCCTTCTAACTCTCCGTTCATGCAGTTCTGTAAGTTCTACGCTGTAGACGGCGAAGAAAAACTAGGTTTCTCTGTTGCTAACGCAAACAAAGACCTTGGTTACTTCCTTGCACTTTGTGAAGAGCTAGGTACTGAGTCTCTAATCGCTCAAGGTACTGCTGCAAACCTACAAGCTGCTGTTGATGCTGGCCTAGGTCAAAACGACGTACCAGTTATCTTCGATTACTTTTCTAAACTAGAAAAATAATTCGAATTCAGTTCAAGTGAGACGTGTTAGTAGCACATGTTGCTAAATAACCCTCACCTTTAACTGCAAGAGCCTCTGTCTAACAGGGGCTTTTTTACGTCTGTGCCTCGCACTTTATTGCACCTTTTCCAACCCATTCAATTTATGCCGCCAAGCCTGAACCTACGCCATCAAAACTGAACGTAAAATAATACAATATAATAATACTGCAAATCAAAGTTGATTTTGGCCATCTCATTAGCTAAACAAACTTCCCCGATGCCTTTGACAACACCTTCCCATCACAAGTAATCGTACTTTGCAGATAATAAATGCCTTTCTTAGTCGTTGTCAGCACCGCTTCTAGCATCAATTTTTGACCCAGCGGCACTGGAGAAATGAATCGAACCGACAACTCAGCGGTATAAGCCACTATGTCTTGATAGAACAAGCAGTGCACCATCATACAGTCATGAAGTGTCGAAATTATCCCTCCTTGTACGATACCTTGATAGCCTTGCGTTTTATCTGTTGTTATAATTTCTGCAATGACACGCCCATCTGGTAGTGCTACAACATCAATAACACTTTCTTCTGTAAAAAATGGCTTGCTGCATATCGAGCATTGCTTATGGTTGTTAGGTATATGAGTAGACATTCCACCACCTATCACTAGAGAATAAAATTGGCACGACCTAAAAAACAACGACGGATCTGCAACCATGCCCCCTACCAATGCTTCAAACCTAATGGCATTGAACTAAGCGCATTGACCCAGATTGACCTCATGCCTGATGAGTTAGAAGCATTACGTTTAGCCGACCAGGAAGGATTGAGCCAACTAGAAGCGGCAACGAAAATGAATGTATCTCGGCAGACATTTGGAAATATTGTCAATTCAGCTCGGCATAAGGTAGCGCTATGTTTAGTGAATGGACATGCCTTGATGATGCACCATCAAAACCACGAGTAGGTACTCCCTACCCGAGTCACCGCTCAACTCGTTGGCGATCACCTGCGAGTCACTCATTTTGTATCGCTTTCAATTTTTAACACCTTCTTAAGTTTTGACATCGTTCGCGGCGCTAAGCGATTATTCAGTGTTGATAAAGGTTGATAGCAAGAAGACTGATGGCAAGATGGCGCTTTCTTAGGATGCCGATTGGAGCGCTTGCCGTAACTCACTTCCGTGACAAGAGATAACTGTTTTGGGTGTAGTGTCGTGATGCCTTGTTGGCGATTCGCGCTATAGACACCAATACCATCTTTAAAGAGAGCACTTAACATGTTCTGCCCAATGTTTCGTACAATAACAGCGTCAACGTGGTAGTGATGCAACACTGTTAACCACTTTTCTTTTTTCCCACATGAGTCTGCATCAAGGTTTAGGCTAACGATTTGATCGGTTTCTCTACAATCGTCAATAATTTTTAATGCCTTCGCTCGTGCAAAATGACTCGATAAATTACCATTGCTAATTGGTATTGCATAAATCATATTCTGTCCTTTTTCCTTAAAAGATAACGACAAAAATACGCTTATTATTGGTATATGCCAATAATAAATTTTCAAGACTGTCTAAAATACATTCATTCTAGGGTCTGTAAAGGGCGATGCTCAACATGATAATTTCACATAAAAACAAGTAGATAATAGGCTCTAGTTAAACCGCATCACCATAAAAAAAGACTAAGCCATTAGACTTAGTCTTTTCAAACAATTCGCGACCTGAACTAACAAGAGAGTTCTATTGCCTAATGGTTAGGACGTTAGTTAGGAAGCATCACGGTCGCTTCACCTTGTATTGCCACTTGGCCTTCTTCCGCAGTGACTTCTGTCGCCAAGGTAACGATCGGTTTATCTTCTCGGATATGTGTCACCTCTACACGAGCTGTGACAGTCTCTCCTACTCGGATTGGACAGGTGAACTTAAGCGTCTGTCCCAAATAAATCGCCCCCGGACCCGGAAGTTTTGATGCGAGTAGGCCTGAGACCAAACTTGCCGCTAACATACCATGCACAATCGGTACTTCAAATGGCGTCATCGCCGCAAAAGCTTCATCCAAATGCACGGGGTTATAATCTTCAGCGAGAGACGCAAAGGCTTCAACTTCGGCCTTGCCCAACGTTTTAGTAATGCTCGTGTGTTGACCGACCTCAAGCGACATTTTTGTTCTCCTCACTCTGTGCATCCGCACTATTTGCAAGCACATCTTCAATACGCTGTTTCACATACGAACCTGGAGCATCGAGTTCGCCCACTAACGTTCTTGGCTCCAACTTCTCTGAGAAATTACGCTCATCAAGCCATTCTTGCCAATGAGGCCACCACGAGCCGGTATTTTTCTTCGCTTTCTCTAACCAGGTATCCGCGTCAGTTTTCACATTTGGATTGGTCCAAAAGCCATACTTGGTTGAATTAGCATGATTCATTGGGCCGGCAATGTGGCCACTTTCCGCTAAAACGAACGTGCTCTGCCCACCCAATAATTCAGTGCCCTTGTACGTCCCTTTCCAGAGCGCAATATGATCTTCAATCGCAGAGAGGAAATAAATCGACGACTTAACTTTACTTAGGTCGATGCCCACTCCGTCAATTTGGATAGCATTTGGTTGGCTGAGCTTATTTTCTAGATAAAACTGGCGAAGCATTTGATTGTGGCACGCGGCTGGGACATTCGTGTTATCACAGTTCCAATGCAGTAGATCGAAAGCTACCGGCTTCTCACCTTTTAGGTAATTCGTTACATAGTAATTCCAGTACAAGCTATTTTCACGCAGTAAGCTGAATGATACCGCCATCTGTCTGCCATCCATGTAACCCTTCATAGAGTTTTGCGATTCAATCGCAGAGATCATGGCGTCATTGATGAAGATACCCAGTTCACCAGGTTGCTTGAAATCTAAAATCGTAGTCAGTAACGTAGCGGATTTAATGCGTTGCTTGCGTTTTTTACCCGCCATGTATGCCATGGTTGCCGTCAGTAAAGTTCCGCCGATACAATAACCTAAACCATTAACTTCTCGCTCACCTGTCACTGATTCAATCGCATCGAGAGCAGGGATGAGCCCGTCCGTAACATAGGTGCCAAAATCCGATTCGCTGTAGCTTTCATCTGGATTTATCCAGGACACCATAAAGACGGTATGACCTTGGTCAACTAACCACTTCACGAACGAGCGTTTTTCGCTCAAGTCCATAATGTAATACTTGTTCACGAAAGGTGGAACAATCATCAATGGTCGTTTATACACCTTTTCGGTTGTCGGCTGATACTGTATCAACTCGAACATGTGATTTTTAAAAACCACTTTCCCAGGTGTCGCCGCAATGTTCTCACCAAGCGTAAATGCTTCGGCATCGGTCATACGAATGTTCAACATATCGACGCTTCGCGTCATATCTTCTTGGAGTTGCTCTAGACCTTTTATCAAGTTAGAACCATTGGATTCCAGAGTTAACTTCATGATTTCCGGGTTTGTCGTCACAAAGTTACTTGGCGACATCGCATTCAAAAATTGACGAGAAAAAAACTCGAGACGCTCTTTTGTATCTGGATCAAGATCGTCAGTATCATCAATGGTTTTTTGAACGGACTCGCACACTAATTTGTAGCTTTCTTTGATATAGTGATACAGCGGATTTGAAGCCCAACTTTCATCTTTAAATCGCGGGTCCTTTTCCGGTGCATTCGGGCTACCAGCACCTAAGATACAGTCATTAAAGAGATTGATTTGTTGGTTCCACCAATTCATCTGCTGCTCTAATACCGTTGTCGGGTTATTGGTCACTGAATGCGCCAATGCACTCCAATCTTCAACTTGTGATTTAAAGATTGTCGATTGAGTCGGCTTTTGGAAGGCACCGAGCCAGCTTTCACTTGCCTGAAAGTAACTGTTTATAATGTCTTGAAAGGGTGGTTTATTGTTCATCATCTCATCCCTGTACTGTGAATGAAGTCGCGGTCATCGTTAATCAGCAATAAGCGAACTAGCAAGCTCATTGACTAACAAAAGTGACCGCCTTTAGTCTTATTTGCTTTTTGCGGTATTGATTGTAGTCGCTGAGATTTCATCAACAGCGGCTTTAAACTCATTACCGATTTCGCTAAGTTTTTGACCATCTTCAAGCAAGCGCTGGCTCACTTTAGTCATGATTTCAAGCTGTTTACTACCGTGATTAGCAAGGTCTTGCGGCTGTTTAATCGCAACGAGGCTTTGCAAGTTTTCGTTTGAAAGCTCGCTGTACGCTGTGAGTGTTTCTAGTTGCATTTTCGACAACGTTTCCATGTTTTTGGCAACCAGTGAGCCAAAGTTTGCAAATGGATTAATGACGGTTTGTAGTTGTGCGTTTACTGCTTCGAATGCTGCTTGGTTAGACATAGTATGTTCCTTTTTTAATATGGCCCGAGGCGTACCTGCGAAGCTCCAAATGACTTTATTAATGTTCATTGATCTAAAACAACGAATATTCAAACAGGCGTTTGAATATGGCCATTCTGTACAAAGCATTTTGTTTTGTCACCACAAATAATTGTCATGAAATAATGGAATAAATACATAAATCGTAAATTTCCGTTTGAAATAATAATCACCCCATCAGATAGATGCATGGCTAACAAGGGGTTGAGTATGAACTTGGTGGCATTTCATGTTTGAATATTTATATATGCAACTGATAGGGATGTTTTAAAAACACAACATTGATCACAAATTAATATGTACCACCAATTATTTTTCATAACTTATATCCATTAATCGCAACCCAATATATATAAAAACCCAATACCAAACCCATCAATACATTCGAAATACATATAACTAGGTGCTATTACATAAATTATACACATGACCGTTTCGCATAAAATACAAGCCATACAGCCTGATTATTATTCAATCGATAATTAAAAAAACAATGTATGAAAAATTAAAGATAACAATATAAGACATTGTTTATATTGGATAATTTTAATTTAATGCAAATA
>NZ_JBFROV010000046.1:0-91189 GCF_041471725.1 Vibrio sp. 10N.261.51.F12 | reverse complement strand
CTTTTTTATGTCTGTTATTTGATTATTGCAATAGAATTAGTACAGCCATTCAAATGCCAGTTTCGGTTTATCGATAAGGCCTGAGGCGGTTTTTTCGCTGACAGCATTGTCTGCAGGGAGCAATTCGGGTTGAGATACATCGCTGACCGCAGCACCAATATCAGACGCACTGGCGGCCTCTGCACTCGTAGCTGTGTTTTCAGAGATTTGAGGTGACACGGCTTGAGATGTCGCATTACTGTTTTCGACCTCATCCAGAGCGCCGACAACCTTGTCGTTGACTAAGGTGCTTTCATCTACTGAGTTTGGCACTTCTTCAATCACTTCCACTTTTTTGACCAAACCAAGCTTCAATACTTCTTGCTCAAAAGAATCAATCGACCCCAACAACGCGATTCGTACAATCACCGTTTCACCGCGGATTTCGGCAACGTCAACTTTTGCTGTTGACGCTAATCGACCTAGCGCTCGCTCTAAAGTAAAAAAGGCATCGGCGCTTGTCATCCCCGTAAAGGACACCGTCACGGAGCCGGCACTATCACCACTCACAAGGGTAGTGTTTTTAGATGCGTAGTAATCACTCACCTGAGCAATCAAGCTTTGGGCCGATAGCTCACCCGACGCTCCGCCTGTTATTGGCGCGACTTGCGTATTTCCCATACTGGCGGGACTTTGGTCATAAAGCGACCAACGTAACTGCTTTCCGTTCGCTTTAATAACCATAACGGCATCAACGGGATAACGTTGCGTCGCTTGTCCAATAGCGCCAACAAATCCTCCCCACAAATCTGTGGTTTGAATGCCCGTCATATCGTCAAAATCACCGACAGGAAAAGTCAGTGGTAAGCCACGTTTTTTCGCTTCGTCACGTAATTGCTGCGCCGTTTGAGAGTTAGTATGTTCCCACGCTATTGATCGATCATAGCCGTTGTCTTCCACTAGCCAGACCATAATATTACTGCGTTCAGCAGGCCACATTGCTGAATCCGCTTGTTGAAGTAACACACCAATTTGAGTGCTATTAAACTTCATGCTCAACGCCTGCTTGCCTTCTACTTGGGTGTAACCCAGTTGAGAAATATAGCGAGAGTTCTTACTCAGTGCCTTTTTCACCACGGCGTTTGAAGCAATATTGACATCACCACTCGCACGCACCAACACCTCTAGCATTCCTTGCTGACGAGCGATCTCATCGGCATTTGGCTCTTCAGTGTTAACCACTATTTGAGTTGAATAAACATCAACTTTAGTCAACGCATACGCTGGTAATGAACACAGTCCAACCAACAACCAAGCAAAATAACGCATAGGAATCCTAAATAACAAAGATATAAGTCGGAATAATAAGCAAACATGGGAGTAGGAGCAAGCAGACTGCTTCAAGGTTTGGTTAAATTATTGCGCACAAGCAATCTAATTGGCTTTAGCAATAGGTTGTCAAGCCAAGTATTGCGATATTTGTAACAATAAACCGGTTTTATTTACTAAGATCATTAAGTAATCGATTACAAGATGGTACTATCTCGCGCGTTTGCCTGACGACCGTTAGGTGTGCTTATGACTTGCCTGGAATTGATATCATGAAAACTATCCTTCAAGGGTCTCAAATGCTGTTCGTTGCATTTGGCTCCTTAGTACTTGTCCCCTTATTGACTGGACTCGACCCAAATGTCGCCCTCTTCGGAGCGGGTGTCGGTACCTTATTATTCCAACTCGTGACTAAACGCAGTGTGCCTATTTTTCTCGCCTCTTCTTTTGCGTTTATTGCGCCGATTATGTTCGGCGTTCAAACATGGGGTGTAGGAGCAACTATGGGTGGCCTAATGGCCGCAGGGGTTGTTTATGTACTAATGGGGGTGTTGATTAAGGTTCGTGGTGTCGCCATCATCCACAAGCTACTACCACCCGTTGTCGTCGGTCCTGTCATTATGGTCATCGGCTTGGGCTTGGCACCGGTTGCGGTCAATATGGCGTTAGGCAAATCAGGCGATGGTGGCATTCAGCTAATCGATTCTGATGCAGCGCTGTGGATCTCGAGCATTTCTTTACTCGTCACTATTGGTGTCAGTGTTTTCTCTCGAGGCTTTTTAAAGCTTTTACCGATTGTGAGCGGAATTTCTGCTGGCTATATTACTAGCTTGTTCTTCGGCGTTGTTGATTTCACCCCTGTCGTGCAAGCTTCTTGGTTATCCATGCCAAACTTCACAGCCCCAGAATTCAACATCAATGCGATACTGTTTATGTTACCCGTCGCCATTGCACCTGCCGTTGAGCATGTGGGGGATATGCTTGCGATCTCGAACGTAACGGGCAAAGACTACCTCAAGAAGCCAGGTTTGCATCGCACCATTGCCGGTGACGGAATTGCAACGATTGCCGCATCCATGATGGGCGCGCCACCCAATACGACATACAGCGAAGTGACAGGTGCAGTTATGCTAACGAAAGCATTTAATCCTGTAATCATGACCTGGGCTGCGGTCACCGCCATTGTTCTTGCTTTAGTCGGCAAACTAGGCGCGATTTTGCAAACAATCCCTGTTCCGGTAATGGGTGGCATCATGATCTTATTGTTTGGTTCTATCGCAACAGTAGGATTGAATACCTTGATTAAAAATAACGTTGACCTACATAAATCTCGCAACCTTGTCATTGTGGCGATTACATTAGTTTTCGGTATTGGTGGAATGGCATTTGGTATTGGCGAGTTTAGCCTACAGGGCGTCAGCTTATGCGGTATCGTCGCGATTATTCTTAATCTTATCCTCCCTGATGACCTAGGTGACAACAAGGTCGTAGACAATGCACAGATCGAAGACTAAAACGCAAACACAGTAAAAAAGTAAAAAAGTAAAAAGTAAAAAGTAAAAAGGCTGACAAATGTCAGCCTTTTTCATACTGGACTCAATTGATTATTGAGTACCAAAAATCTTATCGCCTGCATCTCCAAGCCCAGGAACAATATAACCTTTATCGTTCAAGCACTCATCAATAGCCGCCGTATACAGCTCAACCTCTGGGTGTGCTTTTTCTAATGCTTCAATACCTTCTGGCGCCGCCACTAGTACCAACACCTTGATCGACTTACAGCCTTTCTCTTTTAGCAGGTCGATGGTGGCAATCATGGAGCCACCCGTTGCTAGCATTGGGTCAACAACTAAAGCAATACGCTCATCAATATTGGATGCCAATTTATTAAAGTAAGGCACTGGCTCTAGTGTTTCTTCGTCACGATAAATACCAACGACACTGATACGAGCACTTGGCATATGCTCAAGTACACCATCCATCATGCCTAAACCAGCACGCAGGATTGGCACTACCGTGACCTTTTTGCCTTTAATTTGATCGACTTCAACAGGACCGTTCCAACCATTGATGGTCACTTTCTCTGTTTCAAAATCTGCTGTCGCTTCATAAGTTAATAAGCTACCAACTTCAGTAGCAAGCTCACGAAAACGCTTTGTGCTGATATCCCCTTCACGCATCAAACCTAGTTTGTGCTTCACAAGAGGGTGTTTAACTTCAACAACTTTCATGTCCAACTCCGGCAATTTTTACAAAACCACAAAATTATACATGCTTTGTTCCTTTATTTCAGTTGAGTTTCGACATTTCCCTCCTTTTTCAGTCAAATCAACGGCGATATTCTTCTGCCTTCTTACAAAACAAGAGAACAGAAAATAGTTTAAACTTTCTTACGCAAACGTTTCCCTTTTTGTATAAACCCCTGTTAGAATAGCGCCGCTTTTCACTTCCAATTATTTATCGAGGACTGTCCCGTGAGCGGAAACAACACTTCCCTAAGCTATAAAGACGCTGGTGTAGACATTGATGCTGGTAATGCATTAGTTGACCGTATTAAAGGCGCGGTTAAGCGCACTCGTCGCCCTGAAGTAATGGGAGGCATCGGTGGATTTGGTGCTTTATGTGAGTTGCCAACTAAATACAAAGAGCCGGTACTCGTATCAGGTACAGACGGCGTTGGTACAAAACTACGTCTTGCACTCGACCTTAAAAAACATGACACCATTGGCATCGATTTAGTCGCAATGTGTGTGAACGATCTTATCGTTCAAGGTGGTGAGCCACTATTTTTCTTGGATTATTACGCAACAGGTAAGCTAGATATCGACACAGCAGCGGATGTTGTATCTGGTATTGCAGAAGGTTGTGTACAAGCTGGTTGTGCACTGATTGGTGGTGAAACTGCTGAAATGCCAGGCATGTATGAAGGTGACGATTACGACGTCGCTGGTTTCTGTGTTGGCGTTGTTGAAAAAGCAGACATTATTGACGGAACTAAAGTTGCCGCAGGAAATGCACTTATCGCTGTTGGTTCAAGTGGCCCACACTCAAACGGCTACTCTTTGATTCGCAAGGTACTTGAAGTATCTGGCGCAGACAAAAATGAAGTTCTCGGTGAGCGCACCATTGGTGAGCACCTACTCGAACCAACGAAAATCTACATCAAATCAGCGCTTAAAATGATTGCTGAGCATGATATCCATGCGATCTCTCACATCACAGGCGGTGGTTTCTGGGAAAACATCCCTCGCGTACTTCCTGAAGGCACTAAAGCAGTCATCGACGGCAAGAGCTGGGAATGGCCTGCAATTTTCAACTGGCTACAAGAAAAAGGCAACGTTGAGACATTCGAAATGTATCGTACGTTCAACTGTGGTGTGGGCCTAATTGTCGCACTTCCTAAAGAGCAAGCTGACGCAGCAGTTGCACTTTTACAAGCTGAAGGCGAGAACGCTTGGGTTATTGGTGAGATTGCACAAGCTGAAGCCGGCGAAGAGCAAGTAGAGATCAAGTAATTCATGAAGAATATCGTTGTTTTAGTTTCAGGGAATGGCACGAATTTACAGGCAATTATTGATGCTTGTGAAGGCTCAATCACGAACGCTAAAGTTCGTGCTGTATTTTCTAATAAAGAGTCAGCATTTGCTCTCGAACGTGCTAGAAATGCAGGTGCCGAAGCTGAATTCCTTGACCCAAAAGCAAGTGAATCACGAGAAGCCTTTGATGCAGAGCTAATGCGACGCATTGACAAGCACCACCCTGATTTACTGGTTTTAGCAGGTTACATGCGCATTTTGAGTGGTGAGTTTGTTCGTCACTATATGGGGAAGATGATCAATATTCATCCCTCATTGTTGCCGAAATATCCGGGTCTCCACACACATCAACGTGCTATTGATAACTGCGATGAACACCATGGAACCAGTATCCACTTCGTCACTGAGAAATTAGATGGCGGTCCAATCATCCTACAAGCAAAAGTGCCTGTGTTTGATAATGATACTGTGGAATTACTAGAACAACGTATTCAAGTCCAAGAGCATCAGATCTACCCACTTGTGGTTAAATGGTTTGTTGAAGATAGGCTTTCCATGGATGGCAGCAAAGCTATTTTGGATGGTCAAGCTCTCGGTACCCAAGGGTACGCCGATAAATAGCCAAATAGTAAACATAAAAAAGCGAGTGTCTAACACTCGCTTTTTTTATATTTAAAACAAATCATTACAATGATTCTGTTGGCGCCTGACTCGCAGGTTTTACGGCGGCATGAGGCACATCAGATAAATCATCAGAATTACTCAGCACCCGCTCACCGAAGTGAAATAGATTAAATTCACCGGGCTTCATTCGGTGCCAAGTCTCATTACCCGTTAATGGCTGAGTCGCTACGACCGATACGACATCGTTCAACGTCGTTTCCATTTGGAAGTTAATCGTAACATCTTCATCCAGCAATGTGGCTTGGCCAAATGGCGCTTTACGTGTAATCCAATACAAATGATTGGTACAGAACGTCATCACAAACTCACCGTCACTTAAGAGCATGTTATAGACACCAAACTGACGCAATTCATCGCAACATTCAGCAACATACTGGAACATGGCCATCATATCTTGAGGTGGCTCAGGAAAGCGAGCTTCCAATTTGTTTAGCAGCCAACAAAATGATAGCTCACTATCCGTTTCACCAACGGGTCTATGGCGCCCGATTGCTAAGCTATCATAGTTGCTCAGCTGCCCATTGTGCGCAAATGTCCAATACCGTCCCCAAAGCTCGCGTGTAAATGGGTGGGTATTTTCTAAGTTCACCTGGCCACGGTTCGCTTGACGAATATGACTGACGACCGCCCGACTTTTAATAGGGTAACTTTGCACCAACTCAGCGATCTGCGAATCACAACTTTGATTAGGATCTTTGAACGTGCGGAACCCCTTTCCTTCATAGAAAGTGATCCCCCATCCATCCTTATGAGGCCCCGTATTGCCGCCTCTCTGAATCAAACCTGTAAAGCTAAAACAGATGTCAGTTGGCACATTGGCGCTCATGCCAAGCAATTCACACATTACGTCCCTTATTCTCCATAATCTTTATTCTACGATGCGATGACGCTACAACGATTTTCTACGACGCTTAACTCGATTATTCCATCTCTTTTTCAATCAGTTGAATAATAATATGGATGATCTTGATGTGTATTTCTTGAATACGATCCGCGTAACCGAAGTGCGGTACACGAATTTCAATATCCGCTAAACCCGCCATTTTTCCGCCATCTTTACCTGTTAGCGCGATGGTCGTCATACCTTTTTCTTTTGCTGCTTCAATTGCCTTTAAGATGTTCGCAGAGTTACCAGAGGTAGACAGTCCAAACAACACGTCGCCTTTACGCCCTACCGCCTCGACGTAACGCGAAAAAACATAATCATAACCAAAATCGTTACTCACGCACGATAAGTGGCTAACATCAGAAATAGCAATACCCGCGTAACCCGGTCTATTTTCTCTGTAGCGCCCTGTTAGCTCTTCCGCAAAATGCATGGCGTCACAATGAGACCCTCCGTTACCACAGGACAAAACCTTACCGTCTTCTTTAAATGAAGCCGCAATCATTTTCGCAGCCGCTTCAATTTTGGCAATGTTATCGTCATCACTTAGAAATTGGTTCAAGACATCAGCGGCTTCGCTCAATTCACTTTTAATCAGATCTTGGTACATAGGACTCTTCTCTTTGTTTCACCGATAGGGTCGGCAGTAATCGATTAACTTGAGTGTACCTATAAATCAGAGAGGCTGTCGATAGCTAGCCCCCCTCAATACGCCTCCTATCATCAATTTTTTATTGTTTTTACTACCCCCCTCTCTCTCGCGAGCAAACTTTGCGTTCTGCCAGTTATGTGATGACAAACACCCTCAAATTTTACATTTGTGCAATATTTCAGTTACACTACCAACTGGTTTGACCTCTTACCTTTAACGCGAGTTAACGTGTAGCCGTCAAACCCACGATAACGATAACAACCCAATAACGATAACAATCAAAACATCATCACTACCAGATAAAGGAACCATCATGGACATCTTGCTCTCTACTGTCATTTTGCTCGGAGCGGTTTGCGTTAGCTTTTATCAACGTTCATCCTTAGCAAAATCTCTTATACTCGTTACTGCAGCAATGGCGATAGGAACACTACTTGGCACCTTTGGTGTCATCGCATGGAGTGTTTATGTTGTTCTCATCTCTATCACTTGCATCCCTGCACTGCGCCAATCTCTGATCTCAGCAAAAGCACTCGCTGTGTTTAAAAAGGTCTTGCCTGCGATGTCTCAAACAGAGAAAGAAGCACTGGATGCAGGAACAGTCTGGTGGGAAGCAGAGCTGTTTAAAGGCAAGCCTAACTGGCAAAAACTGCAGCAAATCAGCGCGCCCAAGCTAAGTAAAGAAGAGCAAGAATTCTTAGATGGCCCAGTCAATGAAGTCTGCGCAATGGTGAATGACTATCAAGTCACCCACGAGCTTGCCGACCTTCCTCCTGAGATCTGGCAATACCTCAAAGATCACAAGTTCTTTGCGATGATCATCAAGAAACAATACGGCGGATTGCAGTTTTCTGCCTATGCACAGTCTTTGGTATTGCAAAAACTCACCGGTGTTTCGAGTGTTTTATCGTCGACCGTCGGCGTACCAAACTCGTTAGGTCCCGGTGAATTACTTCAACATTATGGTACAGAAGAACAAAGAGATTATTACCTTCCAAGGCTTGCTGTTGGGAAAGAAATTCCGTGCTTTGCCCTCACCAGCCCTGAAGCGGGATCTGATGCTGGGTCCATTCCAGACTTTGGTGTGGTTTGCAAAGGCCAATGGGAAGGAAAAGAAGTACTCGGTATGAGCCTGACATGGAACAAGCGTTACATCACGCTTGCACCTGTCGCAACAGTGCTTGGGCTCGCATTTAAGCTTAGAGACCCCGATGGTCTAATCGGAGATAAAGCCGACCTAGGCATTACATGTGCACTAATACCGACCGACTTAAAAGGTGTGGAAATTGGTAACCGCCACTTCCCACTGAACCTGCCATTCCAAAATGGTCCAACACGAGCACAGTCACTATTCGTTCCTCTCGATTTCATCATCGGTGGCCCTAAAATGGCCGGACAAGGCTGGCGTATGCTGGTTGAATGTTTATCCGTAGGGCGCGGAATTACCCTACCATCCAATTCGACCGGTGGTATAAAAACGGCGGCACTGGCGACTGGTGCTTACGCTCGAATCCGTCGACAATTTAAACAACCGATTGGTCATATGGAAGGCATTGAAGAGCCATTGGCTCGCATTGCTGGTAACACCTACGTTATGGATGCGGCCAGCAGTTTAACAGTAGCCGGCATTGATTTAGGTGAGAAGCCTTCGGTTATTTCTGCCATCGTCAAATATCACTGCACCCACAGAGGACAGCAATGCATTATTGACGCCATGGACATCGTTGGCGGTAAAGGCATCTGCTTAGGTCCGTCGAACTTCCTAGCCCGTGGTTATCAAGGCGCACCCATTGCGATAACGGTCGAAGGCGCTAATATCCTTACACGCTCTATGATCATTTATGGTCAAGGTGCGATTCGTTGCCACCCTTACGTACTGAAAGAGATGGAAGCGGCTTACTCAACAGATAACAGCGCAGTCTCAGAGTTTGACAAAGCATTAGCCGGTCACGTTTCGTTTGCGGTGAGTAACTTTGTCCGCAGTTTATGGCTCGGCCTCACCGATGGTCGTGGTTCAGACGCACCGTATAAAGATGCGACCAAGCGTTATTACCAGCAACTCAATCGCTACAGCGCTAACCTAGCGTTGTTATCCGATGTCTCAATGGCCGTACTGGGTGGTTCACTAAAACGCAAAGAACGTTTATCCGCGCGTCTTGGTGATATCTTAAGCCAGCTCTACCTGAGCACTGCTGCACTCAAGCGTTTTGACAACGAAGGCCGTCAGAGTGAAGATTTACCTCTCTTGCACTGGGGTCTACAAGACAGCTTGAAACAAACAGAGCAAGCACTTGATGACTTCCTTGCTAACTTCCCTAACCGAATGATTGGGCGTGTGTTACGTTGGGTTGTAATGCCACTAGGTACCGTACGACAAGCACCATCAGATAAACTTGATAGCCAAGTTGCTCGAATCTTACAAACACCGTCAGGGGCACGTAGCCGCTTAGGTCGCGGACAATACTTAGAACCAACCGAATTCAACCCGGCAGGCCGTATTGAACAAGCGCTTGAGATGGTGTTAAAAGCAGAGCCTATTTTCAATAAAATCTGTAAAGAACTCGGACAGCGCCGACCATTTACCAACCTTGGAGAGGTTGCAGAAATCGGTCTAGAGAAGGGGCTCATTAGCAAAGAAGAAGCCGTCATACTTCATACCGCTGAAGCGCACCGCCTGTATACCATCAATGTCGACGATTTCTCCCCTGAGGAGCTGGCAGCAAAGCCGGTTTATCCAACGATGGAGGAAGTGGCGTAACCTTGTTATAACGTGACTGTAAATAGGATATAACGACTATTGATATGACACGACAGTGCATGCGTTAAACTAAAAAATGCCAACCTTTGCGGTTGGCATTTTTTGTTTTTAAGACGGGATTATTTTGCCATTACTCGTGTTAGGCCATTTATTAGATGATTCCGTTTTCAACGCTTGTCTTTGGCACATCCCCACATCGCGGCAATCATCTAACACTTTT
Organism: Vibrio sp. 10N.261.51.F12; assembly: GCF_041471725.1. NCBI lineage: Bacteria > Pseudomonadati > Pseudomonadota > Gammaproteobacteria > Vibrionales > Vibrionaceae > Vibrio > Vibrio sp. 10N.261.51.F12. The sequence goes on along the minus strand of NZ_JBFROV010000046.1, from coordinate 81,145 downwards.
ACCATAAAGCAGAATCGTATCGAGATACGGCTTCCCTTACCCTGGCATCTTTAACTGCATTTCTGGTGTCACGGCTTTTATCGCTCGTTTGCGCCTTATCAGCCACCAAATCAGTCCACCAATGACCAACAATACGGTGTTGCCTATCACAATCGCCATAATGGCGCGCTGCCGAACCGTTTCACGATGCAGAGCAATTTGAGCTTCTTGCTCAGCTTTCTTCTTTGCCTTGCGTGCCGCTTCTTGCAGCGCCTTAGCCTTCACTAAATCAATCGCGCCAACCACGCTAAAAGACCGCTCAGGTAAGTCGAATACTAGTTCTCGATCTGTCGATGCCTCATTCGCATAAACATGCCCTGTCCACTTATAGGTGCCCATTTCATTAAGGTCCGTGAACAAAGAAGTGAGCATCATTTCATTCGCTTGTGCCTGAACCTGAACGACCTGCTCGCTATCGCTCGGTGACGTGAGTTCAATTGACGCTGTTAAGCTTCCGGCTTGAATTGTGGCGGGCTCGCCGCGCATCACGACTTCATGCGGCGAGTTGACATCGCCTTGAACAAACCGAGTCGTAAACGGCGTTGGGTACACAAACACTTCCTGTTCTAGTGCTCGCAAAAAAACACCATTCCCGGTCGTAATACGAACATTGTATTTTCCAGGTTCAATTGTAATGGGTAACGTAACCGTAAAAATCCCATCGCCCGCTCGCTCATCTAACCCTTGCCCATTATCAAAAAACTCACCAATGACAATTGGGATGGGGCGCGTATCAGACGTTTGAGCTTCTTGCTCTTCGAGATAGCGTGTCATCACTACTTTTAGGTTCACGTGCGTGAGAATATTTTCGATAATCAAAGGCTGATCATCACTCAATAGATGCGCGGTAAATTTAACCTTCTCACCTTGATACAAACGTTCAGGTAACGTCTCCGCTTTTAGGCTTAGCTTAGACACTAACTGAATATTATTTTTTGGGGTAACCTTACCAATGGCTTGCCATGGACCCGGCATTGGATGTTCAACCGTAATAATATCAGCGGTGGGTTCTTCAATCCAATTGACATTGTCAGGGTGCTTCCACGCGTAATATTTTTTCCCATCAGGACGAACGAGGGTGACCGGGCGTGAATTGTCTTGTCGATAAACGAGAAAGGTTATTTGCTCAACGGTTTCGTCGACTCGAAACCGGTTATCCAAAAAGGACATCGAGGACTCACTGGCGACGGCGCTCCCCAGCAGCACTAGCCACAGGCCAAACGCGATAAAAACCCTCTGCATGTTTCTCTCCTACTGGCGCCACAAACAGTTACCGCCTTTTTCTACAATATCCAAACGCGAATTATGCGCCTCTATTTCATCGGCCGTTGCCTGCAAAACCTTTAGCGCTTTTCGTCCCGTCGTTAATCTTTTGATCATTTCTGAGTCAGAGTCCCCAGATTGTCCAGCATTAAACTGTAAATTGGTTTGCCCACCGGTCATGGACAAGTAAACGTCGGCGAGGATCTCCGCATCGAGTAAAGCGCCGTGCAAGATACGAGCTGACGTATCTATCGTGTAATGCTTTGCTAACGAATCAAGGTTTTTCCTTGCTGGCATGTTAGCCATGCGTTTGGCCATCGCCAGCGTATCGGTGATCTTGCAGTAATCTTCCGTTTTTCCAACGTTGGCATTAACCATGGAAAACTCAAGATCCATAAAGCCGACATCGAAGGGGGCATTATGAGCCACCAGCTCAGCGCCTTTGATAAACTCGAGAAACTCATCATGAATTTGCTTGTATTCCGGTTTATCTAATAAAAACTCATCCGTAATACCGTGCACCGCAATCGCTTCAGTCTGGATAAGGCGATCGGGCTTAATGTAGACATGGAAATGTCTACCTGTGAATTTTCGATTGATGATCTCGACAGCACCAATTTCAATGATCCGATGCCCGAGATAATGAGGGCCACCTTCACGGTTCATACCCGTCGTTTCGGTATCGAGTACGATGATTCTGCGCTGTTCTGAATTGAGGCTGGTATTCATGATGTTTTGTATGTCAGACTATATTAATAAAGTTACAGACCGACATAGTATCAAATCATGACGAAACAGGTTGAAATTTTCACTGATGGATCGTGCTTAGGCAATCCGGGACCTGGTGGATACGGCATCGTACTACGCTATAAGCAAACAGAAAAAAAACTGTCGAAGGGCTACCAGCTAACGACCAACAACCGTATGGAGATGATGGCGACGATCGTCGCGCTCAAGACACTAAAAGAGCCCTGCAATGTCATCCTCACCACGGATAGCCAATATGTGCGCCAAGGTATTACGCAGTGGATCCATAATTGGAAAAAACGTGGCTGGAAGACAGCAGACAAAAAACCAGTAAAAAATGCGGATCTTTGGAAAGCACTGGATGAAGAAACAGCGCGCCACTCTGTCGATTGGCGTTGGGTTAAAGGTCACGCCGGTCATCGTGAAAATGAAATGTGCGACGAGCTTGCAAGACACGGCGCCGAAAACCCAAGCGAAGAAGATGTGGGTTATCAACCGAGTTAATACGACGGTTACCTGACTAACATCCCCTAAGCTAACCTCTAAGCTAACCACTAAGCTAACCTCTAAGCTAACCACTAAGCTAACCACTAATCAGAGAGCACGAACCTAGTTGGTGTTGCGTTTATCTGTTGTTCGATAGTTTAAGCTCACAGGCGTGAGCTTCTTTTTCAAGTTCCAATGAGGCTTAATAGGCTTCAATGGATACGTCCGTTTCCGCGCCACGATAAAATATAAACTCCCCATCGGTGACGCCCAATCTCCAATGCTGCTCTCTAACCATGTCCACATGGTTCGGTTACGTTTCATAGGAAATAAGGCGTAGCTATCGGCATGCACAACCTGATAGTTCAACACGCTTAACCAATCACGAATTCGATTTGGTGTAAACATGCGCCCACTCCACGGGAAGTTGTTTCGACGCCAAGGCATTAAGCTCGCTAACCCCGTAAAACTAACGGGATTAAAGCCGGTAATGATCAGGTAGCCATCATCAATCATTACTCGATCAACCTCACGTAAAAGCCGATGAGGATCCTCGCTATACTCTAACTGATGAGACAGAATCACAGCATCAAAGCTCTTTTCTAGAAAAGGCAGTTCATAGCGATCTGCGATAATATTGTGCAGTGGATTTTTAGCGTCTAAATTAACTTGATGCTGTATATTGCAATTACAGCTTGTTAATTCGCAACTTAAACCACCAAGCTTAAGCATATGATAACCAAAAAGCTTCGGGCACCATTCATCCAAACGAGTCTGAATGGATTCAGAAACCCATTGACCATTGGCAAGTTCTTCCCAAGAATGAGGATGATCGACTTTTTTCTTGCTGCGTGCTGGCTTCATATTTTCGCGCTCTCTCTCAAAGTGAATTGGAGAAACAACAATGTTACATATCAAAAGCATACCCGCATTTAATGATAATTACATCTGGCTGATTCAAAATAACCAGAAGTTGTGTGCTGTTGTCGATCCCGGAGATGCCGAACCTGTCATCGCATATTTAGAGCAACATCAACTCGAGCTAACCACCATTTTGGTCACTCACCATCATTGGGACCATGTAAACGGCATTGGAGCACTTGTCGCGAAATACCCTAACCTCACGGTCATTGGCCCAGAAAATCCGAATATCCTACATCTAACTCATCAAGTGTCGGAGGGGCATCGCATCCAGTTATTTGGCGAGGAATTTTTGGTTCTTGATTTACCCGGACATACACTAGATCACATCGGGTACGTAGGCGATGCGAAGTTATTCTGCGGTGATGTTTTGTTTTCTGCTGGGTGCGGCCGCATTTTTGAAGGTACGCCCGCACAAATGTTTAATTCCTTGCAAAAGCTAACGCTACTACCAGAAGAAACCGACGTGTATTGCACCCACGAGTACACACTGAGCAACCTCGCCTTTGCTATGGCCATCGAACCCCATAATGACTTTCTTCACGACTATCGAGAACAAGCAAACCAAAAACGAGTGCAAGGTCTCCCAACGTTACCCACCTCGATTTTGATTGAAAAACGCATCAACCCATTTTTACGCACTCAACAACAAGAAGTCATGAAATCCGTTGCAAATAGATCTATCAACAACGATCCTGTGTCTACTTTTACCGCATTACGTGAGTGGAAAAACGAATTTTAACGTTTTCGTGCTTGTGTTGGCACCAGCCGTATTAGTATTATGCACGACCGTTCAAGTAAGAGGTTGTAGTAAAGACCATGCATAAGAAATACAGTTGGGCCTTAGCCCTGTTGCTGGCTGGATGTCAAATGACTCAGCCAGATTCGAGCAGTTCCACAACAGAGCCCACCAACTCTCCTTCAGAAACAGCAAAAAATACAACAACTAAACCTGTTTCTGTTGATGCTTCTACATCCGCGCCAAAAGCTCTCACACCACAAGAACAAAAAGATGTGTGGAAGCGTATAGCGATGCAATTGGAAATGCCGATCCCTGACCATGCAAAAGTGGATTATTATCGCCAATGGTACATTAAACACCCAAGCCATCTAAAAACGGTTTCTCAGCGTGCTCAGCCATTCCTTTATCTCATCACAGAAGAAATTGAAGCTCGCGGTTTGCCATTAGAACTCGCGCTACTCCCTGTTGTTGAGAGCTCTTTTGACGCCTTTGCTTATTCACATGGCAGCGCAGCAGGTCTATGGCAGTTTGTCCCGGCAACAGGTAAAGCCTTTGGCCTAGAGCAGACCTATTGGTACGATGGTCGACGCGATGTGAGCGCCTCAACAAGTGCGGCATTGGATTTTCTCACTCAGCTAAATAACCGTTTTGATGGCAACTGGAACCACGCTATCGCAGCTTACAATAGTGGCGGTGGCCGTGTTAACAGTGCGATCCGAAAAAATAGAAAGCTCAACAAACCGACAGACTTTTTCTCTCTCGACTTACCCAAAGAGACCAGTAGTTATGTACCCAAACTACTCGCGCTTGCGGATGTCATCGCGAACCAAGAAAAGTACGGTCTCGACATTCCAGCGATTCCAAACCAACCTGCGTTAACACTCATTGACCCAGAAGAGCAGCTCGATCTTGCTATTGCTGCAAAATATGCCGGCATTTCAGTGAAAGAGTTGCAAGGTTATAACCCAGCCTATAATCAATGGGCAACAGCGCCTGCAGGGCCACAGTCATTACTTTTACCCGTTTCAAGTGTGGACCAATTCAAATCCGAGCTCGATAAAAACCGTGGCAAAGGCATGCGACTGGTTCGCTACAAGGTGCAATCGGGTGATTCATTGGGTGTGATTGCTCAAAAACACGAGACGACAGTCAAAGTCATTCAAAATGCCAATGGCTTAAGAAACAACACGATTCGTGCTGGGCAATACCTATTGGTACCGACCTCGACGAAAAACAGTGATACTTATGCATTAAGCGCCTCAAACCGTCTTGCTGCGACTCAATCGACCTCTCGTGGAAACTATAAGCTGACTCATACAGTGAAAAGTGGCGATAGCTTATGGTTAATTGCAAAGGCTAATAAAGTCTCGCACCAATCCCTAGCAAAATGGAACGGTATGGGTCCAAAGGACACGCTAAAAATCGGCCAAGAGTTAGTGATATGGAAAGACAGTTCAAATGGAGCCATCATCCGCACTGTCTTTTATTCGGTACGATCGGGCGACACCGTGAGTGGCATCGCTCATAAGTTTAATGTCCGAACCAATGACGTAATGAAATGGAATAGCCTGAATAAACAGCGTTACCTGAAACCAGGCCAAAAACTAAAACTCTACGTTGACGTGACAAAAACCAGCGTATAGGTTTCCTTCATTAGAATTTAGTCAAAAGCGGCCACTGTGCCGCTTTTTTTATCTGTCGTTTATCTCTCAATATCAATATCAATATCAATATCAATATCAATATCGAAACCTTATCGAACATCGAACTCAGCAATCAATGGGTTATGATCTGAAGCGGTAGACTGAGGCGATGCTGAGGAGACTAACTTCATACCTCGATAAAAGATATGATCAAGAGGAAGCCCGTTCAAAAACCGTTTACGGTTATCATCAGCAAACATGACCTCTTTAATCTCGTATTTTTTTAATACATGGTGAAGCACTCCCAAGCGTTCTTCACTCCAGCTATTAAAATCGCCAGCGATAAGTAACGGGCCTTGATGCGTGATCAAGACTTGTTTGAAGGATTCAAGTTGTGCCATGTACTCCTCGGTGCCGATAGTAAAGTTCACGGAATGAAGGTTCACCGTCACCAACTTAGCACCATTACTCAAGGCATACTCTGCATACAATCCCGATTTAGGCAACCTTAGCCAAGGCTCGACTTGCAGATTAGCACATGCGATAGACGGCATGGCCGTACTTAAATTCAAGACTCCAGCAGAAACATCAAAGGCTTTGAAGGCGCTGACTTGATTGCTATTCCAGTTAGATTTTTTCAGCCAATCCATAAACGTCGGATCTAGATTAGCCTCTTGAAGCAAGGCCAACTGTTTTCCAGTGGAAAGCTTTTCTAATTCTGGAAACAGATTCTCTCGGTTTTGCTTGTAGATGTTCCAAACTAATACATTTAGGGTACCGGCACGATCCAGGGCTTGATCAGCGTCGCCCTGATAGCACTTGAGCTCCGTGTCGACATGACCACTATGAATAGAGGTCACCTCCGGTGTCACTTGCGTGGTAAAGATCAATTGAAAACTCGCTATGACAAGCGTTGTCGTGACAAGTCCGCCCCATAGAAACCATTTAAGTTTCATTTATCGTCGCCTCTCAAAAACAAAAAAGGAGTAGATATCTACTCCTTTTGATAGTTTAGCCGATTGCGATTAAATCGCGTCTTCGTCTTCTTCACCCGTTCGAATACGGACGACACGTTCGATGTCGGTAATAAAGATTTTTCCGTCGCCGATTTTACCTGTCTGCGCCGTCTCAATAATTGTATCGACACATTGATCTGCAACGTCACTAGAAACCACAATCTCCAGCTTCACTTTAGGCAAGAAATCGACCATGTATTCAGCACCACGATAAAGTTCAGTGTGCCCTTTCTGACGACCAAAGCCTTTTACTTCAGAGACGGTCATTCCGGTAATACCCACCTCAGCAAGTGCTTCACGCACGTCATCCAATTTAAAAGGTTTGATAATCGCTTCAATTTTTTTCATGTTGTTCCCTTACATCACTTTTATATCGATATTATCTGGTAGCGCATCAAAACAATCAATAGAAACAAAAAGCCCGAAGGACATCTTCGGGCTTCAGGTTAAAATTTTTTGTAATAATTACTTTATACTTGCATAGTAAGCCGCGACATTGGCGATGTCTTCATCACTTAGCATAGAAGCTTGTGCCTGCATCACGACCGCTAAACCACCTGTTCGCTCTTTATTTTTATAGGCTTTGATCGACGATGCTAGATACTGTTCATTTTGACCTTTTAGGTTTGGGTACCCTGGGATCACAGCAATGCCGTCCGCACCATGACACGCAGCGCAAATCGCCGCTTTCGCTTTACCGGCTTGGACATCAGCCGCTACAGCCGTTCCACTTAACAGACCAACAACAAGTGCGGCACCAATCACGACTTTATTCATTGTATTACCTTCCATTACTTCCATATAAACCAGATTAAAACAACATCTTTGCAGTCAACATGCCAGATCTGGCGATTTATTATGCGTTGATTGTGACATGAAAGCCTGTCACTTGTCCCAGATTAGTTCACAATCTGAACCATAAAAATCTCGATCCACAAATAAGTTAGCAACAGCAACCACCGCACCGTCCATCATTAAAATTGGCAGCCGTCTTCGTTGCCAGCTTGGTATTCTCAATTCTTGATACAGTTTTTTAAGTTTTCTGGAGCCATTTCTTGAGTGAGGGTGAGCGCTCAGCCCTTCAGGGTTAAACCTGACGTACATTGTTGACGTTAACTGGGCCCTATTCAGCGTCATCGTGGACGCTTCATACGCTTTTGCTAGACGCAACGTTCCTAATTCATCAGGTAAATCTAGCGCCATTGGTAATAATTGCTGACCAGGTGATACCGCCTCATTAGACTGCAATTTATCATTCGGTACACCTTCCCCATCATGTTGCGTCCACTTAATCGAAACAGCGGACATATCAGGCCTCTCATCAACCCAATATAACTGCCCATCAAACCGTCTTACTGAGCCTTTGACCAAGCGTAACTCTGGATTGGCATCTTGACGTGCACACGCGACTTCTTGCCACAATATTTGCAGCTGCCGCTCGCTCGGTAGCACAGCCGAACGCGATTCAAGCCAGAGTCTCAACAAATAATCCCGCTTTAACGCTGACGCGGCTTGCAAATCGGATATAGACAAACCGCCCAAGGGATTGATCAGAGCTTCGAGTTCTGGCGATAACATCTCATGAAGTAATGACTCTTGGTTCGCACACAAGCGCGCGCTTCGATGAACTGAATGGGCAAAATTTGGCCAGCGAGAATTAATGATAGGCATAACATCATGACGCAGAAAGTTTCGGTCAAAGCGCGTATCGGCATTACTTTCGTCATTGACCCATTGCAACCCCTCGGTTTCAGCATACGCAGCAATGGCACTCTGGGGGACGGTTATCAGCGGTCGAACGATACGCCCTTTTCCCCATGACATAGCTTCAGCCATGGACGATAAGCCTTTGGGTCCACTGCCCCTTTTAAGCGCCAACATGAAGGTCTCAGCTTGATCGTCGAGGTGTTGCCCCGTTATTAATATATCTGATACCGCCATATACTGTTCCAATACGCCATAACGTGCATCTCGGGCCAATTTCTCGATACTTTTTCCGGAATCAATTTCAAGCGTGACCTTATTTGATACAAACGCTATCCCTTCTTCCGATGCCCAGCGTTCACAATCGCTAAGCCAAACGTCAGCATGTTCACTCAGGCCATGATGGACATGCACAGCAAGACACTCTCGGTATGGATGTTGTCGAGAATAAATAGACAATAACCGCAGCAACACACGTGAGTCCATCCCACCACTTAAAGCCAATATAACCTTAGAGGTTGTGTCTAATGACGTAGACAACGTGTCTGAAAACTGCTGATAAAGAAACATAAAGGGATATCCAAAAACAAATAAAGCGAGCCAATGCTCGCTTTATTATACTAATCCTATCAAGGATTAGCAGTAACCATAACTCATTAAACGCTTGTAACGACGATCAAGCAATGTCTCTTGGTCTAGCAGCTCTAACTCATCAAGCTGACGTAACAACGTCTCTTTTAAATTCTCTGCCATTTGAATTGGATCGCGGTGTGCGCCGCCTAATGGCTCTTCGATAATATCGTCAATCAATTCGAGCTCTTTAAGACGAGGGGCAACTAAGCCCATCGCTTCCGCCGCTTGTGGCGCTTTATCAGAATCACGCCATAGAATAGAAGCACAACCTTCTGGTGATATCACAGAATACGTAGAGTACTGAAGCATGTTCACGTAATCACCCACACCAATTGCTAGTGCGCCACCAGAACCACCTTCACCTACTACAGTACAAATAATAGGAACACTCAGCCCTGACATGACCTTTAGGTTTTTTGCGATAGCCTCAGACTGCCCACGCTCTTCCGCGCCAACACCAGGGTACGCACCAGCCGTATCGATGAAAGTAATGATCGGCATTTGAAAACGCTCAGCCATTTCCATCAAACGAAGTGCTTTACGGTAACCTTCTGGTTTCGGCATACCAAAATTACGGCGTACCTTTTCTTTCGTCTCACGACCCTTTTGATGGCCAATAATCATCACTGGACGACCATCAAGTCGCGCCATGCCACCCACGATGGCTTTATCATCGGCAAACGCTCGGTCGCCAGCAAGCTCGTCAAACTCAGTAAACGCATGCTCAAGATAGTCTAGCGTATATGGACGTTGAGGGTGACGCGCTAGCTGCGCAACTTGCCATGCACCCAAGTCACTAAAGATCTTCTTTTTAAGCTCTAGGCTTTTCTTCTCTAGTTGTCCAATTTCTTTATCCAAATCAATTGCACTATCACCGCCATGGCGGGATACATCACGTAACGCTTCAATTTTAGCTTCTAGCTCTGCAATTGGTTTTTCAAATTCAAGAAAGTTTAAGCTCATCAATGAATCCTTTTCGATTCAGCCCTCAAAATAGTATTCGAGGACCCAATTAGTTAAATTCGAGTTCTACCTGGTCTTGACCAAGTAACTGCTGTAATTCTTCTAACAGTGTGTCATTAGGAGTAACACGCCATTCTGTACCCAACGTTAGTTTTGCTCTTGCATCTTCACGCTGGTAATAAATATTTACCGGCACGGTCCCAGCTTTATGTGGCGCTAGGATATCAGTGAAACGCTGATAAAAGCGCTCATCGATTTGCTGTTCAAGTAAAGAAATTGATAGCCCACGAGTAAATTTCTCGCGCGCGCTTCCTAAATCTAAAACTTCGCGGGCGGACATTTTAAGCCCACCATTGAAGTCATCAAAGCTGACCTGTCCAGAAACGACCACTATTTTGTCTTTTTCGAGCAATTCAGCATATTTATCTAGTGCATCTGAGAACAACATCACTTCCATACGCCCAGATCGATCGTCAAGTGTCATTAAACCAATGCGATTACCTCGCTTGGTTGTCATTACTCTTGCGGCAATCACCAAACCTGACAATGTCAGTGATTGATCTCGTCGTGTCGGTGTCGCTTCATTGAGTCGACAACTGGTGTACTTGTTCAGTTCCCTTAAATAAGCATTTATTGGATGCCCAGTCAAATAAAGACCAAGGGTTTCTCGTTCCCCTTCCAGCCAGACCTTCTCTGGCCACGCCGGAACTTGGACGTACTTGTGTTCCACTTCCTCTGGCGCTTCAGTCAACACACCAAACATATCCGATTGACCAAATGCCTCTGCTTGGTGATGCTGGCTTGCCGCTTTTACGGCATCATTAAGCGATGCCATTAACGCGGCTCGATGAGGCCCTAATCTATCTAATGCCCCAGCCATGATCAGTTTTTCAATAACGCGTTTATTCACCTTTTTCAGGTCGAGTCGAGCGCAGAAATCAAATAAATCTCGGAAGTGCCCACCTTGATTTCGAGCCTCAATAATGGCGTCAATTGGGCCTTCACCCACCCCTTTGATCGCACCAATACCATAAACGATAGCACCATCACCGTCGACATTAAAGCGGTACAGGCCCGAGTTGATATCTGGTGGCAGCAACTTGATTTTCATTCGTAAACATTCGTCTACGAGGCCGACTACCTTTTCCGTGTTATCCATGTCTGCAGTCATTACTGCTGCCATGAACTCAGCTGGATAATGTGTTTTTAGCCAGAGTGTCTGGTATGAAACCAACGCATAAGCTGCCGAGTGCGACTTGTTAAAGCCATAGCCTGCAAACTTTTCTACAAGATCGAAGATCTTCATCGAAAGCTCGCCATCAACCCCATTAGCAATGGCACCTTCTTCAAAGATAGCCCGTTGCTTTGCCATCTCCTCAGGTTTTTTCTTACCCATCGCACGACGAAGCATATCGGCACCACCCAGCGTATAACCCGCTAAGATTTGTGCGATCTGCATAACCTGCTCTTGATAGAGAATAATGCCATACGTCGGTTCGAGTGTTTCTTTTAGTGTTTCATGTTGCCATTTTTCATCTGGGTAAGAGACCGCTTCTCGACCATGTTTTCGGTCGATAAAGTTGTCAACCATTCCTGATTGCAAGGGCCCCGGACGAAAAAGCGCAACCAAAGCGATAATATCTTCAAAACAATCGGGCTGGAGCCGTTTTATCAAATCTTTCATACCCCGGGATTCCAATTGGAATACGGCCGTGGTTTCTGAGTTTTGTAATAGTCTAAACGACGCAGGGTCTTCTAAAGGTATCGATTCAATTCGAACCGGCGGCTTGCCTTCTTTTTCTAACCTTGGGTTAATCAGCCCTAACGCCCAATCTATAATGGTGAGCGTTCTTAACCCCAAGAAATCAAACTTAACCAGACCCGCGGTTTCTACATCGTTCTTATCAAACTGTGTAACCGGAAAGTTACCCTCAGCATCCGCATAGATTGGCGCAAAATCAGTGATCGTCGTTGGAGAGATCACCACACCACCCGCGTGCTTACCCGCATTTCGAGTACAGCCTTCTAGGATGCGACACATATCAATCAGGTCGCGCACCTCTTCATCGGCTTCATAAAGTTGTGGTAACGCTGGCTCGGCCTTAAACGCTTTTTCCAGCGTCATCCCTGGATCCGGTGGAATTAATTTTGAGATTCGATCGACAAAACCAAACGGATGCCCCAGCACTCGACCTACGTCTCTTATTACCGCCTTCGCCGCCATGGTACCGAACGTGATGATCTGTGATACCGCGTCTCGGCCATACATCTCGGCCACGTGGTCGATCACCTGATCACGTTTATCCATACAAAAGTCGATATCAAAATCGGGCATGGATACACGTTCAGGGTTAAGAAAACGTTCGAATAGTAGGTCGTATTCAAGCGGGTCTAAGTCAGTGATTTTTAGCGCGTAAGCAACCAATGAGCCAGCACCTGAACCACGCCCTGGACCGACTGGAATATCGTTGTCTTTTGACCACTGAATGAACTCCATTACGATAAGGAAGTAGCCAGGAAAGCCCATCTGGTTGACAACATCAAGTTCAATTCTTAAGCGATCATCGTAATCAGGGCGACGCTTTTCTCTTTCCTCTGCATCCGGGAATAAGAATTCAAGTCGCTCTTCCAGTCCTTCTTGTGATTTCTTCACTAAGAAGTCCGTCTCCAACATCCCTTCCGTCGGGAAAGCGGGAAGAAAGTACTCATCTAGGCGGACAGTAACATTGCATCGCTTGGCAATTTCTACTGAGTTCTGCAAGGCCTCGGGAATATCCGCGAAAAGCTCACACATTTCCTCTTCGGTGCGAAGATACTGCTGAGCGCTATATCGTTTAGGACGCTTAGGGTCATCAATGGTGTAACCATCGTGGATCGCAACCCGGATTTCATGAGCATCGAATAGTTCGGACTCAACAAAAACCACCTCGTTTGTCGCGACAACGGGTAGGTCGCACTCATGGGCAAGCTCAATGGCAAAGTGCAAATAACTTTCTTCGTCCGGTCGGCCAGTACGCATTAATTCGACATAAAAATGGTTGTCAAAGTGCGTTTGGTAAAACTCAGCGCACTGAAGTGCTAACGCACGATTACCTTTCAACAATGCTTTACCGATTTCACCGTTTTTTGCACCTGACAGTACAATTAAACCCTCAGCAAGATCCGCCAACCAACTTTTATCGATAACAGGTTGGTGTTGCACGTGACCGCGTAGATAGGCCTTTGAAATCAATAATGTTAAATTGTTATAACCGACATTGGTGGTGGCCAATACCGTGACACTCGTCAGTTCGTCGCCAAACTCGTCAGACTGCATGGCAAAGTCAGCGCCAATGATAGGCTTAATACCCGACGAATGAGCATTACTATAAAACTTTACGAGGCCACAAAGGTTAGTAAAGTCGGTAAGCGCCATTGCAGGCATTCCCATTGAAGCGACTTTTTTTACTAATGGCGGCACTTTCGATAAGCCATCGACCATTGAGTAATCACTATGTACACGAAGGTGTATAAACTTGGGATCTGACATTCTACGTCCTAAATACTGCAACAGGTTGGTTCACTAACATCGTGCTATTCAATGCCCAGCACTCGCTTCACTGGTTTGAAGCTTTTACGATGTTCATCAATAACGCCATACTGCTCAATTGCAGAAAAATGCGCTTTGGTCGGGTATCCCTTGTGTTGAGCAAAGCCAAATTGGGGATGACGCTTATCTAACTCTTCCATCTCTGAATCACGAATCACCTTAGCAATAATGGAAGCGGCACTTATTTCGGCGACTCGAAGATCACCTTTGACGACAGCTTGAGCGTCGACCGGTAGGCTCGGTGTACGGTTGCCATCGATCAACACAAGGTCCGGTGTGACCTTCAACCCAGCGACGGCACGTTGCATCGCGACCATGGTGGCCTGCAGGATATTGAGCTCATCAATTTCTTCGGGCGAACAACGCCCAACCGCCCACGCCAATGCTTTTTCCTGAATTTCAGGAAATAACGCCAAACGTTTCTTCTCTGAGAGTTTTTTCGAATCCGACAACCCCAATATTGGATTCTGAGGGTCAAGAATGACCGCGGCCGTCACGACATCCCCCACCAATGGACCACGTCCAACCTCATCGACGCCAGCAATTAGGCGATATCCCTGCGGGTACTCAAATGGAGGAATCTCTACTGGCGCTTTTTTAGTCATATTGTTCACTTAATTCTTTATTTATCAATGAGCTTTAGTACTGCCTTGGCGGCTTGTTCGTCAGCATTTTTACGGATCCAATGATGCATCTCGGTAAATTGAGACAACACTTCTGAATTATCACTGCTCAGTAATTTCGTCAGTGCATTATACAGATTTTCGACCGTGCAGGCGTCCATTAAGCACTCTTCAACGATACCATCATCAGCGAGTATATTCGGCAGAGATACATACTTGGTTTTGACTAATCGCTTCGCTAAAAAGGTCGTGATGGCATTCATTTTATAACCAACAACCATGGGTCTTTTGATCAGCATACATTCCAAGGCCACCGTACCAGAGGCAAGTAACACGACATCAGATGCGGTAATTACATTGCGCGCGGTATCTTGCACAATATGAAAATCCAATTCAGGCGCGAATGCTTGCCAGGCTTGTACAAACTGTTGTTTGCGTTTGTCATTCACAGCGGCGACAACAAACCCTAAATTAGGGTTATCTTGATGAAGTCGTTGGCAGGTTTCTATAAAGGGCTGTGACAACATTTTAAGTTCATTGTTTCGGCTACCAGGCAGCACGGCTAACCAGGTTTTATCTTGCTCAAGGCCTAACAAATCACGGGCAGAAACCTTATCTGATTCCAACGGGATAGCATCTGCTAACGTATGACCAACAAATTCACATGGCACATTATGTTTATCGTAAAATGCTTTTTCAAAAGGCAAAAATGCTAAGACTAAATTAGTGGCTTCACCAATTTTTATGATACGTTTTTGGCGCCATGCCCATACTGATGGACTCACGTAATGGACGGTTGGCGTTCCCGATTTTTTCAGGTCCAACTCTAAGCGAAGGTTAAAATCCGGAGCATCAATACCGACAAACACGTCAACGGGGTTGTGAGTAAAATAACGTACCAACTCCGCTTTGACATGAAGTAAACGCCGAAGTCGTCCTAACACCTCGACGAGGCCCATTACGGCCAATTCTTCCATATCAAACAAAGACTCACAGCCTTGGGCGATCATTTTAGGCCCACCAATGCCGACAAACTCAGCGTCAGGATAACGCTGTTTGATCGCCTTAATGAATCCTTCACCTAAGGTATCCCCGGATAATTCGCCCGCTACAATGCCGATTCGGAGTGCTCTTGCCATGATTTATACCTTTGTAAACGTGTTAGATTTTATCATTCCTAAAAGACAAAAAGACCGCTAAGTATAGTACCCGCGATCTTTTTCTAGCTCAGCCTTTACATGCTTAGCCTTTGTATAATTAGCGAATAATGCCGCGCTCTGAATTTTCAAAGCTATCGATGAGTCGATTGACTGAAGGAAACTCAACAGCCAACTCTACCAATAGAGGCTTAGCCTCCGCTAATGTTTTTCCTGAGCGATACATCTCTTTGTAGGCTTTTTGAAGCGCGCGTAGCTCCGGTTTTTCAAAACCATTACGTTTTAACCCTACAAGGTTTAACCCAAATGGGGTGGCATGGTTACCTTGAGCTAACACGTAAGCTGGAACGTCTTGAACGACGGCAGAACAACCACCAACATACGCATAGGCGCCTACAGTACAAAAAGGATGGATAGCCGATAGTGCCATCACACCTGCATGATCACCAACCGTAACATGACCACCAAGAATGGCATTGTTACCAATATGCGTATGATTTCCAACAATCACGTCATGAGCAATATGGGCGTTCACACAGAGTAGGTTGTCGTCACCCACGACAGTTTGTGTCTTATCCTGAGTCGTACCACGATGGATCTGGACGCTTTCACGGATAACATTGCGATTACCTACAATGACTCGAGTATCTTCACCGCCATATTTCTTATCTTGGTTTTCTTCACCAATAATGGCCTGTGGAAAGACACGGTTATCATCGCCTAATGTCGTGTTACCTTTGATAACGACATGCGACATAATCTCGTTATTTGCACCTATCGTTACATCACCAGAAATATAAGTGAAAGGACCGACAGTGGAGTTAGCACCAATACTGACGTTACCTTCAATCACTGCACTTGGATGGATTTTAGCGGTTTCATGAATCATATTAGAACTCTCGACGGGCACATTTTAGCTCAGCAGAGCACACCACTTCGCCATCTACTTTTGCAACACCAGTAAAGGCAGCAATACCGCGGCGCTCTTTGAGGAACTCCACTTCTATAATCAGCTGATCGCCCGGTGTAACGGGTTTACGGAACTTTGCTTTATCAACACTGGCGAAGTAATACAGTTCATTACCTTGGGGCGCACCAAAAGATTTGAATGCCAACAAGCCTGTGGCTTGTGCCATCGCCTCTAAGATTAACACTCCAGGGAAAACAGGCATTTGAGGAAAGTGACCGGTGAACTGAGGTTCATTGACTGATACGTTTTTGATTGCCTTAAGATATTTTGCTTCTTCATAGTCAGTTACACGATCAATCAATAGAAACGGGTAACGGTGAGGCAGCAATTCTTGAATTTCAGTGATGGTCATTATTTTCGTATCAGTACTCAAAGTCTTATTCCTAATTTAATTCTTATATCTTACTACAGGCATTATATACCCAAATCCTGCGAAGTGGCAGTGAGTGGACGTAAGATGCTAGTGTACAAACAATAAAAAGACCCGCAAATGGCGAGCCTTTTTGAAAAGAAGAAACGATTCTAGTCTTCTTTATCACTTAACTGTTTCTCAGCGCTTTTCAGTCGCTTATTCATGTCATCAATGCGATGCACGCGTGCCGCTGTTTTGCGCCATTCTTTGTTCGTTTGCAATGGAATACCGGACGAGTAGATACCTTTCTCTGAAATGCCTCTCATCACCATCCCCATACCAGTCACGATAACACCATCGACAATTTCAATGTGCCCGTTGATGACCGTACCACCACCAATCTGACAGTATTTACCAATCGTTGTACTGCCTGCAATGATGGTGCCACCGGCTAAGGCCGTACCATATCCGATGCGCACGTTGTGCGCGATCTGCAACTGATTATCAATAATCACATTGTCTTCAATAATTGTATCGTCAAGGGCGCCGCGATCAATCGTCGTACATGCGCCAATTTCAACACGGTTGCCAATGCGGACCGTACCGGTTTGTGGAATTTTAATCCACTCACCTTTCTCGTTCGCATAACCAAAGCCATCAGAGCCAATGACGGCACCTGACTGAACGAGGCACTGCTCACCGAGTTCCACATGGTGATAAATGCTCACATTTGCCCACAGCTTAGTGTGCGCTCCCAACTTAGCACCCTTGCCAATAAAGCTGCCTGAGCCTATTTGTACATGATCGCCGAGTACTGCACCCGATTCAATAACAGCGTTTGCCCCTACCGACACATTATTACCGATTGTTGCATCAGGTGAAATGACGGCGCTAGGTGCGATACCATCTGCGGCTTCAGGAGTATGATCTAGCGCTTGCGCCACTTTTGCATAAGCAATATAAGGATCAGCAACAACCAAAGCATTGGTTTGACAATGCTTCAGCTCAGAGGCTTTAACCATGACTGCGGAAGCGTTACTTTGAGCGAGATGTTTCGCGTACTTTACGTTCGTTAGAAACGTAATCTCGCCCTTTGCAGCGCTATCCATCGGTGCCACCGCGCGAATGATAGTATTCTCATCGCCATGCAGCTCCGCATCAGTAATCTCAGCGAGCTGAGCCAATGTCATTTCAGTCATAATTGTCCTACCGTGTTGCTAATCTATTACTTAAGTGAGTCGATAACGTTTTGTGAAATATTGAAGTCTTCTTTCGCGTAACCTACCGCTTGGATATCAATAATCATATCGTAGCCTTCTTTCTTCGCTACTTTCTCAACCGCTTCTTGAATCACTTTAAATAGTTTCTGTTTTTCTTCGGCTTCGCGGCGTTGACTTGCTTTCTCAAGTGCTTGACCTTTAATCTTGTACTTGCTGTCAAGTTGGCCGATTTCAATGCGAAGTTTCTCAACTTCCTCAGAACCTAGCAGCTCGCCATCACGTTGCAGTTTTTCCATTTTCTTAGCTGCGTCAGCTTGGATTGCTTGCAGCTCTGCCGCTTTATCTTTGAATTCATTTTGAAGCTTCTGAAGAACTGCCTCGCGCTGTGGTAAAGCTTGGAATACCTGCAGCGTATTCACATAGCCAATTTTTTGCGCCGCTTCTGCCGCATTAGCAAAAAGTGAAGACGTTAGGATAACAAGGCCAAGACCAGCCGCTTTCATCATTTTTTTCAAGGTCAATTCCTCTGTGTGTATATAAGTTCTATAGCCTTAATGTGTGAGTCTATAGTTTATGTGTTAGTTCTAACGCTAGAACGTATTACCGATCGTAAAGGTAAAGGCTTCTGTTTTATCACCTTCAAACTTCTTGATTGGCGTTGCTAATGAAAATACCAATGGTCCCATCGGAGACATCCATTGCACCGCGACCCCTAAAGATGCACGGTAATTTGAAGGATCCGAATAATCATAATAATACTCTTTTCCGGACATGTTAGGGTCAGCGGCGATATGAGTAAATTCAGTATCCCATAAGCTTGCAGCATCAACAAAGACACTGGTACGAATCTGGTTACGGAACTCATCCGATGCAAACGGAGTAGGAACAATTAACTCCACACTCGCAAGCGCAACCGCATTACCACCTACTGACTGTTCTGTCGCGGAATAACATGGGTTATTGCCACCAGCATTACTGGAACAGCCGTTAGGGTCATCATAGACCGCTTTTGGCCCCACTGAGTTCTGCCTAAAGCCACGCAGTGTTGAGAAACCACCCACATAAAAGTTTTCATAGAATGGCAACAGGTTATCGTTGCCATTGGTTTGCCCATAACCATTACCGTAACCTAATCGGCCTTTCAACAATAACGTAAAATTGTGACTTTGTGTTATAGGAAAGTATTGTCTTACATCATATTGACTCTTGAAGTATTGAACATCCGATCCAGGAACCGTCACTTTACCATAGAGTTTTTGATGGTTGCCGGCTGTCGGGAAACGACCTCGGTTTAGGTTGTTTCGAGTCCATGCTGCTGTCATATGGAAATCATCGGTAAGAAGATTTCCATCAGCATCAATATTATCGGCTTGTGCTTGTAAGAATTTTTCTATCTGAACGTATTCTTTGATGTTGCCTAATCGGCTATGCGTATAACCACCACCAAACTCTAAGTAGTTCAGTTCATCAACGGGGAAACCCCACGTCAAACTTGCCCCATAACTTTGGTCGGTATAGTCAATAATCCCAGCTTTAGAAGCCTCGAATTCGTTATAGAAAATCTGACCACCCAGACTGACACCATCTAGGTTCCAGTATGGGTCTCGATAATCCAGTGTGACATTTTTTTGGTATTTATTGGTCATGGCGCTGATACCAACGCGATCGCCACTACCAGCAAAGTTATCTTGCTGCAGTCCGACCTGGAAGCTGATACCCGATTCAGTACCATAACCAACACCAAAGTTTACACTGCCTGAGTTCGCTTCTTTGACGTCATACACCAAGTCAACTTGGTCTTCCGAGCCCGGTACTCGAACCGTTTGCACATCGACCGTTTCAAAAAAGCCAAGACGGTTAAGACGATCCTTACCAACATCGATAGATTTGGAGTTTAACCAGCTGGATTCCATCTGACGCATTTCACGTCGCAATACTTCATCTTTCGTCGAGTTGTTGCCGGTAAAACGAATATCACGGACATAGATCCGATTACCCGACTCAACGTTAATAACTAACGATACGGTATTATTCTCGTCATCAAATTCAGGAATCGTACGAACCTGTGGATAAGCATACCCTGACTGGCCGAGTTCACGCTTGATGCTCTCTTCTAACGCGGTCACGCTAGAGCCGTTGTAAGTATCACCATCCTGGAATGGAACCATGGCTTTAAAATCGGCTTCTTTACCAATGAGTTGGCCACGAAACTTCACGTTTTCGACTTGATAAGGTGCCCCCTCATCTATCCCTAAGGTGATGTAGACGCCTTTTTTGTCTGGCGAGATCGAAACCTGAGTCGTATCAACCTTAAACTTCAGATAGCCGCGATCAAGGTAATACGATTTAAGCGCTTCAATATCACCGGCAAGGACTTGCTTCTGATACTTGTCATCCGCTAGGAAATTCCACCATGCAACATCGACATTTAGGTTAAAACGAGAACGTAACTCACTATCAGTAAACACTTTGTTACCAATGAAGTTAATCTGTTTTATTTTCGCCGACACGCCCTCAGTAAAGACAAACTTTAGGTCCGAACGATTTCGTGGCAGTGGCGTCACAACCGCTTGAACCTTAGCGTTGTATTTACCCACGCTGTAATAAAAGTCTTCTAACCCTTTTTCAATGTTACTTAGTGTGGTGCGATCGAGCGCCTCACCGACAAGTACACCGGATGCATCTAGGTTCTGTTGCAGCTGTTCTTCTTTAATTGCCTCGTTTCCTGAAAAGGAAATACTGGCAATCGTTGGTCGTTCTTTTACTTTTACCACTAACGCATCTTGATCACGTAACACTTTGATATCTTCAAAGTTCCCTGATTTATAAAGTGCATTAATGATCTCTGAGATATCCTTCCCGTCAACCGTGTCACCGATCCGTACTGGCATTTTCAATAGAGCAGCACCAAGTGCCACCCTTTGTAATCCTTCAATACGAATGTCCTGTACAACAAAATCCTCAGCTCCATTCGCCGACACACTGGTCGCTAGTAGAGACGCGAATAGAAAATGCTTAATCGCCATACCTGCTCTAATTAATCCTTTGCTAATACTGCTGCCTAAATTCTGATATCAGAGGCGTGAAAAATCGTTAAAAATTGCTATTAACATGAGTGAAAAAATAATAGCGCCTCCCACTCGATAGCCCATTTCTTGTATTTTTTCTGGCACCGGTCTGCGAATCACTGCTTCGATTGCAAAAAACAGCAAATGACCACCATCTAACATCGGTAATGGCACCAGGTTTATTATTCCTAGGTTGACACTGATCAGCGCTAAAAAGCCTAAAAAGTAAACCAATCCATAATCGGCTGTCGCCCCTGCCCCTTTAGCAATAGAAATAGGGCCGCTCAAGTTATTTAAGCCAACATCACCGGTAATCAATTTTTTGAGCATCGACACGGTTAGCTCTATGATTTGACCTGTTTTAACGAACGCTCGTCCTACTGACTCAACGGGGCCATACTGAAGCTCAAATCGATAATCTTCAGGCCATGCCTCCATGTCTGGCGCAATGCCCGCGAATCCGATATTTCTCCCGTCTTTAAGTGTCCTCGAATCAGGGATAAGTGTCAGTGTGCGCTTTTCATTATTCCTATCAACAACAATATCAACTGGTGTGTTTGGGTTGGCTTGAATCGCTTCCACCACTTGTTGCCATTCATCTATCGGTTGTTCGTTAATCGCAACAATCGTATCCCCCGCCACTATGCCAGCAGCAGCACCTGCTCCATCATCGCTTACGTTTACTAGCGTCGTTTTAATGGCTGGCGAGTATGGTCTAAATCCAAGCGTCCCCATAGCAGACTCTGTTTCCGGATTAAAGTTCCAGCTCGACAAGTCAAATGTTAATTTTTTATCTGTTCCTATTTGTTCACTCGATGAAACTGTGACCGTCATTTGATTATCGCCAATACGCGAGACTAAGCCAAGATTCACGGATTCCCAATCTAGAGTCTGTTTACCATCAATAGAACGAATCTGCATACCCGGTTCAAATCCAGCTTGAGCAGCAATTGAAGAAGGCGTTACCTCTCCGATAACAGGCTTAACGGCTGGAACACCAATCAAAAAAACCAACCAATAGGCAAAAACCGCAAATATAAAGTTAAACGCAGGTCCTGCTCCTACGATAGCGGTTCTTTTCCAAAGAGGCTTTTTATCAAAAGCATACTTGTGATCTGCTTCAGAGACTTCATCAACACGGCTATCTAGCATCTTGACATAGCCGCCAAGAGGGATCATAGAAACACTGTATTCAGTGCCGTCTTTACCCATTTTTGACCAAATGGATTTGCCAAAGCCAATAGAGAACTTTTCGACATAAACCCCACACTTTCTTGCTACCCAAAAGTGGCCAAATTCATGTACTGCCACAAGGATGCCTAATGCAATAACGAAGGAGGCAAAGTTCCACAGTATATCTGTCATCGTAAATTATCTCTCACGGCCAATGGCTTGTGATTTATAGGTCTATCGTTACATGCCACGAACAAATTCGCTCGCATAGATTCGAGCCATTCTATCTAGCTCAAGAATGCTTTCCAAGTCACTTAACTGTTTAAATTCACCTGACGAACAAACCTTCGACATAACATGGTCATTTATCCGGCTAATATCTGTAAATTTTATACTCTCAGACAGAAAGGCATCCACTGCGATTTCATTGGCCGCATTAATGGCTGTTGTCGCATGTTGCCCTTCATAACACGCCTCAATGGCTAATTCTAGGCATGGATAACGTGCAAAGTCGGGCTCTAAAAAAGTTAACTCCGACATTTTTGTAAAATCGAGTGGCGGTACACCTGCAGGAATGCGTTCTGGATAAGACATCGAGAATGCTATCGGTGTTGCCATATCTGGCTGTCCCATTTGCGCAAGGACAGACCCGTCTTGATACTGGACCATAGAGTGAATAACGGACTGAGGATGAATAATGACTTTGAGTTGCTCTTTAGCTGTATTAAATAGCCACCTAGCCTCGATAAACTCAAGACCTTTATTCATCATGGTTGCAGAATCAACCGAGATCTTAGGCCCCATAGACCAATTAGGATGCGCGATCGCTTGCGCGGGAGTGACCGAAGACAACGTTGAGGTCTCACTATAGCGAAATGGTCCCCCAGAGCCTGTCAGCAAAATATGATCAATACCCGCTTGCGCTAAATCGCAATGCCCTAACTGAGTTTGAATCGTTTGAGGGAGACATTGAAAAATTGCATTATGTTCGCTATCAACGGGAAGCAACTGTGCGCCAGAGTTACGAACGGCATCAATAAACAACTGCCCCGACATCACCAATGCTTCTTTATTTGCTAACAATACTCGCTTACTTGCTTTCACAGCAGCAAGTGTTGGCAACAAGCCAGCTGCGCCAACAATAGCAGCCATCACCATATCTACGGCGTCATCAGAAGACACTTTACACATGGCTTCCTGACCAAACAGGACCTGTGTTTCGACGAGCCCATTCAATTCATTTTTTAGTCGCTTGGCATCTGCCTCTTCAGCCATCACAGCATACTTAGGTTGCCACTGTAAGCATAGGAGCGCCATTTTAGTGACGTTTTTACCACCGACTAAAGCGTAAATAGAATAGAGTGAAGGGTTTTCAGCGACCACTTTTAGAGTGCTTGCACCAATGGAACCCGTAGCACCAAGTATGGTTAGATTTTGCATGCTAATACGACCGCTTTAAAATCGAGTAGGGAACGGTGATTGTTCCCTACTCTATATTAGAAAATGAGATAAAGAAGAGCAAAAACAGGAAAGGCAGCCGTGAGGCTGTCGACGCGATCCAGTACACCACCATGGCCAGGGATAATATTACTGCTGTCCTTTATTTGAGAAACGCGTTTGAACATGCTCTCAACAAGATCTCCAAGAACAGAAATCACCACTGTTACTAACGTAATAATAGTCATGCTAGTAAAACTGGCAAACTGAATATCAAAAATGACCGATGTCGCCCACGCAAC
Organism: Vibrio sp. 10N.261.51.F12; assembly: GCF_041471725.1. Classification (NCBI taxonomy): domain Bacteria; kingdom Pseudomonadati; phylum Pseudomonadota; class Gammaproteobacteria; order Vibrionales; family Vibrionaceae; genus Vibrio; species Vibrio sp. 10N.261.51.F12. The sequence goes on along the minus strand of NZ_JBFROV010000046.1, from coordinate 57,097 downwards.
AAGGAGAGCAGTGGCTACGCCACCAAATAAGCCTTCAATGGTCTTATTCGGGCTCACATTAGGGGCCATTTTGCGCTTACCAAAGCTCTTTCCAGCAAAATACGCACCGCTATCTGCTGCCCAAACAATGAGACAAACAAACAACACCAATTTGGCACCGTGATATGGGTCTTGGTGGTAACCTTGCGCTCGGAGTATAACGATACTCCAAAGAAACGGCAGTAAGGTAAGTAGGCCAAATAGATGCCTCAGAACATTAGAATGCTGCCAGTATGAGCCAGATTTAGGGTATGTCATTGCCAAACCACTCGCAATTAACCACCAGCCCGTTCCTATGCCTAGGATAGCAATATGGATAAGTCCTACTTGATTAAGCGCACCCACATCATATGGAACAACAAACAAGGACAGTGCCGTCACCAAGACTGGCGGAATCATCGCAACGAGTCGTGAGTGATTAAGTGTGAATTGCGTCCACTCCCAGGCACCAATCATTGTGATAGCGGTCACTGCGAGCAAAAACCACATCAGTGGTAAAGAAAATATACCCCAAACCACCAACGGAGCGAGGATTAGAGCTGTAATAATTCGTTGTTTCAAACTAGATCGTCCTTAATTGGCTTCCATTAACGCTTTGACTTGTTCTCCGGTACAACCAAAACGCCTTTCGCGATTCACGAACCAAGTAATCGCTTCCACTAAGCTATCTTCATTAAACTCTGGCCAAAATTCTTCGGTAAAATACATCTCTGCGTACGCCATTTGCCAAAGCATAAAGTTACTGATTCGGCATTCTCCACTGGTGCGAATCAGGAGATCCACATCCGGGAGGTCAGACATAGTCACATGCGTTGAGATCATGTCTTCGGTGATATCTGCAGCCTTCAACTCACCGTGCTCTATCTGAACCGCAACCTTCTTGAACGCCTCAGTGATATCCCACTTGCCGCCGTAATTCGCTGCGACATTGATCACTGTTCCGGTATTATTTTCAGTCAGCGTTTCTGCATCGGCAATCTTACGTTGCAATCGTTCATTGAAGCGGCTTGTGTCGCCAATAATGCGAAGTCGCAGGTTGTTCTTATGCAGTTTTTTGATCTCACTTGATAAAACCGTAATGAACAGCTCCATCAACAAACCAACTTCTTCTTCAGGTCGACGCCAATTCTCACTACTAAACGCAAAAAGAGTCACGGCTTTAATTTCTAGCTTTGCCGCTGCTGAAATCGTTTTTCGAACCGCAGAAACCCCCTTTTTGTGTCCAAAGACGCGTGGTTTCCCCTTGGATTTAGCCCAGCGACCGTTACCATCCATAATGATAGCAATGTGTTGAGGAAGGGAGTCATTGAAGAGTTCTGAGTTTAGCATAAAAGAGTTTAGTAATAATTTGGGAAGGTAGAGTAGCATAAAAAAACGCTGTGCTGTCAGCACAGCGTTTTTCTGAGAGTTAAGTGGTTAAGGATTAAACTTCCATTAACTCTTTTTCTTTTGCTGCAAGTATGTCATCGACATTTTTCACAGCAATATCAGTCAATTTTTGAATCTCGTCTTGTCCTTTGCGATCTTCATCTTCTGAGATATCTTTGTCTTTCAACAACGCCTTAAGATCGCCATTTGCATCACGACGAATGTTGCGAATCGCTACACGACCGCCTTCAGCTTCACCACGAACAATCTTAACAAGGTCTTTACGACGCTCTTCTGTTAGCGGTGGTAGTGGTACACGAATAACCGTGCCCGCTGACATTGGGTTCAAACCTAAGTCTGACATCAAGATCGCTTTCTCTACTTTTTGCGTCAGTTCTTTATCAAAAACTGTGATCGCAAGTGTACGAGCGTCTTCAGCAATAACGTTAGCGACTTGGTTAAGAGGAGTCGGCGCACCGTAATACTCAACAGAAAGGCCTTGAAGTAGGCTTGGGTGTGCACGACCTGTACGAATTTTTGACAGGTTGTTTTTCAGTGCTTCAACACTTTTTTCCATACGCTCTTGAGCGTCTTGTTTGATTTCGTTAATCACAGTATCACCTTAATAATGTGCACCTAAATGCGAGTACGCATTTAGGTTATTTCGCTCGATAAATCCTAACGACAAAGTTTACTATTATTCTGCATCACTGATAAGTGTGCCTTCTGCTTCACCCATCACAACTCGACGAAGTGCACCAGGTTTGTTCATGTTGAACACACGAATAGGCATTTTATGATCGCGAGCCAGAGTAAACGCAGCTAAGTCCATAACCTTAAGCTCTTTATCGAGAACAGTATTGTACGCAAGCTTATCATATAATTCTGCATCTGGGTTAGCGACAGGGTCAGCACTGTATACGCCATCCACTTTCGTTGCTTTTAGAACCACATCCGCTTCAATCTCGATACCACGTAGGCACGCAGCTGAGTCCGTCGTAAAGAATGGATTACCTGTCCCTGCTGAGAAAATTACCACGCGACCTTGACGCAATTCACGAATCGCGTCAGCCCAGTTGTAATCATCACATACACCCTTAAGAGGAATGGCAGACATCACTCGTGCGTTTACATAAGCACGGTGCAGAGCATCACGCAGTGCTAGGCCATTCATCACAGTGGCCAACATACCCATATGATCACCAACAACACGATTCATCCCTGCGGCTGCAAGACCAGCACCGCGGAAAAGATTGCCACCACCAATGACGACACCGACCTGAACACCCAGTTCTACCAGTTCTTTCACTTCTTGAGCCATACGCTCCAAGATAGATGGGTCGATACCAAAGCCTTCTTCGCCTTGCAGCGCTTCACCACTAAGTTTTAACAGAATACGTTGATACGCTGGTTTTGGGTTCGTTGTCATGGAGTTCACCTTCCAAAGAGAGTTGTTGATTAACGGTCATGGATTAAGACTCCAATGTCACTGTGATTCAGCGCCTTGGATTGAAATCCTAATTCATGATGGTTAAAAAATACCATCTAGCTTACTCGCAAAAAGACCGCAGCCTTGGCTACGGTCTTCATATCAACGAGACAAAAAAGGATTAACCTTTTTGTACCGCTGCTACTTCATCAGCAAAGCTCATTTCTGCCGCTTTTTCGATGCCTTCGCCAACTTCTAAACGAACGAAGTTAGTTACTGTAGCGCCTTTTTCTTTCAAGATTTCGCCAACAGTTTTCTTAGGTTCCATGATGAAAGCCTGACCTGTTAGAGAGATTTCGCCCGTGAATTTCTTCATACGGCCGATAACCATTTTCTCAGCGATTTCTTGTGGTTTGCCTTCGTTCATTGCGATTTCAACTTGAACCGCTTTTTCTTTAGCAACTACGTCTGCAGGTACGTCAGAAGGGTTTACGAATTCAGGCTTAGACGCTGCAACGTGCATTGCAATGTGCTTGATTGTTTCTGCGTCAGCTTCACCAGCAACAACAACACCGATACGCTCACCGTGACGGTAAGAACCAACGTTTGCACCTTCGATGAACTCAACACGACGGATGCTGATGTTCTCACCGATTTTAGTTACTAGAGCGATACGTGCATCTTCAAATTTAGCTTGAAGAGCAGCAACATCTAGCTTTTCAGCTAGTGCAGCATCAGCAACTTCGTTAGCAAACGCAAGGAAGCTTGCATCTTTTGCTACGAAGTCAGTTTGACAGTTCACTTCAAGAAGAGCGGCAACGCCAGCGTCTTCTTTAATGATGATTGTGCCTTCAGCAGCAACGTTGCCTGCTTTTTTAGCTGCTTTAGCCGCACCACTTTTACGCATGTTTTCAATTGCTAATTCAATATCAGCATTTGCTTCAACAAGCGCTTTTTTACATTCCATCATGCCAGCGGCTGTGCGCTCGCGAAGTTCTTTTACAAGAGCAGCAGTTACAGTTGCCATTCTAAAATCCTCAGTTGATTCCAAACCAGGTAAAAATCAGGGGCTCTCATTGGGCCCCTGATTGCTAACTATAACTCAGTTTATATGAAGACTCGATGTCGCCCAAAACTAAGTATAAATTATAGTTGCTATTATTCAGCTTCTTCTACGAAACCGTCTTTTTCAGCAGCAGCAGCAACAACAACATCTTTGTTACGACCTTCTTTAACCGAGTCTGCAGCAGCATTTAGGTAAAGCTGTACCGCACGGATTGCATCGTCATTACCAGGAATGATGAAGTCAATGCCATCTGGGTTAGAGTTAGTATCAACTACAGCGTAAACTGGGATACCTAGGTTGTTTGCTTCTTTAACAGCAATGTGCTCGTGATCAGCATCGATTACGAATAGAGCGTCAGGAAGACCACCCATGTTCTTGATACCACCAAGAGACTTCTCTAGCTTCTCCATTTCGCGAGTACGCATTAGAGCTTCTTTCTTAGTGATTTTCTCGAAAGTACCGTCTTGAGCTTGCGCTTCGTATTCTTTCAGGCGTTTAATAGACTGACGAACTGTTTTGTAGTTCGTAAGCATGCCACCCAACCAACGGTTGTTCACGTAGTACTGGTTGCTGTTGATTGCAGCTTCTTTAACAGCTTCAGATGCAGCGCGCTTAGTACCAACAAAAAGAACTTTACCTTTCTTCTCACCGATTTTCGCTAGCTCAGCTAGTGCATCGTTGAACATAGGTACCGTTTTTTCTAGGTTGATGATATGAACTTTGTTACGAGCACCAAAGATGAATGGCTTCATTTTTGGGTTCCAGTAACGAGTTTGGTGACCGAAGTGAACACCAGCTTTAAGCATATCGCGCATTGATACAGTTGCCATTTTAAAATCCTCTATGGGGTTAGGCCTCCACACTTCCCATGAATCCGACTTGGTATGAATGATTACTCAAGCACCCCGGAACATGTGACGAAATGTGTGTGATTTAAATTAAAGTATGTTTAGGATCTCGAGCCAGTTCGCCACAAGGAAGAAACAGACTCTAGATTCTGGCGCGCTTTATACCATATTTCATGGTCTCAATACCAGAAAAATCACAACAAACGCACAAAATAAAACCACTTTTTCTCGACGAGATTTGCTTAGTCGGACTAGAGTTACCAAGACTATAATTCAAGAAACGAGTTTTATTCTTGTTGCGCTTAATCTTGTCGTTGTTAGAATAACGCGTCAAATTAGAGAGTAGAGAACACAAATGTCTATCAAAATCAAAACTGAAGCTGAAATCGAAAGAATGCGCATCGCAGGAAAACTTGCGGCCGAGCTTTTAGAACTGATCGAACCCCATGTTAAAGAGGGTGTGACCACCGAGGAGCTTGATAGAATTTGTGCTGAACACACTCGAGAAAATGGCGCTTACTCGGCACCACTCGACTATCACGGCTACCCTAAATCCATCTGTACCTCTATTAATCATATTGTTTGTCATGGCATCCCTGCCGACAAAGACACGATGGGAACAACAGGTAAAACCAAACCAGCCGTATTGAAAAGTGGCGATATCGTCAACGTCGATGTCACCGTCATCATTCCAAATGACGAGAATGCCTCCCTAGACACTCGCCCTGAAGGCTACCATGGTGATACATCGAAAATGTTTTTGATCGGCGACGTAGCACCAGCCGATAAGCGATTATGCATGGTCGCACAAGAAGCACTGTATATCGGCATGAAAACCGTCAAACCAGGTTCGACCGTCGGTGCCATTGGTACTGAAATAGAGAAGTACATAAAAACAAACAACAAGAATAACCCACGCGCTAAATTTTCTATTGTGAAAGATTTTTGTGGGCACGGTATCGGCTCCGAGTTTCATGAAGAGCCACAAGTGGTTCATTATAAAAATGCCGACCGTCGTGTTCTTAAAGAAGGGATGGTGTTTACCATCGAGCCAATGATCAACGCGGGGAAATTTGGTTGTAGCATTGATGCAGATGACGACTGGACGGTCTACACCGGCGATGGCAAAAATTCTGCGCAATGGGAACATACGATTGTTGTGACGAAAACAGGTTGTGAAGTCCTCACATTACGCAGTGAAGAAACGATTCCTCGCCACATGAACAACGTATAATCACTCGCTAAACACGCTTTTTAAAAATATCCTCACAACGTGAGGATATTTTTTTATCCCCGCCATTTTGGTATAACCGTAGTTAGTCTTTTCTTTTGCTTGCACGGATTGCTTCTCTATGACTTTTCAAACGCCCACAACTCTAAGTGATGAACAGCTTACAGTGGTTGAACTCAAATCGCAGCTCGACACATTCTCTGATCATCAAAAGCATGAATTTTTGAACCACCACCCGATTACGGATCTCATCCTCGGTCGTTCAGACTACATTGACCAACTATTGAGCCGTCTTTGGAAACGGACTGGCTTAAACAATCAAACCAACCTCGCCTTAGTCGCGGTCGGTGGATATGGCCGAGGGGAGCTTCATCCCCTGTCGGATATTGATATTCTTTTTGTTTCTCGTCATAAGCTCACCCCCGCGTTAGAAACCATTGTCAGCGAATTCATTACGCTTTTATGGGATCTGCGCTTAGAGGTGGGACATGCGGTTCGAACGATCCAGGAGTGTGTCGATATCGGGCAATCTGACCTTACCGTTGCAACAAATTTGCAAGAGGCGCGGTATTTATGCGGCAGCGAAGATACCTTTACTCAACTTAAAAAGGTTGTCGACTCTGATGCATTTTGGACCTCTGAAGATTTTTATCGCGCAAAAATTGCTGAACAAAAAGCTCGCCATGCCAAATACCATGACACAACCTATAACCTCGAACCAGACATCAAGTCGACGCCAGGTGGACTGCGTGATATTCACACCCTCAGTTGGGTGGCTCGTCGACATTTTGGTGCCACCTCTCTGTATGAGATGAGTCGCTTTGGCTTTCTAACCGATGCGGAATATCGTGAGTTGGTTGAATGCCAGAATTTCTTGTGGCGGGTGCGTTTCGCTCTGCACATTGAATTAAGACGCTACGACAACCGACTCACGTTTGGTCATCAAGCACAAGTCGCCGATAGCCTTGGTTTTGTTGGTGAAGGTAATGTCGCTGTCGAAATGATGATGAAAGAATTTTACCGAACCTTACGTCGAGTGGCAGAGCTGAACAAAATGCTGCTTAAATTGTTCGATCAGGCCATCATAAACAAAGGACAGATCGTTACCGCCGAGATCTTGGATGATGACTTTCAACGCCGCGGTCAACTCATTGAAGCGAGAAAACCGGCGCTATTCCAGGCTCGTCCGGAAACGATATTGGACATGTTCATTCACATTGCCAACGATTCCAGTATTGAGGGGGTGAGCCCCGCGACACTAAGGCAGCTTCGCACCGCTCGACGCAGGCTCAATAAGTTTTTACATGAAATCCCAGCCGCACGCGATAAGTTTATGGATCTTGTCCGGCACCCCAACGCCTTGCATCGCGCTTTTCGACTCATGCATAAGCTCGGTGTTCTGGCAGCGTATCTGCCACAGTGGAGCCAAATCGTAGGTCAAATGCAGTTCGACCTATTTCACGTCTACACCGTAGACGAGCATAGCATTCGGTTACTGAATCATATTCACACCTTCAGTCAGGAAGAGAATCACTCCAAACACCCTATTTGTTGTGAAGTCTACCCTCGCATGCAAAAGAAAGAGCTGTTAATTCTCGCGGCCATTTTTCATGATATAGGCAAAGGCCGAGGGGGGGATCATTCTGAAATTGGCGCTGTGGAAGCGTATGATTTCTGTATTGAGCATGGTCTATCCAAACCAGAGGCTCAATTGGTCTCTTGGCTGGTTCAGAGCCACTTATTAATGTCAGTGACAGCGCAGCGCCGCGATATTTACGATCCCGACGTCATCATTGAATTCGCAAAAAAAGTGCATGACGAAGAACACCTTGAATACCTCGTTTGTTTAACGGTTGCCGATATCTGTGCGACTAACCCTGAGCTCTGGAATAGCTGGAAACGCACCCTGCTTGCCGAACTCTTCCATTCAACACAACGAGTCCTGCGACGAGGCTTAGAAACCCCTGTCGACGTTAGAGACCGCATTCGCCACAATCAACAACTCGCATCTGCATTGTTACGCAAACAAGGCTTTTCTGCGCGAGAGATTGAAGTGCTGTGGCAACGCTTTAAAGCCGACTACTTCCTACGGCATACACACAAACAAATTGCCTGGCATTGTGAGCATATACTCAAATCAGATGACCCCGCAAAACCGCTGGTATTGATGAGTAAGAAAGCCACTCGCGGCGGCACAGAAGTATTTGTCTACAGCAAAGATCAACCCGCATTATTTGCAAACGTGGTCGCCGAACTCGATAGACGTAACTTCAACGTCCATGATGCACAAATCATGACAAGCAAAGATGGCTTTGTGCTCGACACGTTCATGGTGCTCGATCAGCACAGTAAAAAAATTGATACTACCCGACATGCTGCGGTGATAAAACACCTGATGCGTGTATTGGAAAGCGGGAAACCAAGCACCATTAAAGCGCGCCGAGCACCTCGAAATCTGAAGCATTTTAATGTCAAAACAAAGGTGGATTTCCTACCGACAAAAAGCAAGAAACGCACCTTAATGGAGTTGGTCGCACTTGATGCGCCGGGTTTATTGGCCAAAGTCGGTGCAACCTTTGCCTTGTGTGATATAAGCCTTCACGCCGCAAAAATCACCACTATAGGGGAGCGAGCAGAAGATTTGTTTATCCTAACAAGCTCAACAGGTGGCCGTCTTTCAGAAGAAGAAGAGGAAATTCTCAAACAGAAGCTACATGACACCATCTCAGAACAATTAACCAGTTAACCCCATCAACTCGACGTAAATGGTTAGTAGTAAACTGTACGCCTAGCCATTTACGCCTTCAGTGAACAACGAATAAGCGATCTTCGCCACATTTATTCTTAATCGCCCACGTTATCAACTATCTACCTCACAAATTGACTATCTACCTCACGAATTGACTGCTACATTTGTAACAAGAACACACAATGAAAGAGGTAAACTATGTACCCAAACCTCACAAGTTTAGGCATTCATGATCCTAAACAAATTGAGCGTTACTCAATTCGACAAGAAGCGCACAAGGATGTGTTGAAAATCTATTTTCGTAAGCAAAAAGGGGAATTGTTTGCGAAGAGTGTTAAGTTCAAATACCCAAGGCAAGTAAAAAACGTTCGGGTAAATAGTAGTAGCCAAGGCTACAAAGAAATCACAGAGATTAATCGAAACTTAACCTTGGTCATTGATGAATTAAACACCATCACCAAGCCCGTCGAGATTGGCGAAGTAGATGTTAAGCAAAAAATTCTATCCGACCTTCGTCACTTGGAAAAAGTCGTCTCCGGTAAAATTGCCGAGATTGAAGCGGATCTAGAGAAGCTTAAATAGCGTTCTTCTACAAAAAAATGCTCCCAGTTGGGAGCATTTTTATTTTTAAAGCATGTGGATGACTATCATCGACTAAGGCGTGTAATAAGTTGCGGCACCAGGACCAACTGGTAAGCCGAATACAAATACCCAAAGATAGAACAACACACTCCAACCCACTAAGAAGCACAGTGAATACGGCAACATTGTCGCGATCAAAGTACCAATTCCTAGGTTCTTCATATAACGTGTTGCAACAGCAAGGATAAGACCAAAGTAGCTCATCATTGGTGTAATGATGTTGGTGGTTGAATCACCAATACGGTATGCCGCTTGAATCGTCTCAGGTGCGTAGCCTACAAGCATTAACATTGGAACAAAAATAGGTGCTGTCACCGCCCACTGTGCCGACGCAGAACCAATCATAAGGTTAATGAAACCACACATCAGGATGAACGCAAAAAACAGTGCAGGTCCAGTCAAGCCAATCGTTTGTAGAAAGTCTGCACCACCCACAGCGAATACTTGACCGAAGTTAGTCCACTTAAAGAAAGCCACAAACTGCGCAGCAAAGAAAACCAACACAATGTACATGCCCATTGAAGACATCGACTTCGACATGGCATTAATCACATCACGATCGTTGTTCATCGTACCGGTCACTTTGCCGTAGACAAAACCAGGAATCGCGAAGAACACAAATATAAACGCAACAATACTCTTCAAGAAAGGTGAACCCGCCACTTCTCCGGTTGCAGAGCGAAGTACGCCATTTGCTGGAACAATCGTAGACGCGATCACCGCACTCACTAGTAGCACAGCAATACCGGCCATTTTTAGGCCTTTCTTTTCGATATCTGTCAGCTTACCCATACGGTCATTTGACAGGTCTTCCGCCGCTTCTTCGTCATTGTATTTACCAAGTTTTGGCTCAACAATTTTCTCCGTCACGAACGCACCCGTGATTGAGATAAAGAAGGTAGAGACAAACATAAAGTACCAGTTTGACTCAGGACCCACCGAATAAGTAGGGTCAATCATTTGCGCCGCTGTTTCAGTAATGCCTGAAAGCAGCGGATCAACCGTACCGATTAACAAGTTTGCAGAATACCCACCAGATACACCAGCAAAGGCGGCGGCAAGACCGGCGAGAGGGTGACGTCCTAAAGAGTGAAACAGCATGGCTGCTAACGGGATAAGAACGACGTAACCAAGCTCAGAAGCCGTATTAGAAATAATACCAGCGAAGACGACCGTAACCGTAACCATACGCTGAGAAGCACCCATAACGAGGCCACGCATTGCTGCCGACAACATACCTGAGTGTTCAGCGATCGCCACACCAAGCATAGCAACAAGTACCGTACCTAACGGTGCAAAACCAGTAAAGTTAGTGACAAGGTTTGTCACTATCAGTTGCAAGCCTTCTGCGTTAAACAGGCTTACTACTTTAATCATGCCATCAGCGGCACGACCCGCCGCGCCTTCTGGGCGAGGATCCACAACCGCAACATCGAAGTAACCGGCAATACCGGACATCACTAAAATGGCGACACAGAATATAGCAAAGAGTGTAATTGGGTGAGGTAATAGGTTCCCCAAGTATTCAACGCCGTCTAAAAAACGGGTAAATATAGGCTTTTTCGGTTTGTTGTGTTTCATTGCAGCAGATGAACTCATCTGTCCCCTCCTTTTATTATATTGTCCTGGCGTGTGACATTCGTTAGCGTCAATTTCTAACAGTCATACAAAACGCTGCGGCAGAGTACGTTAGGATAGTTTCAAATTAAAGCCGAATGTGTTGCAAGATATTAATAAAGCGCGGTTTTTGAGCTATTTTTAGCTTAAATTACAACGTTTAATATTGACAAAGCCAATCAACAGCGCTAACACATCAATCAGGCGCATAGCAGGAGAGACAATACTTGTATTGTTTTCCGCTATTTGAAATGATCCCTATTATTTAACAATTAGATTGGTACCCATCATGGCCTTTACTATTGAGCCTATTGGAACGGTTATCTCCCCCTATAAAGAAAAGTTTGCGGTACCACGGCAACCTCGCCTAGTACCAGCGGCAACAGCAACCATTGAGCTATCAGGTTCAGCCAACTGTGCCGAAGCGATTAAGGGGATCGAGCAGTTTACTCATTTATGGATCGTGTTCTTATTCGACCAAAACATCGACGCGGGTTGGAAGCCGACAGTGCGACCACCTCGCCTTGGTGGTAACGAACGAATGGGGGTTCTTGCGACGCGCTCAACTTTTCGGCCCAATAGCATTGGGATGTCAGCGGTTGAATTAAAAAGCGTGGAACAAAGAGGTGCGCAGACATTGATTCACCTAGGCAGTGTCGATCTCGTCGATGGCACACCAATTATTGATATCAAGCCCTACATCCCCTATTCCGACTCTATTCCACATGCTCAAGGGGGATACGCTTCAGAGGAGCCTGAACTCATCGATGTTCAATTTACTCCAGGCGCTGACTCTTTCCTGAGTCAGAACAAGGATGGGGATCATAAACGGCAAGTGATTTCACAAGTGCTCGCACAAGATCCAAGGCCCGCATACCGAAAAGGCAAAGCCGATCACAAAGAGTACGGAGTCAAACTGTATGACTGGAACGTCAAATTCAAAATAATGGACGAATCCGTATTGGTAACAACGATTGAACCTTTGTAGAACAGCAATACGCTGATATCATAGTCGGCTTAACTCGATTTGAGCTCAGGCTTGAATCTCTTATTATCATGATGAAACGGATACCATAGAATGCGTACCAGTAACTACCTTCTTTCCACTCTGAAAGAGACTCCAAACGACGCAGAAGTTATCAGCCACCAGCTGATGCTACGTGCAGGTATGATTCGTAAGCTAGCTTCAGGTCTATATACTTGGCTACCTACTGGTCTACGTGTGCTGCGTAAAGTCGAAAACATCGTTCGTCAAGAAATCGATAATGCCAATGCAGTCGAGATCTTAATGCCCGTTGTTCAGCCGTTTGAGCTGTGGGAAGAAACCGGTCGCTCTGAAACCATGGGCCCAGAACTACTTCGCTTTACTGACCGTCATGCTCGTCCGTTTGTTCTAAGTCCGACAGCAGAAGAAGTGGTCACTAGCCTTGTGCGTAACGAGATCAGTTCGTATAAACAGCTTCCTTTGAATCTGTATCAAATCCAAACCAAATTCCGTGACGAAAGACGCCCTCGTTTTGGTGTGATGCGTGCGCGTGAGTTCTCAATGATGGATGCTTACAGCTTTGATATCAACAAAGATGGCTTACAAAAGTCTTACGAGGCGATGCACGACGCTTACTGTAAAGCATTTGACCGTATGGGACTAAACTACCGTCCAGTTCTAGCGGATACAGGCGCAATTGGCGGCAAAAACTCTCACGAATTCCACGTACTAGCTGAAAGTGGTGAAGATCTTATCGCCTTTTCTTCTGAGTCCGATTACGCGGCAAATATCGAAAAAGCAGAAGCGCTTGCGCCAACGGCTGAACTTGCCACGCCAACTCAAGAAATGACGCTGGTTGATACACCCAACGCAAAAACCATCGCTGAGCTGGTAGAGCAGCACGGACTCGCGATCGAGAAAACCGTTAAAACATTATTTGTTAAAGCGTCTGACCACATTGATGCGGACATCATTGCATTGATCATTCGTGGCGATCACGAACTCAACGAAATCAAAGCAGAAAACCTAACTCAAGTGGCATCACCACTGGAGATGGCAACGGAAGAAGAAATTCGTGCTCTTGTCGGCGCAGGTCCAGGTTCACTAGGCCCTGTAGGTCTAGAGCTACCATTCATTGTAGATCGCAGCGTTGCAGTAATGAGTGACTTTGGTGCGGGCGCAAACGTAGATGGTAAACACTACTTCGGTATTAACTGGGGTCGTGACGTTGAGCTTGCACAAGTTGAAGACCTACGTAACGTAGTAGAAGGTGACTTAAGCCCATGTGGTCAAGGTACACTGCAACTCAAACGTGGTATCGAAGTCGGCCATATCTTCCAACTAGGCACTAACTACTCAGAAAAAATGAACTGTAATGTGCTTGGTCCTGATGGTAAGAGTGTAACGCTAGAAATGGGATGTTACGGCATTGGTGTATCACGTGTTGTTGCCTCTGCCATCGAGCAAAACCATGATAAGTTCGGCATCATTTGGCCTGAAGCGCTAGCACCATTCCAGGTTGCGATTGTTCCGATGAACATGCACAAATCTGAGCGTGTCAAAGAAGCCGCTGAAAAGCTTTATGCAGAATTGACGGCGATGGGTATCGAAGTACTATTCGATGATCGTAAAGAACGTCCAGGTGTGATGTTTAAAGATATCGAACTAGTTGGCATTCCGCACACTGTAGTAATTGGCGATCGCAGCATGGACGAAGGCAACTTCGAATATAAGAACCGTCGCAACGGTGAAAAAGCGCCAATCGCTATCACTGACATCGTAGAGCACATCAAAGCACAGTTAGCTTAACGATTAACTAACTTCGCTATTGATATTAATACGATCCAGTTGAGTCTTAACGATCGAAAAGGCAGCCAATCGGCTGCCTTTTTCTTTACGTGGCCAATAAGGATCCCCAGTTCATTCGTCGATTCACCTAATATCCACTAAAAAAAGCGAACCCTCTTCATCTTCTGTTCAGCTTCACTCCTTTACCATCAGGACTATTCAACTGGCAACCGCGTTCAATGGCAATAACTCACCACTTGCCTACATGAGTTCCTCTACCACATTTTGGAGAATACGATGGATTTGAAATCACTACTTAATCAAGCACTCAAGTCAGATGTCGTTAGCAGCGCGACTCAAAAAGCCTCACAATCATCGTCTAACATCAGCTCAGCGCTCGGTGACAAAAAAACCCTAGGAGCCTTGGGTGCAGGCGCCGTAGGCGGTGGTTTATTAGGCATGTTAATGGGTTCGAAGAAAACAAAAAAAATGGGTAAAACCGCACTCGGCGTCGGCAGTGCTGCGGCACTTGGTGCGCTTGCATTCAAAATCTATAACGATTGGGATAAAAAGAACACACCAGACGCACAAGGTGCGACCATCGATGAATTTGCCAATACCAATCATGAAGAAATCGTTCTCAAAGCCATGATTGGGGCAGCAAAAGCTGACGGGCATATCGACGATGCTGAAATGAGTAAAATCGATCAAGCCCTTCAACAAATGCATGCCGACGCTCATGTTCAGGCATTGGTCCAAGCTGAAATCGCTAAACCGCTGGATCCGCATTATATTGCCCAGCTTTCACGCTCGCCTGAACAAGCAGCAGAAATTTACCTTGCAAGTCTACTCGTCGTGGATGAACAAAACTTTATGGAAAAAGCCTACCTGCAGGAATTAGCGAAACAGCTGCAGCTTCCGTCAGAGTTCGTCGTCAAACTCGAAGAGCAGGTGTCTTAAGCTAACCAATCCGTTGATTCACAACGCTACTTTAAGCACCATACGACATTAAACACCATACGACGTTAAGCACCATACGACGTTAAACACCATGCTATTTAAGCACTGAGGCGATTAGCCCTTTCCATGAAAAACACGCACAAAAAAGCCGCTGATAACACAGCGGCTTTTTTGTGCGTATCAATCAACGAATCACGACCCGTCAACCGTACTAAAAACTATTACTCTTCGTCTTCTTGCTCTGCGCTAGCTTGACGAGCGGCTGCTTTTACCGCTTTTAAGGCTTCTTTCGCGTGCTCTTTCGCTTCTTTCTCTTTACGAGCATCAGCTTTACGAACGTTGCGTTCCGCTTGGCTTGCAATAAAGCCTTGGAGCTCTTTCTCAGCCCATGCTTGTGCTAGCTCTTCGCTTTCAAAACCCATTTCACGCTTAGATACTACTGTTCTACGAGAGGTTACTTGGCGAGTAATTTCTGCAGACCAACCGTTGCGCTTTTCCGTAAGACGGATAGCAAATTTTTTATTTTCAGACATTTAGATGATTCCTAAGGGTTTTGTTAAGGGATGTTCCAACATAATTATCGTTACTTTGTCAGCCATCCCTAAGCCAGCGCGGTATTAGAACACAATTAGCTCAATTACGCTCCACTATTTTTCGTAACAGCGTCGGTTTTTTATCGTGTTAAGTCATGAATAATTGCCATAAAACGACTGATAATAAAAAAGGTCGTCAGCACTCTTGCTGACGACCTTTCAATTTACTCTGTCGTTGACTATCGATTAACCGATATTCTTACGCGCGTTTTGGAACATACGCATCCAAGCACCGTTTTCGCCCCAAGTTTCTGGAGCCCAAGAGTTAGCAACCGTACGGAATACACGCTCTGGGTGAGGCATCATTATCGTGACACGACCATCCGTTGTCGTTAGACCGGTGATAGCGTTTGGCGAACCATTCGGGTTATTCGGGTATTGCTGCGTCGGGTTACCGTTGTTATCAACGTAACGTAGCGCCACTGTACCTGAATTTTCAATCGCGTTTAGGTGCTCGTTATCACGCACTTCTACGCGGCCTTCACCGTGAGAAACAGCGATAGGCATACGAGACCCTTCCATACCGTTGAAGAATACAGAATCAGACTTCTGAACTTCTACTAGGCTGAAACGAGCTTCAAAGCGCTCAGATTCGTTACGCACGAAACGAGGCCAGTATTCTGCGCCCGGAATCAATTCACGCAAGTTAGACAACATCTGACAACCGTTACACACGCCTAGAGAGAACGTATCTTCACGCTTGAAGAAGTTTTCAAATTGGTCACGCGTAGCGTCGTTAAACAGAACTGACTTAGCCCAACCTTCACCCGCACCTAGTACGTCACCGTAAGAGAAGCCACCACAAGCCACAAGGCCGTTGTACTCTTCTAGAACCGCTTGACCCGTTAGGATATCGCTCATGTGGATATCGGTGGCTTCAAAGCCTGCGCGGTCAAATGCCGCGGCCATTTCAACGTGAGAGTTAACACCTTGCTCACGCAAAATTGCCATCTTAGGTTTCACACCTGTCGCAATATATGGCGCTGCGATATCTTCATTAACATCGTAGCTCAAGCTAACGTTTAGACCTGGGTCTGAGTTATCTTTCTTCGCTTCATGCTCTTGGTCTGCACACGCAGAGTTATCACGAAGTGATTGCATTTTATGCGTGGTCTCAGCCCAGATTGTGCGTAGTTCAGTACGGTTACGTTCAATCACTACCGATTCACCAGACTTAATCACGAGCGCATCAGAAGCTTCAACAGAACCGATTACGTGTGAACACGTTTCTAGACCATTTGCAGCAAGCGTAGCAAGTACGGCGTCTAGGTCATCGTTACGAACTTGGATGACAGCACCCAACTCTTCGTTAAACAATGCGGCTAATGCGTCTTCACCTAATGTTTCAATATTAGCATTAACACCACAGTGACCTGCGAATGCCATTTCAGCTAGCGTTACGAATAAACCACCATCGCCTTTATCGTGGTAAGCGACAACTTGGTCGTTAGCAACTAGCGCCTGAACACCTTCGTAGAAACCTTTTAGCTGCGCTGCGTTGTCTACGTCTGCTGGCTTATCACCAAGCTGCTTGTAAACCTGTGCAAGTGCTGTTGCACCCATACGGTTTTTGCCGTTACCTAAGTCGATAAGTACTAGGCTTGAATCACCTTTGTCGGTACGAAGCTGCGGCGTGATTGTCTTACGAACATCTTCAACACGGGCAAATGCAGTGATAACAAGAGACAGCGGAGACGTGACTTCTTTTTGCTCGCCATTATCTTCCCACTTGGTCTTCATCGACATTGAGTCTTTACCAACTGGAATCGTTAAGCCAAGTGCAGGACAAAGCTCTTCACCAACGGCTTTCACCGCTTCGTAAAGACCAGCATCTTCACCTGGGTGACCCGCTGGAGACATCCAGTTCGCTGACAGTTTAATGTGTTTGATATCGCCGATGTTCGTCGCTGCGATGTTAGTGATTGCTTCACCAACCGCTAGACGAGCCGATGCACCGAAGTCTAGTAGTGCCACTGGTGTACGCTCACCAAGAGACATCGCCTCACCGTGGTAAGAGTCGTAACTAGCTGCAGTTACCGCGCAGTTAGCAACAGGAACCTGCCATGGGCCAACCATTTGGTCACGAGCAACAAGGCCAGTTACCGAGCGGTCACCGATGGTGATAAGGAATGTTTTTTCGGCAACGGTTGGCAAGCGAAGAACACGGTCAACCGCTTCATTCATTTCGATACCAGAACGATCAATCGCTGGGTTATTTGCTTTTAGCGTTTTCGCATCACGGTGCATCTTAGGCGTTTTACCTAATAGGATGTCCATTGGCATATCAATTGGCGTGTTGTCGAAGTGTGAATCTTCAAGTTTAAGCTCACGCTCTTCCGTTGCTTTACCAACGACTGCGTATGGTGCACGCTCACGCTTACAAATGGCATCGAACGTTGCCATGTCTTTATCAGCAACCGCCATTACGTAACGCTCTTGAGATTCGTTACACCAGATCTCAAGTGGGCTCATGCCCGGCTCATCGTTTGGCACGTCACGTAGGTTGAAAATACCGCCACGCTCACCATCGTCTACCAGCTCAGGAAGTGCATTCGAGATACCGCCCGCGCCTACATCGTGGATGAATGCGATTGGGTTGGCATCACCTAGCTGCCAACAACGGTCAATAACTTCTTGGCAACGACGTTCCATCTCTGGGTTTTCACGTTGTACAGAAGCAAAGTCTAGATCTTCAGAAGAAGAACCAGAGTCCATTGAAGATGCCGCACCGCCACCAAGGCCGATATTCATCGCTGGACCGCCAAGCACGATTAGGCTTGCACCGACTGGGATCTCTTTCTTTTGAACATGATCATCACGGATGTTACCTAGACCACCAGCAAGCATGATTGGCTTGTGGTAACCACGAACTTCTTCACCGTTATGAGAGTTAACTTTTTCTTCGTAAGTACGGAAGTAACCGAGTAGATTAGGACGACCAAATTCGTTGTTGAATGCCGCGCCACCTAGTGGGCCTTCTAGCATAATATCCAACGCCGTTACGATACGGCTTGGCTTACCAAAATCCGTTTCCCAAGGCTGAACGAAGTTCGGGATCTTAAGGTTAGATACAGAGAACGCCACTAAACCTGCTTTTGGCTTACCACCAATACCGGTTGCGCCTTCATCACGGATTTCACCGCCTGAACCTGTTGATGCACCTGGCCACGGAGAGATTGCCGTTGGGTGGTTGTGCGTTTCTACTTTCATCAAGATGTGAGTCTTTTCTTGATGATAGTTATATTGACGTGTTTTTGGATCAGGGAAGAAACGTCCAACGGTTGAACCACTCATGACAGCGGCGTTATCTTTATAAGCAGACAACACATGCTCTGGTGTTACTTCGAACGTGTTCTTAATCATCTTAAACAATGATTTTTCTTGCTTAACGCCATCGATAGTCCAATCAGCGTTAAAGATCTTGTGACGACAGTGCTCTGAGTTCGCTTGTGCAAACATCATAAGCTCGATGTCAGTCGGGTTACGACCTAGCTTTTCAGTGAAGCTTTCAAGAAGGTAATCAATTTCATCTTCTGCGAGTGCAAGACCCAGCGTGATGTTCGCTTCTTCGAGGGCTT
The DNA here is from genome assembly GCF_041471725.1 of Vibrio sp. 10N.261.51.F12. NCBI lineage: Bacteria > Pseudomonadati > Pseudomonadota > Gammaproteobacteria > Vibrionales > Vibrionaceae > Vibrio > Vibrio sp. 10N.261.51.F12. The sequence goes on along the minus strand of NZ_JBFROV010000046.1, from coordinate 38,204 downwards.
TACGGCCACCGTTCAATAAGTCAACCTCAGCATAAGGAGCAGGTTCTGCTACCGTGAAGAGCGCCGACACTGAATCGAAGTCAGAAAAAACAACTTCCATCATGCGGTCATGAAGAATCGCTTTTAACTCAACTAATTGAAGCTTAGTTAGCTCAGTAGAAGACTCAACATAAAAAGCGGTACCACGCTCTAAGCGTGAGACTTTATTAAGACCACAGTTATGCGCAATGTCTGTCGATTTAGACGACCATGGCGAGATAGTACCCGGACGAGGCGTGACAAGTAACAATGTGCCCGTTGGTTCGTGCTCTTCGATTGTTGGTCCGTAAGTCAGTAGCTTTTCCAACTTTTCAATTTCAGACGCGTCTAGGTCTGACGTTAGATCGGCAAAGTGAGCAAACTCAGCATAAATACCCGTTACAGGTAGGCTTAGTTCACGACAAAGATCGACTAGCTTGTTAACACGAAACTCAGAAAGAGCTGGGGAGCCACGCAAAATTCTCATGTGCTTAGGTCTCTTATGCAATTGATTTGAGGTGATATTGGAATAAATTCAATTGGTTACATCATAAAAATGAACGTATGCCAATTTCTCCTACCCTGATTCGGGCGTATTATAGTGTATTTTTTTTTGTGACGTAACCACTAACGCAAACGTTTTCGTCATTTTTTTTCGAAAGACAAAAAACCGTCGTTCAATGTCGATAAAGTGATAGTAAACGAGAGTTTCTATGATGTTGCTTTGCCAGAAGTTCTAGCTTTGGTATAAAGGCAACATAGTTCTTGTGAGATAAATGAATTAATGCGAAATATTTCTGATATACGTTGGCTAAAGCTTGCCTCCTTGTTGACCTTATCTTTAGGGCTCTTTGGATGCCAGATTGATTCTGATCCTAAAAGTGAGCTAGAAGGCATCAAAGAGCGTGGTGTGCTTCGAGTCGGCACGCTTAACAATCAGCTTTCTTATTATATCGGCCCCGATGGCCCGACAGGGCTCGATTATGAGCTCGCACGTCAGTTTGCTGATGAATTAGGCGTAAAACTGGAAATGAAACCCGCTTATCGTTTAGCGAGCCTCTTCCCTGCCCTAGAGAAAGGGGAGATTGATATTATTTCCGCAGGGCTAAGCCAGTCTCCTCAACGAATTAAGCAATTTAGAGCAGGTCCAGCGTATTATTACGTCAGCCAACAAGTAGTCTATAAAAAGGGCCAATGGCGCCCAAGAAACCTAGAACAGCTTTTAGCAAATCAGGCGGAATTAGTCGAAAAAGCCGAGGGGGAGGACATCTTTGCTGTCGTACAAGACTCTCACTTTGAGCGGACGTTGGATAACGTTGCGGAAAATAACCCTGAATTTCACTACAAAGTCGATGCCAATGCCGATGTCAACGATCTGCTCAAGCAAGTCTCTGAAGGCGAGCTACTGTTCACCATGGCAGATTCGGTCGAACTCTCTCTTTCGCAACGAATCTACCCAGATTTAGCCCTTGCTTTTGAAATGACCGAGGACCAACCGATATCTTGGTATATGCGTAAATCGGATGATGAGAGTTTATACGCATTACTTATCGAGTTTTTTGGCAACCTCAAACAAAGCGGTGACCTCGCCAACCTAGAAGAGAAATACATCGGTCATATCGGTACATTCGATTACGTCGACACGCGCGCCTTTATTCGAGCTCTCGACAGTAAACTACCGAAATGGTCACCATTGTTTAAACAGTACTCTCAAGAGTTCGACTGGCGCCTAATTGCTGCTCTAGCCTATCAAGAGTCACATTGGAACCCCGTAGCCAAATCTCCAACTGGGGTGCGTGGGATGATGATGCTGACCCTACCAACGGCTAAAATTGTCAATGTGACTAACCGCCTTGACCCTGAGCAGTCTGTTCGTGGTGGCGTACAGTACCTGCGCTATATCGTCGGCCGAGTCCCCGATTCCATTCCCGAACACGAAAAAATATGGTTTGCGCTTGCCTCATACAACCTTGGGTTTGGTCATATGATGGATGCTCGACGACTAACTAAGCGCCAAGGTGGTAACCCTGACGCTTGGGCTGATGTTAAAGATCGCCTGCCTCTATTGCGCCAAAAGAAATACTACAGTCAAACTCGATATGGTTATGCTCGTGGAGATGAGGCTCAAAACTATGTCGAAAACATTCGCCGCTACTATCAAAGTATTATTGGCCACGTTGACAAGAAAATTGCCGCCGAGGCCGCACTGGATAATAGCACTGAGGGGATAGAGGTCATTACCCCCATAGAACCGGTATCTGGCGCTGAGGGTTCAATCTCTCATTCGGTCAGCAGTGCTGTTGCATCATCGCCTGAAAATAAAACTACCTCGTCAAGTGAAGCCAGCGCGTCAGGTGACACTCAATAAGAATGGCTTTGTGCCGATAAAATAATCCTGCTGAGATAGCAGACATCCAAGGGTAAAAACGCGTCGAAAGTTACGTCCGTTTTTACCCTTGATTATTATGCGACGGCACTCAAACTATGAAAAAGCGCCAACTCATCCTAAATTAATGATATTGTCACATCCGCAATGTATACACCTGTAGCGCACTTTGAGGATAAGGGATGTTTGATTCCCCCCTCACCTGCCCACTGAGACAACTAATTATTAGTGATAGGAGATCGTTTCATGCTTGCTAAGAGACGAGTACAATCAAAAAACCTGAGTAAAACGGTCTCGGCTAATCGCCGAAAACGTAAACTGGCCAATAACAAGAAAAAAATCATTTGGCGTAATCGTGCATTCATGCAGCTTATCGCGCCTTAAACTATTTTGTACAAACACCTGGCAATCAGGTGTTTGTTGTTCCTTTTTCTTTTTGTTCACGCTTGGCTTTTTTGGCGTCTTTGATCTCTTTTCGTCTGCGCTTAAAAAACGCTTGAAGCTGACCTCGGCACTCATCAGCCAACAACCCCGCCTCAACGTCAGCATAATGATACGAAGCCTGACTCTCAAATAAATTAAGTACCGTCCCTGCCGCTCCCGCTTTCAAATCTGGCGCGCCATAAACGATTCGTTTCACTCTGCTATGGAGTAACGCACCCGCGCACATCGGGCATGGCTCTAGCGTCACGTACAATGTGGTATCAAGTAGGCGATAGTTCCCGAGTGTTTTCCCAGCCGCTCTCAACACCTGAATCTCCGCGTGCGCAGTTGCATCATGCTGGCCAATGGATCGATTCCATCCTTCAGCAATAACCTCACCGTCTTTAACAAGCACCGCACCGACGGGAACTTCTCCTTCGAGCTCCGCCTCATTCGCTAACGCTATTGCTCGGCGCATAAACCGCTGATCATCTTCGCTGTAAATCACCGCTTCTTCCGTATGTTCTTTTGTCATGTTAACGAAATGCCTCAACAAGATAATCGATCAATGTTCTCACCTTCGACGTTAGCATTCTATTTTGTGGATACAACGCCCAAATACCTTCTCTTTCACCACGATAGTCGGTGAGCAATTCAACCAGCTCGCCCGACTCCAAGTAAGACTGCACATAATAATCGGGAAGTTGAACGATACCCAAACCTTTTAACGCTGCATCGACTAATGCGTAACCGCTATTACATTGTAATCGACCATTAATATTGATCATTCGCTCACTGCCTCCATTTGAGAAGCGCCAGTGTTTAACGGATCCTCTAAGACATTGATGCCTTTTTAGCTCAGACAGCGTATGCGGCTCACCGTAAGTGGCCAGATAATCAGGACTACAACAAACAAACAATTGCCGATCAAGCAGCTTTCTGGCCATCATTGTCGAGTCATCAAGCTGGCCTAAACGAATCGCTAGATCAAACCCTTCCTGTACTAAGTCGACTTTTTGGTTTGAGAGCATAACATCCAACTCAATTTGTGGGTGGAGCTTTAGGAACTGATGCAAAATGGGGGCTAATGATTGCTCCCCAAACGTAACGGGCGCTGTAACCTTAATTAATCCTTTTGGGGCGATTTGCAATTGAGTCACCGCAAGCTCCGCACTCATCAAGCCTTCAAGTAGCGGTTTACAGTGTCGGAAGTAACTCTCCCCCGCTTCTGTCACTGATACTTTTCGGGTCGTTCGCACCAACAACTTTACCCCTAGACGCTGTTCTAGTGCATTCACACGACGACTAATATTGGCCACCGATGTGTTAAGCCGTTTCGCGGCACCGGTAAAACTTTGGCTTTCAACCACCGCAACAAATTCATTTACGCCTTCCCAATCTGCCATAAAACACCCTGATTATTACACTGTGGTAATAGTTTATTTCAAATCTTGCTAATTATCATTTTTTAAGAAACAAATATACTGGCGGTATCAAATGCAAATGACGCACAGTGAGCTAGTCTTACAAGACTGAATTCACCCGTGAATCATAACAACGCTATCTCTACCGATTTTGGAAGGAAGTAATCATGACTGAACAATTTATTAAATCTCGCGCGGCCGTAGCTTGGGGGCCAAACCAACCTCTTAAAATGGAAGAAGTTGATGTTATGTTGCCGAAGGCGGGTGAAGTATTAGTGAAAATCGTCGCCACTGGCGTTTGCCACACAGATGCGTTTACTTTATCTGGTGACGATCCTGAAGGCATCTTCCCAAGCATCCTTGGTCACGAGGGTGGTGGTATTGTTGAGATGATTGGTGAAGGTGTCACCAGCGTTGAAGTCGGCGATCATGTTATTCCACTTTACACCGCTGAATGTGGTGAATGTAAATTCTGTAAATCGGGTAAAACGAACCTCTGCCAAGCCGTTCGTGAAACACAAGGCAAAGGCTTAATGCCAGATGGTACAACACGTTTCTATAAAGACGGACAGCCGATTTACCACTACATGGGTTGCTCTACGTTCTCTGAATACACCGTGCTGCCAGAGATTTCACTCGCAAAAGTAAACAAAGAAGCCCCTCTTGAAGAGGTTTGTCTGCTGGGTTGTGGTGTCACGACGGGCATGGGCGCGGTACTGAATACCGCCAAAGTAGAGAAAGGCGACACCGTCGCTATCTTTGGGCTAGGCGGTATTGGCCTGTCAGCCATCATCGGCGCGCGCATGGCTGGCGCGAGTCGTATCATTGGTGTCGACATCAATGAGAGCAAGTTTGACCTTGCTAAACAACTGGGCGCAACGGATGTAATCAATCCAACCAAATTCGATAAGCCTATCCAAGAAGTTATTGTTGAAATGACCGATGGTGGTGTGGACTATTCATTTGAGTGTATCGGTAATGTCAACGTCATGCGTCAAGCTCTCGAGTGCTGCCACAAAGGTTGGGGCGAATCAGTTATCATCGGTGTTGCTGGCGCAGGGCAAGAGATCTCCACTCGCCCATTCCAGCTTGTCACAGGACGAGTATGGCGTGGTAGCGCATTTGGTGGCGTGAAAGGCCGCAGCGAACTGCCAGAAATTGTAGACCGTTATATGGCGGGTGAGTTTGGGTTACAAGAATTCATTACGCACACGATGCCGCTTGAAGAGATTAACGAAGCCTTTGAGTTAATGCACAAAGGCGAAAGTATCCGTACCGTTATTCACTACAGCAAATAAATATCGACTAAGCCCTAGGCTCAAACCTAGGGCTTTTTTTGGAGCATAATAATCCCCATGACTATTGAAAACATTAGCCAAGCAAAAGCCTTTGGTGGTTGGCATAAACAATATACTCATCACTCTAGCGCGTTAGATTGCGCGATGAGATTTGCGGTCTATCTTCCTCCAGAAGCCAGCAAAGAGACGCCCGTACCCGTCTTATATTGGTTGTCAGGCTTAACATGCAGCGATGAAAACTTTATGCAAAAGGCGGGCGCATTCAAGATGGCCGCTAAATTAGGCATCGCCATTGTGGCACCAGACACCAGCCCACGTGGCGAAGGCATTCCTGATGATCCTGACGGTGCGTATGATTTTGGGCTCGGTGCAGGTTTTTATCTAAATGCCACTCAATCGCCATGGAACCGAAACTATCATATGTATCGTTATGTCGTTGATGAGCTGCCGGCACTGATTGAACAACATTTCCCTGTGACGCAAGACAAATCCATCTCAGGGCATAGCATGGGCGGGCATGGCGCTTTGACAATCGGCCTGAAAAATAGCGACAAGTATCGCTCTATTTCAGCCTTTAGTCCTATCACTAACCCAATGAATTGTCCTTGGGGGCAAAAGGCCTTTAGTCAATACCTAGGCAACAATGTAGACGGCTGGAAAGAATACGATAGTGTCGAGCTGCTAAAGGCAAAAATGGCGACGCTACCGATTCTCGTCGACCAGGGGGAAGATGATGGCTTCTTGCAAGAACAACTCAAGCCTGAGTTGTTACTGGCCGCTGCCGAAGTTTCTGGTAGTGATGTAAAACTTAGGATGCAGCCTGGGTATGATCACAGCTATTTCTTTATCCAAAGCTTTATAGACGATCACCTTCGGTTTCACGCCAGTTTCTTAAATACCTCTCGATGAGCATTGCGCTGAATGTTGCTCTTTCCCTACTTTAATGGGTAAACGTAACTCATGGCCAAAGCGCCCTTTTTTTAAAGTGCTCAACAGAATAAAAATCCCGTCTCAAGGACGGGATTTTCTCTATTTATCACTTTAGGTTGCACCCGTGTATTTCATCGGCGCAGACCCCTTACCTTTACATCGTGTAAGTGTAAGGTGCTTGAATACCTAGTGGGATACCAAGTGCCCAATAAGCAAGCAGGAAGGCCGTCCAGCCAATGAGCATAGCGATAGAGAATGGCATCATCAATGAAGCTAGCGTACCGATACCCGTTGATTTAACGTAGCGTTGGCAGTAAACCACAACTAGCGGGAAGAACACCATAAGTGGAGAAATGATGTTAGACACAGAATCACCTACACGGTAAGCCGCCTGAGAAAGCTCAGGAGAGATACCAACAGCCATAAGCATTGGCACTAGGATTGGGCCAATAAGCGCCCATTTAGCCGATGCAGAACCAACAAGAAGGTTTACAAACGCAGTAAGAAGAATCATCCCTACGATAGTCGCTTGACCCGGAAGGTTCATCGCTTTCAGACCTTCTGCACCGTAAAGTGCCAGCATCGTACCAATGTTTGATTGAGCAAATGCGGATAAAAACTGAGCACAGAAGAACGACATTACAATGTATGCACCCATGGTAGACATGGTGTGTGACATAGCCTTAATGATGTCATTGCTGTTTTTAAACGTCCCTGAAACGCGGCCGTAAACAATGCCCGGAATAATAAACAGGATAAAGATCAAAGGTACAATCGACTGCATGATAGGAGCAGAGAACGCTGTTAGCTCGCCTTCAGGAGAACGAAGTGCCGAGTTTTCAGGCATAAGCGCAACCACAAGCAACGCAATACCAGCCATCATAGCCCAGCCTGCAGCACGGAAAGCTTTTGATTCTGTTTCGTTAAACGATCCCAGATCAGGCGCTTCTTCTGCATCTTCATCAACAGGAAGATTAGCAAGGCGTGGTTCAATGATTTTCTCTGTTACGTACCAACCAATTGCAATCACTAGGATTGAAGATAGGCCTGTGAAGAAAATATTTGAAAGTGGGTTAATCACATAATCTTGGTCTAATACTTGAGCGGCAGTTTGTGTGAAACCAGCCAATAGCGGATCAATACCAGACGGAATAAAGTTAGCAGAGAAACCACCCGACACACCAGCAAACGCAGCAGCAATACCAGCCAGTGGGTGACGACCCGCAGCATGGAAGATGATGCCACCAAGCGGGATAACCAATACATAGCCAGCGTCGGCTGCAGTATGAGAAACGATAGCCACCAAGATTAACATTGGTGTAAGAAGTTTTGCTGGCGTGAAGTTCAACATCTTCTTCAGGCCAGTTTGGATAAAGCCAGATGAATCAGCAACACCAACACCCAACATTGCAACCAATACAATACCAAGTGGCGCAAAGCTTGTGAACGTTGTAACCATGTTGGCTAAGAAGCTTGCTAGCGCTTCGCCTGTTAGCAAGTTATTCACTTCAAGCACACCGCCAGTACGCGGGTTAATTAAGTCAAAGCTAACATTAGATAAGACAGCAGAGGCAACCCAAACAATGACGAGCGCCCAGAAAAAGAGAATAGCAGGATCAGGAATCTTGTTCCCTGCCTTTTCAATTGCGTTTAAAAAGCGATCCATTCCACTCGGCTTTGGAGTTGGTGCTTGATTGATATTTTGGTTACTCATGGTAACTCCATTTTGATGTTGTAATGCGTGAACTTTGGGTAGCTTCACTGTGTTATAAATTCTTCGTGCTCATTTTATTTAAAAAAAACGAAAATAGTAGATAATTTCAAAGTATTTCCATTTTTGTAGACTTATTTTGCAAAAAACACCAGTAGAGATAACATTAAAACAACATTAACTCGCACATATTCAAAACATTCCTCTAACTAGCACGTAAAACACCCAATTATATAATAATAGCGCACTAATCGACCAAGTTAGGAGGCCAATGCAATGCGTGACAATATCACTCGTGATGATAAAAAATGAGAAAGGAAAAAATCAGAAATCCGGCAGGTACTCGCCGCTTACGAAGCTAGTCAAATTCGTTGTATTGCGAGAGCTTGGTTTGTAAATTTATCGATTGGTGTTGTCCGGTCCGATCAGGCCATGTCACCACAATATCAATTGTTTTAACGCGACCTACTAATAAACCAGTACTGACGGTCCATTTGATCAAAAAAGGGGGATGGGTCGCATCTATACCATCAACAATATCTGTATCAAAATCAGCAATAGACAATGTCGACATCGCGGCATCTGCGCCGCGTGTTCTAAACCACTCGAACTGTGACTCTGCCAGTCCAAGTGCCTTAATGCTTTGCGATGCATAATCGGCGCGTTGCTCAATGTAGGTTTGCATTTTTACTAGCCCTAATGCACCAACACTAATCAAACAAAAAGAAATCATAACTTCAATTAAGCTAAAGCCTCGCTGATTAGAAGTCACGCCACGCACCTTTTTTCCATTTAACAAAAGACGCGAAATCAGGAATCGCGGCACGATCGAAATCCAGGTCAACAGCACCATCAAATACACTCATCCCTCCTGGTGTATCAAGTACATACCCTCCAGTGGGTTTAAAAGAACCGCTAACCATAAATACCAAGTTCTCTTTCTGTGTCGTCGTTAGACTCACTGGTATATACGCTGAACTCGATACGTTATGATCCCAACGCTTTGTCATATCTCCAATGCCCGACGTAAATAAATGGTAGATCATCCCAGTAAAGGTATGACTTCCTCGCACTGCTAATACCCCATTTTCAACCACTAACACTTTTGGTTTCCAACCTAGTTTTGCATCGGTCATGCTGCTGCCATCTTCAAGGTCGCAGTCCCCTTCAACCCAAACCTTATCAGTGAATTCAAATGCCTTTCTTATCCGCTCCTGACAACTTCCAAGAGCGTCGGGAATGAGCGTGCCTGCAACGATTTCAAAATCAGACTTTACTGACTCTAATTCCGATCTAGGCTTACCAAAGAACGACTGGAACGGGTCAAGGTCCGCAGTATAAACAAAATCATTTTCTAACAATTTCCCGTCACCAACTAACCCATCATTTTGACCCGCTATGTTGACATAAACGTCATGACTACCGTGTTCGACACAGTTGCCGTTTGCCGTATTGGCCGGGCAGGTCACCAAGCTAGTGTCCGTTTGCATCATTGCATGACAAGGTGTTGATAGGGAGGGAGACTTGGTTTTAAAAGCACCTCTTAAAATTAGGGCATTTTGATAGCGAACCGATACACACGTATCAATGCCGGTGAGCTCAGGCGTAAAGTAATAAGAACCGATTAACATCAAATCAGATCGAGCTTGAATTGCCCCTGTATATCTCGTTTGAAACTGAATGGTGCGTTTAATTTTTTTCCTCCCTTTCGTCCCTTTCGCCAGCGCACTCAGGGTAAATTCCGTCGAGCTATTGGGTATCTCCTCAACCGTGACAGCACTCTCTTGGCACAACGAATAGTTTTGACTCAAAGGGGGGATGCTAGGGTTCATTCTATTGATAGCCAACCCGCATTCAATACCGCCTTCGGCAAGCCAATGCATTTGACGAGATAACACCTCATTTTGCGCTCTTTTTATTTCGTAGAACGTCGATTTATAACCGCCCAATGCCACGACTAAGGCGACCAACAACAATAAAGCGGTTGTGATCAATGTTGCCATGCCTCTTTGGGGGTTCTTCGACATAGACGTCATTGACCATTCCTAATGAGAAACTTTCTTTCCATACTTGCTGTGACCTCTGAGTTACCTCTAAGTTGAGCAGCCATAGACAAATGGAGATATTGCTTACTGGCACTAGGGCCAGAGACATTAAATACCCCCAAAGCAAAGTGAGTCACTGAAATCAAGTCTTCCTCAAGTAACGACGTACAACGCTTCGCACTGAAATAATTCGTATCAAGAATCGTGTTCTTACGATACCGACAAATTCGCAACGATTGAGACGCAGCAGAGAATGTCCACAATACATTTTCATACTCAGCACCACTTTCTTGATGATCGTCCCAGTACACGTATTGGGCGCGAGCTCCGTCTGCAGAGACATGTATCGTCGACGTCGCCCCCAATGGTCGGCTTGTGGTTCCTAACTCGCTGTAGCCTGCTCTGAGTAAATCATTTTGAATACGACGAGCAGCGGTGGCCATCGCTTGATTAAGCAATAACACTTGGGAGCGCTCAGAGGCGTGCTGCTGCACCACTAGGTAAATTGAACCAATGGATCCAATCGCAATGAGACCGATTGTCGAAGCAATCAGCATCTCAATAAGTGAACCGCCTTTTTCACGACAAAGCCTCACGATGAACACCGCCCGACCCCATATTCTCGGCTCCCAAACTGACAGATGACGATTCGACCTGAAGCTGATGAGGTAACAATTTTAATCCCCGACTCTTGTTGAGAATAAGGACTGATAGTCAGCGTCCCTGCAGATAAGACGACACCGGTCAAATGGTCAAACTTAATCTGCTGGCTATTGTGATTGAGTTGAATATAGACACTCTTATAAGGTTGGCCATGCAGGGTAAAGACAGCAGCTGTCGATGAAGAGGCATCATTCGTTACCGTAATATCCCACTCCCCAAGCTCCGAACCATGAGGAAGATTACTAAAGTGAACCCATAATGGTTCATTTCTCATAATAGCGTGGGCCTTGGTTTGCATCATTAACCCATAGATTTCTTGAGCAACTCGCTCTACCTTAGTCTCCCTCGACAACCCTGAAAAGTTGGGCACGATTGCTATCATCAACACCGCCATCACAAACACGCTAATCATTAGCTCTAGTAGGGTAAATCCGCGAACCATTTCTCAAATCCCAATGTAACCTTCCACAACAATCGAATAGATATTGCACAAATCCTATCAGGCGAGAACACTATAAAAGCCATAAAAAATAGACAGTTGGGCTGAGTTAATAAAATGAAATGTAAAACAAGCCATCAGATTCAATCTGGTTTGACCTTGATCGAACTTCTTATCACTTTAGCCGTACTCGGTGTCTTAAGTGCGGTGGTGTATCCCACCTATACTCAACACACTCGAGAGGCATATCGAATGATTGCCTTGGGGGATATGCTTGAGATACAACTTGAACTCGAACGTAGCTATAGTGCGGGCTATGACTTCACTCGAGTTATCTCAAATGGGCAATGTCTCGCTTGTGAATCGGAGTGGGACCGTTATCAATTCAAGGTGGTCAGCTCGGCTGATGCCGCCTATACGATCATCGCACTAGCCCAAGCAGCTACCAAGCAAACACAAGATACGTGTTTAAAAAAAGAAGGGGTAATGACCATAGATTCCAAAGGTATTGCGCTTCCGGAGGCTTGTTGGAAGTAGATTGATATCTATGCTCCAGATACAAAAAAGCTCGCCATATGAGGCGAGCTTCTCTTCGCTAAACTGTGACCTTTATCTAGACGGGTTACTGTAATACAACTCGGTTAGGTTGTTATCACCGAGCTGATTAGCTGGTTAGATCATCAAAGAACTTCTTAACGCCATTGAAAAAGCCTTCGGATTTTGGCTGATGCTTATTTGCCGCGTCGCCACCACAAGTATCTTCAAACTCGCGAAGTAATTCTTTTTGGCGGGCACTTAGTTTCACTGGTGTTTCAATAACCAATTTAACAATTAAGTCTCCAACACCGCCACCACGTACACCCTTCACGCCTTTGCCACGCATACGGAACATACGACTAGTCTGTGTCTCTTCTGGCACCTTCAAGTTAACACGGCCATCAAGCGTTGGTACTTCAACTTCACCACCAAGCGCCGCTTGAGCAAAGCTTACCGGCACCTCACAGTACAAGTTATTACCTTCACGCTCAAAGATATGGTGTTCTTTGACATGAACTTGCACGTAAAGATCACCCGCTGGTGCGCCTTGCTCGCCAGCTTCGCCTTCACCAGACAATCGGATACGATCGCCAGTATCAACACCTGCTGGGATTTTCACGTTCAGCGTTTTAGATTTTTGAATACGCCCTTGACCATGACAGCTATTACATGGATCTTTAATAATCTTGCCTTGCCCATTACAGGTTGGACAGGTTTGTTGTACCGCAAAGAAACCTTGACGCATCTGAACTTGGCCATGCCCATGACAAGTACCACAAGTCTGTGGTGATGAGCCTTTTTTAGCGCCACTGCCGTCACAAGGTTCACACTCAACTAATGTTGGAACTTCGATTTCTTTTGATACACCACGAACCGCTTCCTCTAACGAGAGCTCCATGTTGTAGCGTAAATCAGAACCACGTTGAGCGCGTGATTGGCCACGTCGACCGCCGCCAAAGATATCGCCGAAAACATCGCCAAAAATATCGCCAAAATCACCAGAGCCACCGCCGCCGAAGCCGCCACCGCCCATACCACCTTGCTCAAAAGCTGCATGGCCATATTGGTCATATGCGGCTTTTTTCTGAGGGTCAGTTAGGATTTCGTACGCTTCTTTTACTTCTTTAAATTTATCTGCCGCCGATTCATCACCTTGGTTTCTATCCGGGTGAAACTTCATAGCTAGACGTTTATAGGACTTCTTGATATCGCGTTCAGACGCATCACGACCTACACCTAATACTTCGTAAAAATCACGTTTTGACATATTGCTTGGTACCAATTACTTCGACAAACAGCCCAGCGCTGTTTTGGGGTTGTATCGTTCTAGATAAAGATTGCAATTCCTTATCTAGAAAGACAGATGATAACTATACGGGCGTAAAGGTTACCCTAAACGCCCGTATAAATCGCTTTTTTAAGGACTCTAAGAAGAGTCCTCTCAGCTAAACCATCCTAAATCAGAGGAGGAAAACGTGCCTCTCCGGCTCCGAGATTAGGCAGCCTAGCGACAAGAATTATTTTTTCTCGTCTTTCACTTCTTCGAACTCAGCATCAACAACGTCGTCTTCTTGCTTAGGCTGTTCACCAGCTTCTGCGTCAGCGCCTTGCGCTTGTTGTTGTGCCATTTCCATTAGCTTTTGAGCAGCAGCCATTAGCGCTTGAACTTTAGCATCGATAGCTTCTTTATCATCGCCGCTCTTCACTTCTTCTAGCTCTTTGATAGCGGTTTCGATTTTTTCTTTCTCTTCCGCTGGAAGCGCTTCGCCCGCTTCTTCAATTTGCTTGCGAGTACCGTGAATCATTTGGTCCGCTTGGTTACGTGTTGCAACTAAATCTTCGAACTTCTTGTCCGCTTCTTTGTTCGCTTCCGCTTCCTGAACCATTTTCTCGATGTCTTCGTCGCTCAGACCACTTGATGCTTGGATAGTGATCTTCTGCTCTTTACCTGTCGACTTGTCTTTCGCAGATACGTGTAGGATACCATCCGCATCAAGGTCGAAAGTTACTTCGATTTGAGGCATACCACGAGCAGCAGCTTGAATGCCTTCTAGGTTGAATTGACCTAGAGACTTGTTGTAAGTCGCTTGCTTACGCTCACCTTGTAAAACGTGGATAGTTACCGCGCTTTGGTTGTCTTCTGCAGTAGAGAAAACTTGGTTCGCTTTTGTTGGGATCGTTGTGTTCTTCTCAACAAGCTTCGTCATTACGCCGCCCATTGTCTCGATACCTAGAGAAAGAGGGGTAACATCTAGAAGAAGTACGTCTTTCACATCACCAGCAAGTACGCCACCTTGAACTGCAGCACCCATTGCTACTGCTTCATCCGGGTTTACGTCTTTACGTGGTTCTTTACCGAAGAACTCAGTTACCTTAGCTTGAACCATAGGCATACGAGTTTGGCCACCCACTAGGATAACGTCGTTGATGTCGCTTACTGATAGATCTGCATCTGCTAGTGCAACTTTAAGTGGCTCAAGTGAACGTTGTACTAGGTCTTCAACTAGAGATTCTAGTTTTGCACGAGTCACTTTAACGTTCATGTGCTTAGGACCTGTCGCGTCTGCCGTTACGTACGGTAGGTTCACGTCAGTTTGAGAAGTAGAAGAAAGCTCAATTTTTGCTTTCTCTGCTGCTTCTTTAACACGTTGCATAGCAAGTGGATCGTTCTTAAGATTGATGCCTTGCTCTTTGTTGAATTCTTCAACCAAGTAGTTGATCAGACGAGTATCGAAATCTTCACCACCAAGGTGTGTATCACCGTTAGTTGCAAGTACTTCAAACGTTTTCTCACCTTCAACTTCATCGATTTCGATGATAGAGATATCGAATGTACCACCACCAAGGTCATAAACCGCGATAGTGCGATCGCCGCCTTTCTTGTCTAGACCGTATGCCAATGCAGCCGCTGTAGGCTCATTGATGATACGTTTAACTTCTAGACCTGCGATACGACCTGCATCTTTGGTTGCTTGACGCTGTGCATCGTTAAAGTAAGCCGGAACAGTAATTACTGCACCCGTTACTGCTTCACCAAGGAAGTCTTCAGCCGTTTTCTTCATTTTTTTCAAGATTTCAGCCGAAACTTGAGGCGCTGCCATTTTTTGGCCTTGCGCTTCTACCCATGCATCACCATTGTCAGCTTTAACAATTTTGTAAGGCATGATTTCGATGTCACGCTGAACTTCTTCGTCTTCAAAACGACGACCGATAAGACGCTTGATTGCAAACAACGTATTTTCTGGGTTAGTCACTGCTTGACGTTTTGCAGGTTGACCTACAAGAGTTTCACCGTCTGTATAAGCAATAACCGATGCGGTTGTGCGTTCGCCTTCCGCGTTTTCAAGTATGCGTGGCTTGTCGCCGTCTAAAACTGCAACACATGAGTTAGTAGTACCTAAATCAATACCAATGATCTTACCCATCAGGCTATCTCCGAATAAATTCTGTAATTACGCTTTCTAATGCCCAACATTGGGACTGAGAGCCAGTTTGAAAACCAACTCAAAATAGGTTTGTTTTCTGTATGAACCATAAATAAGGGCAGCGACGCGCTTTTCAAGGGAGAGCGCTAAAAAAAATTGCATTTTTATTGTATTTAGACAAAAAACGGAGCTCAAAGGCTCCGTTTCATCGAGTTCACGCTTCGCGCGTTACTGCTTATGTGGCTTATGCTTGCCCTTGAATCGGCGCGGCATCATTGACTGACTCAGAATCAATCTCACCTTCTGTATGCGCAACAATCGTATTCACAGCAGTATCGCCGACAACGTTGGAACTGGTACAGAACATATCATTGATACGGTCAACGGCGGCAACAATAGCTAGGCCTTCTGGTGGCAACCCTAGTTGATGTAGAAGTACACCAATCATCACCACACCGCCACCAGGTACACCACCGGCGCCAATCGACAACAACAAGATAGTAAAGCCCATTGTCACGAGATCCGTCATCTGGATCGGTTGACCAAACGCGTTTGCAATAAAGATAGTCGCAATCGCAATATAGATAGACACCCCAGCCATGTTCATAGTTGCGCCAAGAGGCACACCAAAACCAGCGACAGATTTAGACACGCCAATCTTGTCTGTCAACGTTCTCATTGTCACAGGGATGGTTGCATTTGAACTGGCCGTCGATAATGAAAATAGAACTTGCTCACGCGTCGCACGCATAAATTGAGCCGGTGTCACTTTCGTTGTGACCCCAACCATAATCGGGTAGACCACAAATATCCACAGGATAAGAATACCCACCACTAGGGCAACATATCCGGCAACAGACGCCAATGTACCCGCATCTAAAGTAGCGCCAAGTTGAATCATCAATGCAAACACACCGTATGGCGCAAGACTCATCACCAAGCCGATAAGCTTCATCATGATATCGTTGCCCATTTTAAATGCACTGATTGCTGGGCCACCCTTCTTGTCTAGGGCTTGAATCGCTAACCCAGTCAAAATAGCCATGAATATAATCTGTAACATGTCGCCATTAGCAAACGCTTGGAAAGGGTTGCTTGGTACAATGTTTGTGATCAGCGAGAAGATATCCGGCGTCGTCGTCGATGTAAGCTCGACAGTTGCAGCAACGGTACCGCCAAGGTTAGCGCCAGCACCTGGCTGAACAATCATGCCAATAGTCAGTGCAAAGGTAATCGCAACGACAGTATTAAGAATATAAAGCGCAAAAGTTTTACCGCCCAGGCGGCCAAAGGATTTAATGTCTTTAAGTTCTACAATACCGCAAACGATAGATACATAGACGAGTGGTACAACAAGTAATTTTATCAGCGATACAAACATACCGCCCACGCCTTCCGCAAGACCAAGTAGGTATTGATCAAAGAGGCTAACGCCCGCGAACAAGTATTGAATTGCAGTACCAATCAGTAGACCAGCAAATAGACCAATGAAGATCTTTTGGGATAGTGGTTTATTCATTCATAGACTCCAGAATGTTGTGTTGATTCCCTGTGTATTTCTAGTTATTTGCTTTCTTATTGATAGAAAACTCAGGGCATCTTACAGATTCAGAGGTTAAAATAAAGCATTAATTTTACATTTTGTTACCTCGATGAAACAATATAAAAACCTAATGCAAACATGGTTACTGATATTTTTAACCAAAAAAAATGAAGCCATATGGCTTCATTTAATTGAAATACTTAGACTAATGATAAAGCTGACTCTCTCTATCAAAAGTTTCGTTGAGTACTATTTAGAGACCATGACCATCGCAGGTCGGATCACACGGCCGTTCAGCTCATAACCTTTTTGCATGACGAACATCACAGTATTAGGTTCGTGATCGGCGCTCTCTTGAATTGACATCGCTTGGTGCAGTTCTGGGTTGAACGTTTCGCCTTCAGGGTTAATCTCTTTAAGACCAAATTTAGCCACTACGTCAACCAATGTTTTGTGCGTCAGTTCAACACCTTCAACGATCGGCTTAACCACTTCATTCTCTGTATCAGCTGCTGCGATTGCACGTTCAAGGTTATCAATCACAGGCAGCAACTCTTCAGAGAATTTATTCAGCGCGTATTTACGTGCCTTATCAATTTCTTGTTCAGTACGACGACGCATGTTTTCCATCTCAGCTTTTGCGCGCAATACCGAGTCTTGTTGCTCTTTAATCTTAGCTTCGCTAGACAGCAATGCTGCTTCTAATTGAGCGATCTTAGCTTCTTGGATATCTTGCTCAGATTCTTCGTTCCATTCAACATCAGCGTCAGAACCCACCACATCGGCGTCTTGTGTTTCAACATCTTGTGTGTGCAGATCGTCTTTATTTACTTTGTTTTCTTCGTTGTTCATGGTCTCTCCGAAATACTCTATTCAATTCAATGCATGCTGGCCAAGCCAGAAACTTGGATTAATTTCATTCCAAACACTGCATATATAAATACTTTGGGTATATTATGGGGATGAAGATTTTTGATTCAAGCACTAAAAGTTTGGAAGTGATATGAAAAACACCTTTAAGGTGATCGCCATCATAGGTAAACCCCGAGCACAGAAAGCAATTCAGACGCACAAAGAATTGTTTCATTGGCTTACGTCTAAGGGTTATGAAGTCCTCGTTGATGACCGATTAATTGATATTCTTGTCGACATTCCAAGACAGCACTTTTTCAGCCTCGTCAGAATTGGGCGAGAAGCCGACCTTGCCATTGTCGTCGGTGGGGATGGCAACATGCTGGGTGCAGCACGTGTACTATCACGCTTTGATGTCGCCGTCATTGGTGTGAATCGTGGCAACCTAGGCTTTCTCACTGATCTGAACCCTGAAGGTTTTGATCAAGCGCTTGAATCCGTTTTACAAGGTGAATATGTTGAGGAAAAGCGTTTTTTACTCGAGGCTGAGATCCATCGCCATGGGCAAGTAAAAAGCCATAATGCTGCTTTAAATGAAGCGGTATTGCACCCCGGACAGGTGGCTCGCATGATTGAGTTTGAGGTCTACATTGACGATACCTTTGCCTTTAGTCAGCGCTCTGATGGATTAATCGTTGCGACACCAACGGGCTCCACGGCTTATTCGTTATCTGGTGGAGGCCCTATTCTATCCGCTCAACTCAACGCCATCTCGTTAGTTCCTATGTTCCCTCATACGCTGTCCAGCAGACCACTGGTTGTTGACGGCAATTGCCGCATCAAATTAATCGTGTCGCCTGATAATCGTGGCACGCAAGAAGTCAGCTGTGACGGGCAGATTTCACTGCCCGTATCGCCGGGAGATGAAATTCATATTTTCCAAAGCCCAAATGCACTAAGGCTCATCCACCCTAAAGATTACAGTTACTATCACGTCTTGCGTAACAAGCTTGGCTGGTCAAGCAAACTCTTTTAAGCACCGCGTATAAAGCCATGCCCATCTGGCATGGCTTTTTCTTGCCATTTCTTTGAACGCTATTGAATACCACTTTCCCTCCTTATTTTGTCGCTGCTTTGTCACTCTCTTCATCTACTTTCTTGCTGATATCCGTGCACTAAATCTCATAAAAAACCATTGAACAACTTTACTGTATAAAGAAACAGTATATACTGACCTTATATACAGTAATGTTGATTTAAACAGGTAACGAAAATGCTGTCTCATCTAAGTGTTAATAATTTTGCTATTGTAAAATCTCTGCAGTTAGAACTCAGTACAGGGATGACAACCATCACTGGAGAAACGGGTGCGGGTAAATCCATCGCGATTGACGCTCTCAGCCTTTGTCTCGGTGGGCGGTCTGACGCTGGTGCGGTAAGAATTGGTGAAGATAAAACCGAAGTCACCGCCGCCTTCATGATTGATGATAATATCCACGCCACCAGATGGTTAGAAGACAACGATCTCTATGATGGTAGTGAATGTATCTTGCGACGAAGCATTACTAAAGAAGGTCGCTCTCGAGCCTTCATTAATGGTAGCCCAGTGCCATTATCCCAACTTAAATCTTTGGGACAAACGCTGATCAACATTCACGGGCAACACGCCCACCATCAACTGATGAAAAGCGACTATCAACTTTCATTACTGGACCAATATTCCGGTCATACCACCTTACAAAAACAAGTCCGTAATAGTTACCAAACTTGGCGAAGCGCCGATATTGCGTTGCGTAAACTCAAAGAAAACAGCGCCAATAACCAAGCTCAGTTGCAGTTACTTGAATATCAAATTAAGGAACTCAATGAGCTCGCTATTGAGGAACAAGAATTTCCAGAACTTGAGCAAGAACACAAGCGCTTAGCCAACAGTGGAGAGCTTGCGACTTCATGCCAACAAGCCATTGATATTATTTACGAAGGTGATGACGTCAATGCACTAGCGTTACTGCAAAGCGCCAGCAGCAAGCTCATTCAACTCTCAGAGCTAGATACTGCGCTTGCACCTTTACCAGCGATGCTAGAAGAAGCCATGATCCAAATTGAAGAAGTGAATGCAGAGCTACGTGATTACCTTGATAAAGTCGACGTGGATCCTGGGCGAATGGCTTATGTGGAATCACGCTTTTCAAAAATCATGTCGCTTGCTCGTAAACATCATGTGCTTCCAGATGAACTTTACCAGCACCATCAAAGCTTACTGACTCAAATAGAACAGCTAGATTGTTCTGAAGAAACCATGTCAGTTAAGGAAGAAGAAGTCGCTGCTCTTTACGAAAAATACACCCGGGTTTGTGAAAAGCTCAGTAAGTCACGTGGCCGTTACGCTAAAGAGCTGAACAAACTCATCTCACAAAGCATGCACGAGCTCAGTATGGATAAAGCTAAATTTGCTATTGATGTGACGTTTCAATCTGAACATCCATCTCCGACCGGAATGGACTCGGTGGTCTTCTTGGTATCAACCAACCCTGGCCAACCCATGCAGCCTATCGCAAAAGTAGCATCTGGTGGTGAGCTATCACGAATTTCCTTGGCTATTCAAGTTATTACGGCTCAGAAAGTCGATACACCTAGCCTCATTTTTGATGAGGTTGATGTGGGCATCAGTGGACCAACAGCGGCCGTAGTCGGACAAATGTTGAGAAAGCTTGGCGAATCCACGCAGGTACTGTGTGTCACTCACTTACCTCAAGTCGCTGGTCATGGTCATCATCAATTATTTGTCACCAAAACAACCAAAGGCAATAAAACTGAAACGAGTATGAATGCGCTAAGTGAACAAGAGCGCATAAGCGAACTCGCTCGCTTATTGGGTGGAAGCCAAATTACAGAGTCTACCCTAGCGAATGCAAAAGAATTATTGATTGCAGCTTAGACGTTAAGTTCCCTAAACCAATAGATTTCAGCAAGGATTGTAATCTGACTCATAAATCAGTGTTCTTTTTACATTATGAAGCAGACATGTTTTTACATCTGCCTCATCCTTGTTTATTATCGGTTAAGTTTAAAAAATCAAAGTTGTAAATTGACGCTATGCAATTAAAAAAGTGGTTGGCAGCAATACCACTCGCCCTAACGTTACTGACGGGTTGTTCAGTAATAGAGAAAATCGTTTATCGTATTGAT
This sequence comes from Vibrio sp. 10N.261.51.F12, assembly GCF_041471725.1. NCBI lineage: Bacteria > Pseudomonadati > Pseudomonadota > Gammaproteobacteria > Vibrionales > Vibrionaceae > Vibrio > Vibrio sp. 10N.261.51.F12. The sequence goes on along the minus strand of NZ_JBFROV010000046.1, from coordinate 17,321 downwards.
ATCAACCAAGGTAATTTTGTCGAACAAAATGCGGTTGAACAGTTACGTTTTGGTATGACAAGAGAACAGGTTCGCTTTGTTCTTGGATCACCGATGCTTATCGAAAATGGTTACCCTAATACTTGGTATTACGTCTACCATGCGACGAAGGGCCACAATGACCCAGTACAACGAAATCTTGTCGTCGACTTCGACGCCACCGGCACATTAACGACGATTTCTGGTGATTACGAAGCGAGTGATCAGTTTTTCGAAAGCCTGAACTAAATCCAAATAAAAAAGCTCGCATCGCGAGCTTTTTTATTATTTAACATTGTCATACTTGAGGCTTTTCCTCGCACTCTTGTAGCGGCATAAATGACAAGTTACTTACCCGCTTTAGCTTGCTCCGCACGTTTACGTCTAATTTCTTTAGGATCAGCAAGCAAAGGGCGATAGATCTCAATTCTATCTTTATCTCTCACGGTTGCATCTAGTTTTACATTGCGACTAAAAACACCCACTTTATTCATCTTTAAGTCAATCTCAGGGTAGACCGCTAATACCCCTGACTTTTCGATAATCTCTTCTACCGTTAATTCATGATTGACCACGATAGTAAAAACACGTTGCTCTTGAGGTAATGCATACACCACTTCAACGTGGATCAATGGCTGTTCAGCATTCATTTCAATACACCTCTTTCGCACGCTTGGTGAAAGCATTCACCATATTACTGGTGACATCATGGAATATTTTACCGAATGCCAGCTCGATCATCTTGCTAGAAAATTCAAAATCGAGTTTAAGTTCAACCTTGCACGCTTGATCATCCAAAGGAATAAACGACCAAACTCCTTTTAGCGCCTTAAAAGGGCCATCAACCAGTTCCATCAATATCTCGCTGCCTTGAACCAAAGTATTCGCCGTTGTAAACGTCTTACTAATGCCCGCTTTCGATACATCAACCGATGCCACCATGCCAACACACGATGATTCAAGCACTCGAGAGCCGGAGCACCCTGGTAAGAACTCTTGATAACTGGCAACATCATTGACCAAGTTGAACATTTGGTCAGCACTGAACATCACTAACGCTGAACGCTTCACTTGTGGCATAAATACATCTCGTAATAAAAGGCTAGGTTCAATTCTACTGATATCCATGATTCAGCTCAAGCTCCCAACTCATTCAAGACAAATATATCAAAGCACTGGCGAGTCGTGGTAAATTCATAGGGCGGAAACAAAAGCCTTTCCTAAAACTCCAGACTCACCTTATAATGGCGCCACTATGGTAAAAAAGAACTCAAAAAATAAAGCGGGTAGTAACACTATCGCGCAAAACAAAAAGGCTCGCCACGAATATCACATTGAAGATGATATCGAAGCTGGTATTGAGCTACAGGGCTGGGAAGTCAAATCACTTCGTCAGGGCAAAGCTAACATCGTCGAAAGCTACGTTTTTGTACGCGATGGCGAAGCCTACATCAGTGGCATGTCTATTCTCCCGCTAAATCAAGCGTCTACTCATATAGTGGCCGAACCCACACGTGTGCGCAAACTGCTTATGCGCCGCAAGGAGCTCGATAACCTTATCGGTCGTGTCAATCGTGAAGGTATGACACTCATCGCGCTTTCTTTATATTGGTCTCGCTCTTGGGCAAAACTCAAAGTCGGTGTGGCTAAAGGTAAAAAGCTGCACGATAAACGCGAAGATTTAAAAGAAAAAGACTGGGCAAGAGACAAAGCACGAGTTATGAAGAGTAATTTGCGCTAATCTTAACCACTTGAACTTTCAGCTACTAGACAGGCTTAGCTTTTCTGGTACTATGAAAAATAACACTTGGGGCTGATTTAGGATTCGACAGGAATTTTGAAGTCTGAGGTGCATGCCGTGGGGCGGTTGGCCACGTTAAAAGCCGCAAAAAAATAGTCGCAAACGACGAAAACTACGCACTAGCAGCTTAATAACCTGCTGAGAGCCTCTTTGCCCTAGCTTCCGCTTGTAAGACGGGGAATAACAAAGAGTCAAACCCAAACTAGCTAGATCGGATTCTCCCGCCTGAGAGATGAAGTTCGAAATTTAATTCAGGATAGTCATTTACTAGCGTGTCGGTTCGCAGGTACTTGGTGAAATTAAAGATCGACTAAGCATGTAGTACCAATGATGAATGATTTTTGGACGCGGGTTCAACTCCCGCCAGCTCCACCAAACGTTTGGAAAGGCGGTAAGTTATTGACTTACCGCCTTTTTTTGTCTTTATTTTTCGTTCGTGTGCCACTTGTACTAAAAGTTGGTACTAAAAATGCGCTATCTAAAGATATCCTCATCTGGTATTTGGCAGTTCCGGTATCAGATCTCAAAGCAACATAGACCGCTCTTTGATGGAAGAAGAGAGATCAAAAAGTCCCTGAATACCTCTTCCAAGGATTTGGCTATCATAGAAGCTTTAAAGCTGGAGCTAGAGATCAGGCAAGTTATAAACAAGCAATCCAATCCCGAGCTCTTGGCTACTTCAAGTAATATCACTCCAACCATTCACACACCAAAGAGGCAACCAACTAAACTCGCACCAATAAATGCGCTAGGTAAGTACCTCACGTACAAACGAAGTCATATTACCGAAAAAACAGCCATGGCCGCCTACTTAAAGTGTAAAGTGGTACTAGAGCTCTCAGGTAAGCTATCTATCAACCAAATTCGCAGACCAGATGCGGAAAGAGTCCGACAACTACTCTATCATTACCCTACAAATATAAAGAAACACGATGTATTTACGGGACTTTCTGGACTAGAAGCAATTGAAAAAAATAGTGAAATAGGTCTACCCACACTTAGCAATAGCAGTGTGAAAGACTATTTCCAAAAAGCATCTTCATTCTTTACATGGTGTGAGCAAATGGAGTATTGCGATATAAATCCATTTAAGGTTTTCAGATTTACCAGTGATAAAAAGATCAGCGAGGCAAAGAGTGCCTATACCCCTACCCAGTTATCTACTATTTTTAGCTCAGAAATCTATACAAAGCTGAAGTTCAGACACAATTATCAATACTGGCTACCTTTGCTTGCTCGCTACACTGGTGCACGGCTCAATGAGTTAAGCCAACTCTACGTTTGTGACGTAATCCAAGTCGACAACCTATGGGTAATCGATATCAACGATAGTCAACCAAAGCAGCGCCTAAAGAACCTAAATTCCCGCCGTAAAGTCCCATTACACCCTGTTCTCATTAAGCTTGGCTTTATAGACTTTATTAAGACTCTTAAAACACCAAGAATCTTCCCTGAGCTAAAACATGAACGTGATGGATATGGTACCTCTGCATCTAAGTGGTATGGACGTCATAAGAGGGCATTGGGGTTTGGAAGAGGGCTCGATTTCCACTCGTTTCGACATACTTTTGCGACTGAACTAAAGGAACAATTGGTGTCTGAGACCGTTGTAGCAGAACTTATTGGGCACAGTCATGGAAGCATCACTTTCGACAGGTACGGTAAGAATCTGTCCATCAATCTACTGCACGAAAACATCGTAAAGCTAGAGGATAAAGCCACCGAACGTATTCAAACGTTTGTGTGCTTGAACTAAAGTGACTTCAAGGTTCAACAGTTGTGTAGAAGTCGACTATCAAGAGCATGTAAACCAACAAGTTGAGGTTGTTCAAAGGTTGAGTTATTGGAAAGTTGTTAGTATCTAATCAAAAGGCAAGCCCCATTTAAGGGGCTTTCAATGTAGGCTACTGCGGTAGCGGTGTAACAGACTCTATTGGTGCACCCGTTAAGGGTTTGAATAATAAAGCTTTATTCGAGAACCCAAGCACCATTCTCTATCAGAATGGCTCTTCATTATTGCATATGGGGAATGTGTTCTGAAGAATCCTCTTTACCTTGTTTGCTATGTCTGTACTGTAGTGGTACGAGGAATTTAAACTGGATTAATCAGGACATTATCTGCCAGTCATCTAACAGCGATACAATCAGATCTGACAGGTTACTTTAGCTCACTTTTACCCCATTATTAGCTTCACTCGGCTTTTTCCTTTCTTACAATTCAGCATGACACTTCATAAGTGCCCATTCGTCTAAGACCAATTAGCTTTTTTAGCTAATTTTGCTAAAATCTCCAGCGAGCACTATAAATCATATTGAGTACATTATGGACAAAATGATTAGAGAAGATATTAAGAAAGCACTTGCTTCAGCTCCACGGAACGGCTTTATGGCTGAGTTGCACTTGCAGTCGATTAAATACGCTGACGAACTTCAAGACATCACAGCAAAAGAGTTTTGCGAAGAAGTCGGCCTCAAACCCAGCTACGGCACCGAATTTAGCAAAATGAGAAACCTTACCAGCCGATTGAAGCAAGCTGGCTTAGACGTAGATAAAATTTGAGGATCTAAAATGCCCATTTTGAATTGGCTTAACAAAGACGAAGCGATAACAACGTCTCAAAAATGTACTTACAGGCTACTGGAAGAAGTACCAGAGCACTCCTATGGTGATGCCGATAATGAAAATTTACTGATTCAAGGTGATAATCTTGAGGCGCTTAAAGCCTTGATACCTCATTATGCAGGCAAAGTTAAATGTATATTTATTGATCCTCCATACAATACTAAGAGTGCTTTCAAATATTACGATGACAACTTGGAACATAGCCGTTGGCTTTCATTGATCTATCCTCGCTTAGAGTTACTAAGAGAACTGTTATCTGAAGATGGTAGTATTTGGGTTTCCATCGATGACAATGAAGCGCACTATCTAAAGGTAATAATGGATGAGATTTTTGGACGTAATAACTTCATTTGTGATGTAGCTTGGGAAAAGCGTTATGCTCCGCCGCCAGATACCAAAGACCTTGGCTATGTCCATGACCATATTCTTTGTTACCGAAAAAGCTCATCTTTCCAACGAAACTTGTTGCCGATGACAGAGGATCAAACTGGAAGGTATAAGAATCCTGATGAAGACCCGAGAGGGCCTTGGAAGGCTATGGACTATACATGTCGTTATTCCTCAGATGAAAGACCCAATCTGTATTATCCAATCCTACAACCAAATACTGGTGAAGAAATCTGGCCAAGTAAGACCCGTGTATGGGCAATGTCAAAAAAAGTCCACAGTAAACACGTCGCTGAGAATCGTATTTGGTGGGGTAAGTCAGGTAAAAATACTAAGCCAGCATTGAAGAATTTTTTTTCTGAGATAAACAAGGGAATGATGCCCATGTCCCTTTGGAAGCATACTCTTGCAGGCCATACTCAAGATGCAATGAAAGAGATGCTAGCTTTATTTGGTGATGACCCCTTCACAACACCAAAGCCAGAAAAGCTAATTCAAACTGTTCTAACAATCGCAACTAACGAAGGCGATTTAGTCCTTGATTCATTTTTGGGCTCAGGAACTACATCAGCAACAGCTCACAAAATGGGAAGAAGCTTTATTGGGGTAGAAATTGGCGAGCATGCTATTTCCCACTGTGTTCCTCGATTAACACAAGTTATTGATGGTGAATTAGGCGGGATTTCCAGTTCTGTCCAATGGACTGGCGGTGGAGGTTTTCGCTTCTATAAGCTAGGCGAAGCTGTATTCGACGAATACGGTTGCCTCAATACTGACATTAAGTTCCCAACCTTAGCGTCACATATCTGGTATTTAGAAACCAAAACACCACTTGGCAATAAAGCGGATACCCCATTACTGGGGGTCCATAATGACACGGCATACTACTTGCTATATAACGGCATCCTAGGTGATCGCCGACCAGCAGGTGGCAATGTACTAACAAGTAAAGTACTCAACAATTTACCGGACATCGATAAACATGAACGTATCGTGATTTACGGTGAATCTAGTCGTTTAGGTGAGGCTCGCTTGAAGCAAGCTAACATCACGTTTAAGCAGATCCCGTACGACGTCGGCACTCTTTGATAAGGAATCCACAGAATGTTTAAGTTAAAAGGTTATCAACAACGTGCCGTTGATGTGATGCAATCTTTCCTTTCTCACTGCCTAAGCAGCGACAGTGTAGAAGATGCTTACAAATTGGCACTGGAAGAGCAAGAACTCCCCCCACATGCCTATCGTGATTACGGTTTCGAGCAAGTTCCGTATTTTTGTATGCGTATCCCAACTGGTGGTGGTAAAACCGTTCTGGGCTCACATGCTGTTGACGTTGCCGCACGTCATTACCTAGAGACCGAAGCCCCTATTGCACTGTGGCTAGTACCAAGCATCACGATTCGCGATCAAACGGTAGAAGCATTGAAAACACCGGGCCATCCTTATCGTGAAAAACTTGATGCCGCTTTTAATCGCCAAGTACTGGTGCTCGATATTGATGAAGTGACTCAAATTCGGCCACAAGATTTAGGCAACAAAGCTATTGTGGTCGTATCGACCCTAGCTAACCTGAGAGTTACTGACACCTCTGGTCGCAAGGTGTACGCTTATCACGAAAACTTTGAGCCTCACTTTGCCAAGGTTTCTGCAAACCACCCTTCTTTGCCGCTCTTAGAGACGGTTTCTGAGGCTGATGTACAAGAGAATGGTTTGAGTAGTCGTGAGATTGGCAACATCAAATTCTCTTTTGCGAACCTATTAGCCCTGTATCGGCCAGTGGTGATCGTGGATGAAGCTCATAATGCTCGTACCAGCTTAACCTTTGACACCTTGCGACGTGTACACCCTGCTGCTGTCATTGAGTTTACAGCTACACCAAATACCACTAGCGCAAACGGTAGTAACATTCTATTTCACGTCTCAGCGGCCGAATTGAAAGCCGAAGAGATGATTAAATTGCCGATTGTTTTGACAGAGCATCAAAACTGGCAAGATGCAGTTCAGGATGCAGTGATCACACGTAACAAGCTACAGACTGACGCTCAAAAAGATGAGGACTACATCCGCCCAATAGCCTTGTTCCAAGCTGAAAACAAAAAAGGTGAAGTCACTGTTGAAGTACTTAAAGACCACCTGATCAATCAACTTGGCATTACTGAAGATAAGATTGCTGTAGCAACAGGTAGCCAACGAGAATTAGATGGGATCAATCTGTTCGATCAAAATTGCCCAATTGAATACATCATTACTATCGAAGCCCTTAAAGAAGGTTGGGATTGCTCCTTTGCCTACGTATTCTGCTCGGTAAAGCAAGTATCTTCTAGTAAAGATGCTGAACAGCTACTTGGTCGTGTGCTGCGTATGCCGTATGCCAGCCGTCGAGCCATTGAAGACTTGAACCGTGCTTATGCGCATCTTGCGACGTCGAAGTTCGCAAAAGCAGCTCAAGAGCTGACGGATAAGCTCATCGCTATGGGCTTTGAAGAAATGGAGATCGCAGCATTTTTACGAGAGCAGGCTCCGACGGGTGGTCAAGGGGATCTATTTGGTGGTGAGCCGAAGCAAACTCAAGCAAAACCGACACCATCTCCCGCTATTGTAGTAGAGGTTGAGGATCTACCAGACTTAACAATTCTTTCCGAATTAGAGAAGAAACAGATTACGATGACTCGGGATGAGCAAACCGACACCGCAGTAGTCAAAGTGACTGGCGAAGTTTCACCAAGCATACAAAAAGCGCTAACGAAACATGTAAAATCGGGCAAGAAACGTAAAGCCTTTGAACGTGATGTTCGAGTACATAATCAGGCAATCGAAGCTATGAAGGCACCATCAGAACGTGGGGAAAAATTCGGCTCGCTTCCTTATTTGTGCATGATGGAACAAGGCGAGTTGGAACTGGTTGAGTCAGAGGTTTTCCTTCACGCACACAGCTGGAATCTGCTCGACTACCCAGCAGAGTTGACCAACTTTGTAATGAACGAGACAAGCAATAGTTTTGCGATTGACATGGATGGTAAGTCACTCACCTACAAGGTTGCCGACCAAAAGGAAGTCATCGCTTTCAACCAAGGCTTTATTGACGTTACAGAACAAGATCTCGTCCGCTGGCTAGATAGGGAATTGCGACAACCGGACGTGCTGCAACATCAGCTTGTTGGCTTCTTAGGTCGCCTTGTCAAAAATTTGCTTCAAAAACGTAACTTGACCCTTACAGCTTTGGTTCGCAATAAGTTCCCATTGGCCCGTGCTATTCGAGACCTCATCCGCCTGTACCGTAAACAAGCTCAGCGAACTGGGTATCAAGCGTGCTTGTTCGGTGCTGAAAGTACAGCGTGTGTATCCGATGAATTCATGTACCACTTCGAGCCGAGCCATTACCCATCTCGTCCACCTTACTATTCTGGTCGCTACAAATTTCAAAAACATTACTTTCCGCAGAACCTTATTGAGGATCTGAAAGCTACAGGTGAGGAATACGAGTGTGCTAAAGCCATAGATGGTCTACCAGAGGTAAAATATTGGATTCGTAATCTGGTACGCCGGGATCAAGCGTCATTCTGGTTGCCATTGGCTCATAATAAATTTTACCCAGACTTTGTATGTGAACTTAACGATGGACGAATGTTGGTCGTAGAGTACAAAGGTGAAGCATATGTAACCAATGATGACTCAGCGGGAAAGCGTGCTATCGGTGATAAGTGGGCAGAACTGAGCAATGGGAAGTGTCTGTTCATTATGGCTGTTGAACAAGACGGACAAGGCCGCGATGTACGCCAACAGCTCCAAGAGTTAATTTCAACATAAACTGAGATATCTGTAGCTATTTGAGGAATCCTTTACTCGGATTCCTCAACTTTTGTAACTTAATATGCAAATGGAAAATAATCGATGAAACTGATTTTTGTCCAGAAGCGCTTTTTCGTGACATAAGGAACAGTCTGTACGATTAGGTCACGCTTCACCACCACAAGTGTCAGATCGTGTATGAGTCAGCTCTCAAAGATCCAAGTACATCCGCTTGAGCTTCTGCATTAACCTTGCTGCGTGTAAATGACTATTCTGAATTAAGTTTCCCGAATTACCTGTGAATGTAGTAACTATAACTCTCTGAGCAAATGGAGTATTGCTCAAAAGCAGTACCAAAAGAACCTCAGCTCGCGCCGTAAAGCCCCTTCCTCGCTGATTTCATTGAGCTTGGCTTATAGGTCGTCCTATACTACTAAGAGCTTTTGCTTAGCTAAAAGAAAATTCCCCGAAACTGCAGTATCCGAGATCATCGGACACTTTCATGGCAGAACAACTTTTGACCACTTTAGAAAGAGCCTTTCACTAAAATTGCTAATGATCACTACCATAAATCTGAAAGATGAAACGTCCAATGAAGTGAAAAGATATACTACCTTGCGCTGATGGACCAAAAAAACAACCAAAAAGAGGTCTGACCAGTTTATTTTTTGGTTTTAAGGCTCCTTTCTTAATATGTGCATAAAGCATATAAATATAGACTTAATGTCTAGTCTAAATATTAGAGTTTTTTAAACTTTTTAAACTATAGAAAACTTTAAAAAATAAAAAAAGTCATGTAAAAACAAATAACCACGCAATGATTAATCAAACACTTAGCATTATGTTTAAGTGTTTTTTAGTTATTATTCAGAACTTAAAAAACAACCCAAAACATAAGCTATACCGACTCATGATCAAGTGTTTTTTTACTTTAAAAACAGTAGTTTACAAACTTGATTAAGATCAACCTATATAGCTTTTGTGCCACGGAGGGGATTGAATACGATTCTATTTGCTCACATCATAATAATCGAAAAGACAGTAAATTTGTCGACTAAGGTTATTTCAGGAGCAATAATGAAAACCCTCATTAAATACATCAAACATAAATTTACAGGTGATAACCCTATAGATTATTGGGTTAACGAGTATCGGAAATATCTTCTTGGTGAAGGCCAAGAATTACACACCGTCGATGAAAACATCGCAAAAATCTCTCAAGTATTGTTTCTGACCAATAAAGAGCAAATCTCTGACATTCGTGGGAAAGATGCGCTAATGGCTAAGCGCTTGTTAATGCAAGTACCTTCTAATGTACACAAGAAGAAGTGCTTTAAGGACCTAGATTTGTTTCAGGCGATCGCCATAAATAAGGCACTAAATGAGCAAGTACTAGCACCAGCTACAGTAAGGGGCAAGATTCAAGCATGTTCTTCTTTTTTCAAATACTTACAGAAAATGGAGGTCACTGACATAAACCCTTTCTGTGGTATGAAGGTGAAAGCAGGTAAGTCTGAAACCCCAAATCAACGCTTTCCTCTTACCGAGGCGCAACTGGTTATTTTGTTCAAGTTTGGTTGGTTCACATCTGGTACCCCAAAAAAACCATATCACTACTGGGTTCCGTTGTTATTGCGCTATACAGGTGCACGTCTGAACGAGGTATGTCAACTCAGGGCTGAAAATATCATTCAGCGTAATAACATTTGGTACATCCTCATTACCGATGAGGGTGAGGAACAGCGAGTCAAGACGAAAAATTCAGTTCGTCAGGTTCCAATCGCCAAAGAGCTACTCCGGCTAGGGTTCATTGAATTCGCCACAAATTTAAGTGGCGAGCTATTTCCAGAACTACCTGTTCGCAAAGGTATGAAAAGTACGAACGCGACTAAATGGGCTCAATACTGGCGGGATAAAAATGGGTTTGGAACTGGACATGATCTGCATTCGCTGCGACACAATTTTACGTCAGAGCTGATGAAATCCGGTATCAAGGAAGAACTCGCAAACGCACTAGTTGGGCACAGCAAGCACGGGTTTACCTACTCGACCTATGGTCATTCATATCCTCTTGATTTGCTTGCGGAATGCGTGAATACAATCGATACATCCTTTACAAAACACGTCACACCTTACCATCAGTAACACTGGGAACGCTCAATGATGAATTTTGAACTTGTCGAGAGACTCTACAATGCCATACAACCAAAGAAGACAGCACCTCAACAAGAATCGGCTGTAATTACAAAGGGGTCTACGGCTTGCTCGAATAAACAGGATGCCAAGAACGGTACAGTGGCTAGTAACGGTGTCAATGACTCTAATGTAGCGGTTAGTTATCCACCTAAACATGTTGTCAACCATGCTGAGATATCTTCTACCCCTCCGGTATTACTGCCAGCGGCTGAACTACAGGCAACAAGTTATGAATGGCAACAGCCTAAGCCATTAACAACCGAGATGATCGCAGTACCGCCTTTCGATATTGATTTGCTGCCCTCATCAATGCAGAAGTTTGCAACACGTGAGGCGCAACGCATGGATAATGCGCCCGTGGACTATATTGCTATATCTCTACTCGTCTGTATCGGGGCATTGGTCGGTCAATCGGTTGAGATTCAACCTAAAGAGTTTGATACAGGGTGGAAGGTGAGCCCAATACTATGGGGAATGGTTATTGGTACTCCTTCAATGAAAAAAACACCCAGCATGGAAGCTGCAATGGCATTCCTACATGACGTGCAACAAAAGATCATCGACCCAATGAACATTGCTAGTGCCGAATACGCAGAAGTAAAACGTGAGTTGGTTGAGAGCCAGAAAAATGAAATGAAATCTGAGCTTAAATCCTTGCTTTCCGAAGGGCGTGAACAAGAAGCAAGGGAGCTTTCAGACAAAATTGCGAATACAGATGAACCTCAAGCATTAGTGAGAGCTTTAATAGCTAATGATACAACGATCGAGGCTCTACTGATTAAGCTTGTAGGCAACCCGAACGGCCTACTTTTATTCCGTGATGAATTGGTAGGTTGGCTGAAAGAGCTGGCTAAAAATGGACGAGAACATGAGCGTGCGATGTATTTGCAGGCATTCAATGCATCAAAGTCGCCTTATGTAGTGGAGAGAGTTGGTCGAGAAAACATCGTAATTCCCTCTCTAGCAGTTTCAATTCTCGGAGGAATACAACCATCTCGGTTATCAGAAGTATTGCAAGACCGAAACTCTGGAAAAGGGAATGATGGGTTGTTTGAGCGATTTCAACTGGCTGTTTTTCCTGAATCAAATCAAGGTTCCTATACGGATGTTGCTCCAGACCATGAGCACAAAGAAGTTGTGTCCAGTATCTTCATGAAACTGGCTAATGTTGAACACAATGAAACTGAAACTTGCAGGTTCAATAGTGATGCACAACTATTGTGGGGAAGCTGGTCAGAAGAGTTCGCAACAAAGATTCGAGACATGGATGAGAGTTGGCAGGCTATTAAAGGAAAACACCCTGCTTTGGTGGCAAAGTTATCATTGATTTTCCATCTAATTGAGGAAGCTGAAAACTGTGCGGATATTAAATCCTCTGACTCCAAACGAATTCGAGTTCATAACCTTGAAAGAGCTATCAAATGGCTAGAATATCTCGATGCCCATATGCAAAAAATAATTCAAATTGGAAAACACTCTTCACAAAAGAAGAACTCAAGTCCAGCACGATCTCTGCTAGAGAGGCTTGATAAATTTGATGGCTCATTCACCAAGCAGCAGCTAGCACAGAAGGGATGGAGCAACCTCACGGCGAAGAACTCAAGGGAAGAGGCTCTAGATGAGCTTGAATCCAAAGGTTACATCAGGTGGGTTGAGTCCCCGAGAAAGCAGTTTGAGATTCATCCCGAATTCCGATAGAAAATAACCAACCTACAACACCTACGAATTTCTAAAAAATGTAGGGATTGTAGGTTCTTTTTTCAATCCCTGAAACTTTGGTTATCGCTTTTCATATCAATCGCGAGTCGGCAATAAATGAAATTTATTGTTGGATCGTGGTTAACACTCTCACTCAAATCACAGCATTGGGGAAACTAGTTATGAGTTTAGCTGATGAAACGATTCAAGTTTGCCCCTCCCCAGTATCTAACAGAAATAATTTTGTGTAAGTCATGAAAGAGAACCCCCTGAAGTAGCGATAGGCATAATTCAGGGGACAACATCATAATAACGATCAACTGTCTGATAGGTTGACACTATTTCATTTCAAGCCTCTGCTTTGTACTAGTGGTCACTTCAACACTATTAGGAGAAGGGTAGATAACTGCAGTTGCCATTACTCTTGTGGCTATATCTTTAACAATCGAAATCGCCTTAGCATCAATTTCTGTTTTTACATCTAAAGGGAAAAGCTGATTGCTCACATCTAAGATGATTTGATCTAGTAAGTTTAGCGACAACAGATTCAACTCTAGAACCTCTAATAACCACTCATATCTGGGTGTGTTAGCTTCCTGATCTTTTTTGCTTACGAAACCTGCATTTTGACAATGCATCAACACAACCAAACGGATTTGTTCTGACTTCATTTCTGGTGTCGCCATGCTATTGGCTAAGTTCTTCTCAAAATTCTGTTTTTCCATGATTTTCTTAAAACATACAAATTGAGTAGAAGTAGTTCAACTTTTTTTAGGGGGAGTTGAGAGGGGGTACCCCAATCTCACCAGAAGCAAAATACTCAGCGAAGCACGAGGTTTGCCTATCTGGAATACTCATGAATACAACACGATTGAAATAGGTTGTTTGAATTTATATGCTTTAGGAAAAGTATGATTAAAAACTGGACGATAACAACCGAGGCAACAAAACATGGCACCGATGGGGTAATGGCAAGAGAGCGTTACCTATTAGCTGAAAACCACCCAAATCACCGCACTACAGAAGCTATAGTTTCATTGTTCGGAAGCGCTAAAACCTCACAAAGGATTGCTCTAGTTGGGGAGCAGTTCCGAGTAAAGCAGCACCTTAATCGCAAGGGTGGTAGGCCTATATCCAGCTATGCTATGGAGTATGTTTTAACCTTACCGAGAGGCCATCGACCAACACCTGAAAATTGGAAAGCAATCATAAGTGATTGCTGTTTAGCAATTAGTAAGCTGCTAGAGCTCAAACCTGAAGAGTTAAAACAATTCAAGTATCAGATCCGTGCTGTATTACATCAGCAAAAGCAATCTGGTACTCGTGGGGCTGGAGATCATGTTCATCTCATAATCGGAAAGGTTTTAAACGGTAAAGTATTAAGAAAACTACAACAAAAGAAGTGTACCGCTTTGCTAAAACAGGCTTTTAATGCAGCAGTACTTAAACATACAGGCTTAGACCACAAAGAATATAAGCCTCACGAGAAGGCTCGAGGAAGGCGACTTGAAGCATGGAAATATAGAGAGCAAAAAGCAGCTGAGGCTAAAGATGCTCAACTTCTTATCATTAAGTTACAAACACAAGCAGATAAGTGGTTTCAAGCCAAGGAAGAAAATGATTATCGCCAGCAAAATAGGCAGATCAATCGACTAATCAAAACCTTTGAAGAGTTATCTACTGCTGAACTACCCAGCCATCAAAGAAAGCAAGTAACCCAATTGAGAAGTGAGTTAGAAGCAAGATCTAAACGAAAGCTAGACCCAAAATAAACGGACGCGGGTTCAACTCCTAAGTAGGGAGCTGAACCCATCAAATAACCATTCTATTGATTTCTTAACTACGACCATCAACTTACTCATTGAAAACACCTACAAAACCTACTAATGTATGGTACTAATTCGTTAATTAGCACACGAACAAAAAATCGCAAAGCATTGAATTCAATGACTTATAAGGTGTTTCATGGCAACTCCCGCCAGCTCCACCAATTCAACATTTAAAGACGTCCACGGGCGTCTTTTTTTGTGCCTGTAACTTATTAAAATCAACAACTTACAATCCACCACTATCCACTGAGGTTTACTTTTGTTCGGTAACAGCTCAAGATAATAAACACCCAGATAGACACCCAAAACAAAAAGGTGCCATTCTTGGGTGTCTATTTTTGTATGGGGATGTTGATTATGGCAAGAAGAGTTACACAACTAACTGCAACAGAAGTAAAACAAGCCAAACCGAAAGATAAAGATTACGACCTTTACGATGGTAACGGCTTACAGCTACGAGTGAGGAAGAACGCCAATAAAGTCTGGTGCCTGATCTATAAACACCCCGTCTCACTAAAACGAATTCGTATGACTCTTGGCAACTATCCGGATCTATCACTTGCGATAGTAAGAAAAATTGCAGCAGAACATCGTGAATTGATTAGCCAAGGTATCGACCCCAAAGAACATAGGCAAAAGAAACAAGAAGAAAATATTGCCATCACTGTGCATACATTACGCAATGTATCTGAGAGCTGGTTTGACAAGAAAAAGAAGAAAGTCACCCCGGATCACGCTGATGATATTTGGCGCTCATTCGAGCTGCACCTTTTCCCGTCTTTGGGAAAAACTCCGGTATCCCAAATATCTGCACCAATGGTGATAAAAGTACTACGCCCACTAGAAATAAAAGGCAACTTAGAAACACTAAAAAGAGTCGCTCAACGACTCAATGAAGTGATGATTTTTTCTGTGAACACTGGCCTAGTACACGCCAACCCTCTTGCTGGAATTCGCGCAGCTTTCGATACACCATCCAAAAAGAACATGGCTACCATCGAACCTGCTGAGCTTCCAGACTTAATGAGCGCATTAAATCAAGCGAGTATTAAAATCCAAACACGGTGCCTTATTGAATGGCAACTACATACTTTAGCGCGACCAAGTGAAGCCAGTGGTACACGTTGGGACGAAATTGATTTTGAAAACAATCTCTGGATTATTCCTGCTGAAAGAATGAAAAAGCGCAAAGAACATAGAATACCACTAACAGACCAAACGTTGGCAATCCTAACAATCATGCAGGCATTATCTGGTCACTCCGTCTACGTGTTCTCTAGTGCTAGTGACCCCAAGAAAGCGATGAATAGCCAAACTGCAAACATGGCACTTAAACGTATGGGTTATGCAGGAAAACTTCACGCTCATGGACTAAGAGCCCTCGCCTCTACAACTCTCAATGAACAAAGCTTTGAGTCCGACTTAATTGAAGCGGCCTTAGCTCATATCGATAAAAATGAAGTACGTGCTACGTACAATCGAACTGATTACCTAGAGCGCCGCCGTCCTATGATGCACTGGTGGAGTGAACATATCGAAACAGCAGCTCAAGGAACTGGCTCACTAACGGGTAGGAAAGCCATTAAAGTTGTTGGTGAAAACTTTTAGCTTTATAGCTTCAATCACAGTTTAATAAACTGATTAAAACTGACCGACAGCATTTCTATGTTTGTTTGCATAGATAGCTTTCGGCTCTTCAACATCTAACGATTGATTCCCATTCTTCATTTTTTCTATTGCTAACTGTAGCTCGTTAATCTCAGAACTTTTAACAATAATTTCTTTTGCATGTTTTGTTTCTAACTCTTCAACAAGTTTATCCAATCGCTCAATTTCTTGATTCATATTGTCAAACTTATCTTTAATCGACTCCGCTTGTTGAATCATGTGCACGTCATTTACCGACCTATTTAATAGATTCTCAACCACGTTTTTTATTGATGAATTACGACTTTTTGACATTATCTCTACTAATGAGTAGGTCTCATTAGTAGAGATACAGACTTTGGTTTTATCTTCTTCCTTGCTACTTTCGTGCGCCATGCACTTCGAGCACTTCTCAATAGTTCTCGATGGGATATATCACTAACACTCAAACCTTTAAGGAACTCCTGCGCACTCGTTCCTTCTAACCACGATCTAGCAACATCAACCCCATATACGCCAGAGAGCCCTTTGGCCTTTTTTAGCAAGTATCCCTTAGCCCACTGCTCTTGAGCCTTAGATTTGGTTAACCAAGATTGTAAGTCATCTTTACCATTCATACTCAATGTCTCAATTGTTCATATCACACCATCTTAACTTACTTAGGAAATTTTAACGTGACAGTATCATCAGATTTGTTGAGTACTACTTTAAATACCATGTGAAGTACGTAGTATTCGATCTCTATTTAATACCTATTACCAACCCCTTCTATTACTAGGTTTATCTAATGAAGAGCCTGAAATTGATACTGAACTTCTTATTAAGTCTTGATAATAATCCTAACGTCACAGCCTTATCACCTGAAGCTAAAATGGTTTGGATTAAGCTGCTTCTATACTCAAACACCTCCTCCTTTGAGCTAAAGAGCACAACTAAGGAAATAAGGCTTTCATTGGGGCTAAGCCAGAGCACGTTAAGTAAAGCCATCGAGGAACTTGAGTGTGGAGAACTTCTGGTAAGGAGGGACAGGAAGACACCAAAGGGTAGTCACAGTTATCATTATAAAGTAACGCCACCTATCGATAGAGTTAACAACATCGATAAAAGCTCACCATTCTGCAAACTAGCACCTCAAATCATATCGGGCACAAATTTTCCAAGCAAAATCAACCTCGCTAATAGATTAGTTTTACTATTGCTAATTTATCACTCTAATGACTTTGGCTACGTTGATACACTCAGTAGAAAAAAGATTGGAAGACTCGCAGGAATGAGCCCGGTTCGAGTAAGGGGCCATCAAAAAAAATTATATGATTTTGGCTTTCTAGATTTA
>NZ_JBFROV010000045.1:0-834 GCF_041471725.1 Vibrio sp. 10N.261.51.F12 | reverse complement strand
CAGTGTCTTTACACGGAACATGGCCGTCTCTGAAAGTGACCGTTTATGGTAACCATACTTCTTTTTCCAATGTTTATTTGAGCCGTATAATTTCTGGCAAGCTACCGCTAGATTACGAGGGTGACCTCGCACCCAAAAAGCAGCACCTTCTCTCGGTGGAATAAGTGGAACAGCTTGTTTAATACGTATGGCTTCGTAGCATTGTCTTGTGTCGTAAGCTCCATCACCAGATATCTCATTGATTCTACGACGAGTTTGATTCAGTAAATTAGGAAGAGCTTCACCGTCGGTGACATTCGATAAACTTAACTCAGCCGCAATGACTTCATGAGTGCCAGTGTCTACTGCTAAATGGAGCTTACGCCAAACTCGACGCTTCCCGTCAGTACCATGTTTTTTTACTTTCCATTCCCCTTCACCGTAAACCTTAAGCCCTGTTGCATCAATGGCTAAATGCGGTATTGCGCCTCGGGTCTTTGTCTTGAATGACACATTAACCGTTTTGGCTCGTTTACTGATGCATGAATAATGAGGACATGACAACGGGAGTTGAGCGAGTTTGAAAACAGAATCGATGAATCCTTGTAACGCTCTCAACGGCATTGAAAATACTCGTTTAACCATGAGGGCGGTCGTAATGGCTAAGTCACTAAACAATCGAGGTCGACCTCGTTTACCTTGCTTGAGTTGCTTCCACTGTTGAATCGCTTCTTCATCAATCCAGAATGTCAGTGAACCACGATTGATTAGGGCTTGGTTATATTGTTTCCAGTTAGTTGTTCTGTAGCGAGGCTTTGGCATTGATCTAAGTATGTTAGTGAACTTAGATGATCT
>NZ_JBFROV010000044.1:0-9891 GCF_041471725.1 Vibrio sp. 10N.261.51.F12 | reverse complement strand
TTTAACTGATCGGCATTACCCTCGAAAGGGGCTTTTTTTGTTTTTAAATAAAATGAAGTATTACTGTGCTTTATAAATCACTTTATTGCCAGCAAGTTGTTCTTTAGCAACTAAACCTTCATCTAATAACTTCTTAAGAGCACCCGTTGCCCAAGACGCTGCTTTTGCATCCTCTTGGCCGGCTTCCTGACCAATTCCTTTAGAATTAATGCCACCTGTGTGCTTAACAACAATATCTAATACTTGTTGTTGCTTAGGAGTTAGAGCTACTTCCACTTTTTTTGTCGCAGTTGCTTTATCAGCTACAGGAGCTTTTTCCGTTACAGATGCTTTTGCTACAACAGGTTTCATTGTTTTTGTTGCAGCTGCTGTATTGGCAACTACCGCTTTAATGCGCTTTTGCAATTTTGATTGCACTTTGCGCTTATGAGCAAGTTTCATTGAGTTTTCTCTCCATTTCACTGCGCTGTAAGCAGTGGTCAAAATTTGAAGCGCGTTTTATACCAAAATTTTGACCACTTTTGTAGAGGCATGACACAAAGCGTCGCGAAAAATGCCGACTTTCCATGTTTATGACTATTATTTAATCAATAACACCGTCCATTACGTATTATCATCAAGTCATAAAATGCACCGTCGATCATCATTTTCAATCATCACTGAAGGTTGCACTATCACAAATATGGAAACGATTCATATCAGTAACCACGATTATTCATGGCATTCTCCGAGTCTTCGTAATTTTGCGTTTCTAGGCTTGATAATCAGTATCGCACTCGTTCTTTTGGTGCCTAACTGGAAACTCGGACTCATTATCGCCGGTTTACTGGCGGTCGCCCTCGGATTCACATTTTTCACGGTAATCAAAAGTCGCGTCACATTTACCCTTACTGCTTCGCATTTTCAGCAGCATCTTTTTAAAGGTGGATGGGCATTGCGTTGGACTGATATCGAACGAGTAGGGATCTGCAGTCATCATAAAGATGGCTGGCATACCCCTCTTCCTTGGGTAGGCTTGCGAATCAACAGTTATGGCGCTTACCTGAATGCCATTTGTCCGCGAATCGCAACCGATCTCTTGTTAAGCCAACGAGCTCTACTTTATGTCGGAATGCAGCAAACTTCACCACAGACAATTTTTGAAGATATTGTCTTAGATTCAAGTGTTTACATTGATACTGATGGCACTCAGTACCATGGTCTTATGGCAATGCTTGCCAACCGAATGAAATATCAGCGAGAGTTTTTTGGGTATGATATTTTTATTGCCGAAGCCGATTTAGACAGAAGTGCAGATAAGTTCGTCGGCTTGGTCCGCCGCTATTTAGCAGCAGCAGACCAACAGCTATTTAAAGAATAAAACCTTGATTGAAGAAAGTAAGCCTTAGTAAAGCGGCATTTCATCGGCGACAAATGGGTTCGATACCCGTTCATGGCCAAATGTTGATTCAGGCCCATGACCAGGTACAAAAGAAACATCATTCCCTAGCGGCCATAACTTACCTTTGATCGACTGAATCAATGTGTCGTAATCCCCTTGAGGAAAATCAGTACGTCCAATCCCCCCCTTAAACAAGACATCACCAACAAAAGCTTGTTTTGCAGCGGCATTAAAAAGTACCACGTGTCCTGGTGTGTGTCCTGGTGTATGGATAGCCTGCAAGCTTTGATTACCAAATGTCACAACATCACCGTCTTCAAACCATTCGTTTGGTTCAAAAGCTTTGGTTAGCGGAAAGCCGAACATTTGGCTTTGATTCTCTAACCCTTGTAACCAAAAGTTATCCGCTTTGTGTGGGCCCACAATGGGTACGTTCAGTTTTTTAGAAAGGGGCTCAGTGCCACCAACATGATCAAGGTGACCATGAGTGAGAACTAATTTTTCTACTTGAACACCCAACTCTTCGATAAGCACTTGCAACTGTTCAATATCACCACCTGGGTCGATTAACACTCCCTTCATGGTTTCATCACACCAAACAATGGAACAATTTTGCGAAAAAGACGTCACTGGAACGACTTGATACTTAAGACTCATCGTAAATCCTACTATTCAAATAAAGTAGCGAGACTATGACATTGTCTACTAGTGATGACAAGTATTCAGGCGTCACGAGCTAAGCCCGCTTTCTACGAACATATTGACTCAACGCGTCATCACTAGGAAGTCATGACGCGTAAATCAATTCTTTGTCATTGCTGTTTCTGTTACATCATCGCGGCGCATGTCATATTGGTATACATCCGCACGAAAGTGAGCTTTGCCATCTTCAAGCCACGCCGTCTGATAGATGATATGCACCGGAATTCGCTGCTTAAAAGAGATAGCCTTATTCGAGCGATACGTAGACAAATCATTCAGCAACTTCCCTTGATGTTCCAGGAGGACTTGGGCAAATTTGTCAGCATGTTCTACCCGAACACACCCAGAGCTGTACGCACGACTGCTTTCGTTAAACAAATGTTTACCGGGAGTGTCGTGGAGAAAAATGGCTCTGTCATTTGGTGTATTGAATTTATATTGCCCCAACGCATTAGAGGAGCCCGCTTGCTGCCTCATTCGATAAGGGAAGCGCTTGGCTTGAACTTCTTGCCAGTTAATCATGGTCGGATCGACAACGACGCGGTTGTGCCAACCTTCTAATATTTCAAAACGTTGAGCGAATAAGTACGTAGGGTCGTTTTTTACTTTGGGGATAATATCCTTAACCATGATCTTCCAAGGCACATTCCAAGTAGGGTTGACAATCAGAGAGTCCATTTTGGTTTCAAAGATTGGTGTTTGACGTGTCAATCGACCAACAATCACTTTTGACTCAAAGCGCGCCTGCCCTTCCCCCCAGTACTCAAGCTCAAAGCTTGGTACATTGACCAAGATAATATTGTCACGCTGCTGCGGCCAAAGTCTCGAACGCTCGGCATTCAGGGCTAATATTCTTAGCTTTTCCTTTGCCGATTTATTGAGCCATTGCAGAGTGTTCGGGCCGATAATGCCATCATCTTCTAGCCCATACAGTGCTTGAAACTGTTTTATCGCGGTTTCTAAAGAGTCATCAAATAGTCCGTTTTCTTTCTCTTCAACATAAAATTCAGAATCAGCCAAACGTGCGAGTAAGTGGCCATACTGCTCGAGATCAACAAGTTCTCCTTTCCTAAGTAACCCTGATTGTTCATAGGCCGTCACCTCCAACTGAGATTTAGCAAGTAAGTCGATATAGGCATTGTCGAATCCAGGTTGCAAAATCATCGGCGATGACAAAGTCCGTAAATAGCTTTGTAGCGTATTGTTTTCAATCGCCAAAACAAACAATTCGACTTCTGTCGCTGAAGGCCTTGGAAGTGCATCAACTAAACTTTCAGAAAAATACCACTGCTTGCCCAATTCCGGTACATCAGCAATGTAGCTGATGTACAGCAACAAAGTGTCGGTCGCCAAACGATCGTATTCGTCAAATCGTTGCGCTTGATACAAGGATTGCATGCGAGTCACCCTGTCTTCAAACAAGGGACTAAAACCCGCGAGATTGACCATATCAAGTTGCAAATTTAATTGTGCATTAAGTTCGCTGTCCGACCAGATTTCATCGCTATCGGTTTCCGCGTAGATATAGTCGACGAGTGAGTGGTACAGCAAAGGGCTCACCGCCGATGTCGTCTGTTTACGAAGGGGAGAGCCTGCTTCCGTCGCCCTGTACTCATCACGTGTCAACGCTTGCGAGAAAGGCGAAACCGACGTAATCGTGTCCCTTTCAGTCACAAGTTGGTCTGGCGCCGCATGCACAGCCGCTGCAATTGAGCACGCGCTTACGGCGGTCATCACCGTTAATAACTGCTTTGACATCTACCCACTCCTTTGTGTCCAGAGTTTAAGTATGGCAGAGATCACAGCGACAACATGGCTATTTTAATCTGAAATTACCGCCGTCTCACTTATGTGATCATGTGCCAGTGGTTATCCCATTGTGTCGGCGAGGATTTTATATGTTTTGTTAGTCTCGGTGTGATTTCAACCACTCTCCCCGCACCAGAACTGATAAAGAAGTGATCATTTTTCACCACAACACCAGATGCATCTGGAAGTACGTTCACTTCCAGCAGTCGTTTTGTGTTTTTGTCCCACACGCCATAGCAATTGCCTCGCGGTGACGTTGCCACAATGTGACTATCATTGACGGCAATACTCGCAATGTAGTGTTTAAATCGAGCCCAATCCTCGGGTTCACCACCCAGTTCTTGCATCGACTCACCGCGTTTATGCAGTGCCACTAATGGTACGTACCTGTCACTTTCTCCCCTATATTGCTGACCTGTTAACACCGTATCAGCGCCATCATGAGCCAAGTGACGGATACTTTTATGCGTATCACTTAAGCCTACTTGTTCAAGTACAGCGCCACTTGGACGGAGATAACTAAGACTCGGCACCATAGAAGTCAAGTTCAATGGCGTGCGGCCATCGGTATGCACTCCTCCCACACCGACCACTAGCGTGCCGTCTGACATCACTATAATCTCATGAGGTCCAATACCAAAGTCGGTAAATTCTTCAACTTTTTGATAACCTCGTTGCGCGTCATAAACCCCTATCACGCCCCGACTAGAGGCCGTTTCCCCCTCAGTCGCATATAGCCAATGTCCATCTAGTGAATACACCCCGTGCCCATAAAAGTGCCGACTTGTAGATGCGGGTATTAACGTTTCCATTTGACCAGATTGATAATTCAATACCATGGCATACGTACCTGGACGACGCCCAAATACCACCGCAGTTTGAGAGCCCGGACGAATCGCGACTCCATGCCCTCGTTGTGGTAAAGGCATATGATGCACAGGCTGTCCATTTTGCGAGGCAACCACAACCTCATAGCCACCAGCAGTTCGTATCGCTCCGCCAATAAGCTTGGGGGCACGGTCTTGAGACCCCTCAAACGTCAGACGCTGTTGCGTCATCGCACAACCGCCTAACAACCCTGGAGAAACCAGGCTCAAAGCCCCCAGTTTTAAAAGGTTACGTTTTCCGTTATCAATCGCCATCAGTTGCATTAAACCCAATCACAATCCCCAGCTTTACGGCCGCTTCTTCACTTATTAAATACTTAAGTTGCTCGAGCTTATTGTATTGACTTAACGCCGCTCGGTAGCCGTCTTTATCTTGCAACAACTCAAATAAACTTGGGTTTTCAGGCCACGTGTCTAATAGAGTGACAAATTGTTGTTTGATACTGTCGGCCAAACGACTGTCTCCGGAGTGTCGCAAAATACTATCTAATCCTTGCCCATTGGCTAAATAAAGTGCTTGTAGCGCTTCGACATTACTTTTGATGTTCGTCATTGAGGTTTTTGCACGCCATGACTCAGCAAAGTAAGGCTTGGCTGCGCCTATTTTTGCTAACGGGCGCGACAATTTTTTCATCGTATAGTCGAGCTGATTCGTCTGTAGTGCCAAATACTCGGCGTGCCATGCTTTTTCGTCTAACGCTTGCCATGGATTCTCGGACCACGCGGTCAAAATTGTCGCTGAGCGCTCAGCGAGTGAGCCAGTAATCGCCGATAAAAGGGAGCAATTGCTCTTAGATTCGATGCTTGGGCGCCCTTTAACATCAAACAACATCCACTCTACGGCCCCTAAGCCCTGTACCGTCACGCTTTCATTTTTAACCTCACTAACAGACCACGAGGTTTGTTTACTCGCGGCTGCCATTTTTCGGCCGGTGGTGTTTTTCTTATCGGGCCAAAACTGAATATTCCAGTTTTGTTCCAGCGCTAACATGGGGCCTCTTTCCTGGCCTTGTAACCACATCCACTGCTGCATGCCTTGTTGCCACGCTTGTTCAACAGACCCCAACGATGTGTCATTGTCACAATATTGCAGGGCCTGCTGGTGTAACGCGTCCATTGCCACATTAAATTGAGCTGCAGAGGCATATTCAACTTCATACACCCCTTGACTAATATGTTGTGTTGACTGAGGTTGAGAAGACTCTATCGAGGTAGAACATCCTGCAAGCAAAGCTGCCGATAACCCTATCAAAGTTATGGACATATTTGGTAAGCACTTAGTCGTTTTACGTTTATCCACAATGGTCTCCTACAACGAGTTCAAAAAAGCAAGTAGAGCGCTTCGCTCTTTCTTACTCAAAGCAAGTACGTTTTGCTTGGCCGTCTCAGCTTCTCCGCCGTGCCACAAGATAGCTTCCGTTAGGTTTCTTGCCCGGCCATCATGTAGGAAATAAGTATGCCCATTGACCTCTTTGGTATAGCCAATTCCCCATAATGGTGGCGTTCTCCACTCTTGCCCTGTCGCGTCATATTCAGGACGATGATCAGCGAGAGCTTCTCCCATATCATGCAACAACATATCGGTATAAGGATGAATGGTTTGATTAGATAGTGCGGGTAAACCATCACGCATCGAGGTTTGAATATTAGTACGGTGACAACTCTCGCACCCAGCTTGCGCAAAGACTTGCTGTCCTTGAATAACTTGAGGGTCTTGGCTGTTACGACGACTAGGCACGGCTAAATGTTGACTATAAAATTCAACAAAATTTAAGATTTTATCACTCACTTCAGGTGAACCACCGCTCACGCCATCATGGCAAACCTCTTTTTGCGCTGCTGAACAATTTTCGCTGGTAAATAATGTGCTCGTCAGCCCTAAGTCACCTTGAAATGCCGCCGCATTTTGCTGCATTAAGTTAGGCTGACCAGCCTTCCAGCCAAATCGACCTAAGACCATATTTTCAGTCCTAACATCCAAGACATAGTTAGGCTTTCCTGATATCGGCGTTCCATCCGTCGCTTGCTCACGAGCGAATGCCAAAATAGTCTCTTCTGGAATAGATTCCAACAATCCTAACCCAATCATTGGAGGAGCGACTCTGGCAGACATCATTACATCGGGGTGTAAGTCGCCGTAAGCCAACTCAACAATTTTTAGATTCGGTTTTCTGAGCATTACCTGGGTTCCGTCTTTAAACTGAACCGGATATTCACTGTAGGTAATACTGATTTGGCCTTCTGGCGTCATATCTGGCAGCGCAAAATCTTGTAATTGCCCACCATAATTAGGCTCAGGGATAACACCAGATCGCTTGACTTGCTTTTTTTGGGCATCCGTTTCAGCAGGAATACTAAGTCGAACTAACATAGAAACAGCGTGTTGGTCGCCGGCTTCTGGTGGATGACCTCGCCCATCTTTGATATGGCAGTTTTGGCAACCATTGGTGTTGAATAATGGCCCTAACCCATCTCTTGCATCAGTCGATGCTGGGGCTTGAACCCATGGGTTTCGAAAAAAACTGTTACCGACACTGAAATCCAATCGCTTACTCATTGGTAAATTGGCTGCGGGTAAAGAAAAGGCATTAGGCCCTTGTTTATTTACAGAGGTTTTCCCACCCGAATGTTTATTGATTGACGATTCGGCATAGCTTTGCAGCGATAGCAATACACTTGCTATCGCAATTAGAAGTTTTAGGTGTGACATACGCGGCTCACTCATTTCCGATCAGAAAAGGGGGTGCTCCCCCTTTATTATTTTTATTATCTGTTCATTACTATCAATAACTTATTGATTATTGGTCGCTTGTAACGCTGAATATACGATGATTTAACCACGACCAATCCTTCATTATTTAGTGATTAGAACTCATGATCAGCGGTATCTGGATTTAGACTACTAATACCAATAATGCCCGCAGCGCGTTCGATGGAACCGGTCTGTGCAACCAAGGCTATAATAGTGTCATTGACCAATTTATTACCTTGAGGGTTATTGGATGCAATCAACTGATCGAAATGTTGGTTGTGTTTTTCTGCCGATGTGACCAATTGACCGACCTGAGCGCGTGCAAGGTCGAACTGTTTTTGGATTTCTTTGGCAACCACTTTATCTTTCTGAGTCACTAAATCCGCGATACTTGCGCCGACGATGAGTGAACCATCAGTACGCACATAAGTACCGGTATATACGTTATAAATACCTTGCTCGTTATAGTAATGCGAGTTGTGCGTATTATCTGAGAAACAGTCGTGCTCATCCTCGGTAGAATTGGCTTCTAACGCCACTTTCATACGCTCACCGGCAAGTTCGCCTAATGACAACGACCCCATACCAAACAGCATTTTTCTCACACCATTGACCGGCTTGTCAGCCAATAGTGTTGCACGATAATTATTGCTCTCAGATTTTGCCCACTGCTTTTCCATCCAAGCCAGGTCTTGGATTAATAGTGTTGAGACTGCCTGTAAGTATTGTGCGCGTCGATCACAATTGCCGTTTGTACAAGCCTCTCCAACAACATAATCAGTGTAAGGGCGATCGCCCGCACCTGAGTTTGTACCGTTTAAATCTTGCCCCCACAGCAAAAATTCAATCGCGTGATACCCTGATGCCACATTAGCCTCGGATCCGCCAACTTCGTTAAGATCAGCAATAAGAGCCGGTGTGATTTCTTTAACGTCAAGGGTGGTAGGTCCGATTTTCAGACTTTCATTAGCGACAATATTTGCCTGTGCTCCATCATTACCTAACTCGTACTGATAATCCGAGCTGACATAGTCAATCAGACCTTCGTCCAGTGGCCATGCATTTAATTGGCCTTCCCAATCATCCACAACCGCGTTACCGAAACGAAATACTTCCGTCTGTTGATATGGGACACGAGAGGCAATCCATGCTTGTTTGACGTCTGACAAGCCTTTTTCAGATGGATTAGCTAGAAAAGTGTTAATAGAAGTGTCTAGCGATTTTGCAGTAATAAGCGCGTCTGAAAATACAGCGTGAGCTAAATCGGCGTAATGTTCGACAACCTGTTCTTCTGATACTGCTGAAAACGCAGCGGTTGAGCTAAGTAAAAGAGAGGCGGCCACTGCACTCTTCATAAAAATAGTTACATTCATTGAAGCATCCTTGTTGAGCTTAATTATTATTGTGTAGTGCGAATTATTATCATTAACACTATCAATGCGCAATAATACTCAGTTACAATTTATTTTCAACGATTAATACAAAAAAACCCCACTTCCGTGAGGTTTTCTTAACAAGCGTACAGCAGTCAGTGGCCGTCTTGGTGTTCTGCTTTTATATTATGGCTTAACAGAGATGACTGATGTTAGAGCACGTACCAGCAGCTCATCCGCCCACTCAAGCTCAGAGCTGCGTATTAGAACTTCAAGTTGTGTTTACCATGCGATACTTTCGCTTTTAAATAACTTTCATTACCTTCTTTTACGTGTGCGTTTGTATTCACCACTTCTTTCACTTCTACACCGTGCTCTTGAAGCTCTCGTACTTTTTTAGGGTTATTCGTCACTAACCGAATGGTATTAACATCAAGGGCTTTAAGCATTTGAGCCGCTTCAGAGAAATCCCTAAGATCATCGCCAAACCCTAAATGGTTATTCGCTTCGTAGGTATTCATCCCTTCAGATTGGAGCTTATACGCATCAATTTTGTTATATAGCCCAATACCGCGACCTTCTTGGCGAAGGTATAAAATAATCCCACCTTCCGAACCCATTTTTTGCACCGTTTCTTCCAACTGCTCACCACAGTCACAGCGAGATGAATGGAATACATCACCAGTTAAACACTCAGAGTGCATCCGCACCAACGGGGTTTCTTTTCGCTTATCAGCTTGCTGAAATATTACAGCTACGTGTTCTTTATCAGAATTCAGCCCACGGAAGGAAAGCATTTCAGCTTCGATATCACTGTTAAGTCCAACTTTTAATTCTATTCTGGCTCGTACTTCCGCCATAACTTCTCTCACTTGATTTTTGAGGCCAAAATCAACGTTCTTTCAGCCATTTCACACCACACTCTACCCATGACTATGGGGGCTAACCCATCAATTTTCAACGATTACTTCTTTATATAAATTGTTA
>NZ_JBFROV010000043.1:0-41963 GCF_041471725.1 Vibrio sp. 10N.261.51.F12 | reverse complement strand
GACCCTAGACCCTAGACCCTCATATCTCTTCATTATGTGCATCGCCAAATGATCGAAATGACATTGCCGTGGGGAGGTCGCTGAAATAACCAAAGTAATAACTCGCACCCAGTCGCTTAAATTGAGTGAGTTCCTCTTGATTGCAGATTCGGCCTGCAATCCATTGAATGTTATTGCGACGGCAAAAACGGACGAGTGGTAATAACGCGGTTCGGTCTTGTTTGCTTTCTATGGTCACCGCGACCTTAAAAGCATCAGGAGAAAGGGGAAGTAGGTCATCGAATGTGGATTGGGATGGTGCGATGTCGACCCACAAGGCAAAGGCGAATTCTTTGATCGTATTCGTAATGGCTAAGGTGGTTGGATGTAATGTACTGGTCTCGCCGAGTTGCAGCGAGGGGATGATGTGGTAAAACGCGCCGGCATGAAAGCGGATAATTTGATTGAAATAATAATGCCCCGGCGCCCAAATCAACGCGTCATGACTGATGGGGACGACCACATTGCTGATGAAGTTGGGATGGAAGGTTTCTATTTGAAACTTGGTTTGGCGCAGCGCGAGATAAAGGCTGTAGAGATCGAGACAAAATCGCATGCAAGGCGAGAGATCAAATAGGTAAACACTTTGCTCACTTTGGCTGCCGAAACGAAGCGTCAGGTGCTGATAGACGATATCGCCGGTGTTGGTATCTCGAATGGCCTGACATGCATGATGGATGTCATTGGCTTTGAATGCAGAAAAAATCAGTTGGTCATCTTCTGTGACAACATGTTGACCAATCAACTCACTGAGATACTGATACAGCGCTTGATTTGAAGTGAGATTATCCAAGGTTGCCTACCACATTTATTTGTTTGTTATCGGGTATTTCGTTATATGACAGGACAGCTAAACCTTGCGAAAAGGTGCGAGCATAGCGTGCCAACAACGGTCTTAATTGCGGCATCACCAATAAAATCGGTGCCAGCCCTTGCTGCTTAAGTTGTTGCTTGATAAGCGGCATGTTTTGTTGGAATTGATTGAGGATGTTGGGCTCGATAGGAAAGCTATCAAGCATGACGGTACCGCTGGCCTGTGCTTGTTGCAGTGAGGTCATTAGCATCTGTTCTAGTTCATCCGATAAGGCATACACGTTGAGGTCTTTGCGCTGGCCAGCGATCAAATTGACCAAGGTACGTCGCAGAGCACAACGAACATCAGCGGCTAATAAAATGGGGTCTTTGGTGTTCTCGGCGGATTCCAGCATGGTGTTGGCAATGGTGCGAATATCCTTGAGAGGAACCTGATCGGCAAGCAGTTGTCTGTACACCTTTAACTGTTGTGACAAGCTTAATGCTGCACTCAGTGCCTCAGAAAGCTTGGGGGCTTGCTGGGTAAGCCGTAGATTCATAGCATCCACATCATCATGATTGAATAGCTCGGCTAGGTGCGTCTTCATGATTTTACTGATGTGAGTGGCAATCACTGTCGCATCGTCCACGACTTGATAGCCCATATTCAATGCCTTGGCTTTATCCTGATGGGTGATCCACACGGCTGGAAGGTGATAAGCAGGGTCACTGCCTAAGATGCCATCGATCTCACCATACGTTTCGCCGACGGCAATCGCCATTAAACGGTCGGGTTCAATCATCCCTTCTTCAATAATCTCGCCATTCAGCGATAAGGTGTACTGGTTGGGTTTTAAGTTCAGGTTGTCGCGAATCGCCACCTCGGGCAGCAGGTAGCCTACTTGCTCTGAGAGATTCTTACGCACGCCGCGAATACGTTGTGTAAGGGGCGCCCCTTGTTCTTTGTTGACCAAATGCACTAAGCGATAACCCAAGGCAAGCGATAGGCTTTGCACGTGAGGAATGTCCTCCCACACTAAGGCGACATCGGGATTGTCGTGCATGGCTTGGGAGATCGCGGCCACTTCGTCGAGTTGGGGATCGGCAGGGATGGATTTGGATTGTCGCCAGCCGGCAAAACCCAAGGCAGCGGCGAAAGTGAAGAAGGCTAGATGCGGCATACCCGGCACCATGCCAATGATCAGCATGACAATAGCAACAGTAAATAATGTTGAGGGTGTGGCCAGCAGTTGCTTTTGCATGGTTTCGGCCATGCCACTGTCACTGTCGTTGATTCTCGTGACGATAATGGCGGCAGAAGTGGCGAGGAGCAGGGATGGGATCTGTGCAACTAAGCCATCACCAATGGTGAGTAGTGCATAGGTTTTGAAGGCTTCTGACGCGGCCAATCCGTGTTCAAACACCCCGATACTGATACCACCAATGATATTGATGAATAGGATCATTAATCCGGCAATGGCATCGCCGCGCACAAACTTAGAGGCCCCATCCATTGAGCCGTGAAAATCGGCTTCGTTGGCGACTTCTTGACGACGTTGTCTGGCTGACTCTTGATCGATCAAGCCAGCATTAAGGTCGGCGTCTATCGCCATTTGTTTACCGGGTAGGGCATCTAAGGTGAAACGTGCTGATACCTCGGAGATACGCTCGCCACCCTTGGTAATCACCACAAAGTTGATGATCATGAGGATAACAAAAATCACCATACCGACAACGTAGTTGCCGCCAATTACGACCTCACCAAAGGCTTGGATGACTTTACCCGCGGCATCGCCTCCTTGGTGCCCTTCGAGTAAGACAATGCGAGTAGAGGCGACGTTCAAGGTTAACCGCATTAGGGTCGCGATAAGCAAGATGGTTGGAAAGATAGAAAAATCTAATGGGCGCTTCGCGGTGGTACTGACAAGAAGAACCAATATGGCGAGCACAATATTGAAGG
The DNA here is from genome assembly GCF_041471725.1 of Vibrio sp. 10N.261.51.F12. Classification (NCBI taxonomy): domain Bacteria; kingdom Pseudomonadati; phylum Pseudomonadota; class Gammaproteobacteria; order Vibrionales; family Vibrionaceae; genus Vibrio; species Vibrio sp. 10N.261.51.F12. The sequence goes on along the minus strand of NZ_JBFROV010000043.1, from coordinate 39,172 downwards.
TAAATAAGGCATCGAGTAATAGAGGGGGCAGTGGCAAAATGACCATCGCCAGGATCATCAGCAACACCACAGGGATAGCAATGTACCCTTTGCTGGACCGCTGAATGTGCTTGAGTCGGTTTAACATGAAGATTCCTTTTCTCTATTCGTTCGTGCGTTAATAAGTGTGTCAGTCAATTCGTGAATAACGTCATACGTCAGTGCCGCAAATGCTTGGGGATTGAAAATGATGGTATGGGTAAAGGTTTGCCTCCGGCTCCATTGCGAAATGACCGGAGCTGCATGACATACGTGAGAATATGCGCGACCGCGATGTACAGCTGACTCGGTATCGCTTGCTCGATGGCGGTGGTGTGGTAAATCGATCGCGTGAGTGGTGGTGAGTGCAAGATCTCCACATGATTTTCTCGGGCAATGCGTTGAATATGCATCGCGGTTTCATCAACGCCCTTTGCCACGACAAACGGGGCGTCTGATAAAGTGGTGTCGTACTTAAGAGCGACAGCATAATGAGTGGGGTTTGTGATCACCACATCAGCTTTTGGCACGGTTTTTTCAATTTTTCTGCGGGCAAATTGCTGTTGGATTTGGCGAATGCGTTGCTTGACCTCTGGACGTCCTTCGTTACTTTTGTATTCTTCTTTGAGTTCTTGTTTGGTCATTTTTAGTTGTTTAAGGTGCTCCCAGCGCTGGTAAGGGATATCGACAACCCCAAAAATTAATAGCGCCACGCCCATCAAGAGTAATCCTTCAAATAAAATGCTCATAATGAGCGTTACGCCTTGATTCAGCGTAAGTTGCTGCATGCCTAAGAGGTTTTGGATATTGCTATTGAGGTAGCTATAAAGCAGGGCGAAGATGATAGCCACCTTGAAGGTCGACTTGAGCAACTCCGCGATAGAACGTGTTGAGAACATGCGTTTTAGCCCAGCAAGCGGACTGATTTTGCTCAATTTAGGTTGAACGTTGGCCGGACGAAATATCCAGCCTCCTAACAGTAAACTGCTCGCCACGGCCACAATGACAATGACCACAAACATCGGCAACAGCAGCTCGATAATAATGCCAAGGCTATGACCAAGGTGCTCAATTGACTGCATGGGGTTGTCGAGGTCCTCACGAGTTAGGCTCATATTGAAACGAAAAACCCCAGAGATCTGCATCCATATTTGTGGCAGTTGGCTATTAAAATACAAGGCAACCGCAACAAATATGACCGCTGAAGTGAATTCTTTGGCGCGTGGGATTTGTCCTTCTTGGCGGGCCTTCTTAACTTTTTGTGGTGACGCTTTTTCAGATTTATCCTGACTCGATTGTTCGCTCATATCGCCCCCACAACAAAGGTATTTAAGTGACGCAACACCTCATGAACCAGCGCCGTGTAGCGGCTAGGAATACCACTGACGGTGAGTAAAATACTAAACAAGCCAAGCAACATGGTCATTGGAAAACCAAGCGCGTAGACATTAAGGCTAGGCGCTGCACGGTTCATCACACCAAAACTGATGTTCGCCAAAAGCATAGAGACGATCGCAGGTAGAGCTAAAGCCAGCGCCGACGCAAACATCCAACCAAACAAAGCAATGACTTGATGTAGCGCGTTCATACTTAGCCCTGAGCCAACAGGCCAAATGACAAAGCTCTGCACGAGAATATCGATGACCAATAAGTGCCCCTCTAGGGCGAGAAAGAGCAGCGTTGATAACAACAAGAAAATACGCCCGAGGATAGCCACGGAGAGTCCGTTGACGGGGTCATTCATAATGGCCATGCCAAGTCCCATTTGCATGGAGACAATTTGACCTAGCATGGTGAAAATGGAAAAAAACAGATGCAGAATCAACCCAAAAAATAGCCCCCACAAGGCTTGTTCGAAGGCTAGGAATAAGGATGTCATTGAGAATAAATCAACCGCTGGCATGACTGGCATGAGTGGCGCGGTGATGACCACGATAGAGAGTGCTAACAGGCTTCTTACCCAAAGTGGAATCAGCGCGTCACCAAAAAATGGCATAGAAAGAAAGGCGGCACCAATTCGAAAGAAGGGCCACCAAAGCTGTCCAAGCCATTGTGAGAGATCGGCAAAAGTAAGCTGCATTAGCCGATCATTCCTGGAATGTTATGAAATAAATAATCAAACAATTCCATGATTTTTCGTAGCATCCAATGACCGGTAAAGATCACCATTAATAGCGTGGCAATCAGTCGTGGTAAAAAACTTAAGGTTTGCTCTTGGATTTGAGTGGTCGCCTGAAAGATAGCAATCACTAAGCCCACTCCCAGTCCGGGCAGTACCAACACCATCACGATATTGATGATCAGCCAAATGGCATTGGAGAACAGCGTGACGGTCATTTCTGGGGTCATCGTGCTTCCTTTATGCTAACCAAAACTGGCTGAGAGGGTGCCAACCGTCATGGCCCAGCCATCGACTAATACAAACACCACAAGCTTAAATGGCAGTGAGACGATGAGCGGTGATAGCATCATCATCCCCATCGCCATGAGGACACTAGCAACCACAAGATCGATGATGAGAAACGGAATGAACAGCATAAATCCAATCTGAAAAGCCGTTTTAAGCTCGCTGATCACAAAGGCAGGCAGTATGACAGCAAAAGAAATGTCTTCGACGTTTTGGTCGAGTGGCTCGTTGGCAATACGCAACATCTGTTCTAAAGCGTTTTGTTGAGTCTGTGCGAGCATGAAATTCCGGACCGGTTTCTCTGCGGTGGAAAAAGCCTGCATCAGCGTGATCTTGCCATTATCGTAAGGCTGAAAAGCGTCGTCGTAGACCTCAGTCCAGACAGGACGCATGATGAGGATGCTTAAGCTGAGAGCGATGCCTACTAAAACACGATTGGGTGGACTTTGTTGCAAGCCTAGCGCCTGTCGAAGGATGGCCAGAACGACAATGATGCGGGTGAAGCTGGTGGCCATTAAAATGAACGCTGGCAAAAAGCTGAGCGCGGTCATCAATAGTAATATTTGTAGCTTAACGCTGTACGCTTGATCGGACTGACCATCGTTGACGGTGAGAAAGGTTAATCCATTATCAGCCGCAGCGGGAAGGCTCATTGCACAAAGTAAGGCAATGACGCACCACGTTAGCATGCCCCCAAATGAAGGCCTGCGTGAGGTGCGTGCGGGGTTAGAACCGATGAGGCAATACTGTCGCACTTATTGGCCCATCGTCGTTAGTGCTGAATCCACAACATCGATCAATCGCAAGCCATATTTATCATTGATAACCACAACCTCAGCGTGACCCATTAAAGAGCCATTGACCTTAACGTCCAGTGGTTCGCCATTCAGTTTGTCCAATTCAATAACGCTGCCTTCTCCTGCACTCATTAATTCGCCAAGGGCGATCTCTCTACTCGCGACCTCAAGTGTCACGGTAACTGGAATGCTCTTAAAAAAGCTAAGATCACGCTCGGCGGGCGTTGGATCACCGATAGGCGCATCGGTATCAAATCCTTCTAATTGAAAGTCATCAAATCGTAGCTCATCACCATCAAATGCAGTGTGGTCAGGGGTATCACTCATTGGTTGCTTTCCTTGTCATTATTTAAAATCAAAACCAGTTGTCCATCTTGCTCCGCCACACGGCCCGTAAATAGGCGCTCTTTGCCAATATGGACGGGGGCAGAGGTCAGCAAATCAATCGGTAAAATGTCGTTCGGTTGAAGATTGAGCACTTGTGTCAAAGGCAGCTCTGTCTTACTCAGTTGAACGTTGAGTCGTACTGGTGTGCTTTGTAAAGCATATTGAAAGTCGCTAGCAATATGTGGGCTGGGCGTCAGCGCCAATTCATCAATGAGCGTCTGAATCAAGACACTATCCACATGAATCATGAGTACGGCCTCAGCATCATGATGAGTAGGGTGTGGATAACGGATACGTAAAGTCGCGATGATCCCCATGCCATTGTGGGGAGGAGTCTCGGTGGTTTGCCATTGCTCGGTTGGTGCCACCCAAGTGCTGATCAGCTGTGCGATCCGTTCTTGTAACCGTAAGTCACTCGCGGTCAGTATTTGAGTCGTGCGTTCGATACTTGCCCCATAAAAATGATCAGCAAGACGCACGAGCAATGAATCAGTGAGGTTAACGGAAAGCCGTCCCCCAGAGTTGTGCTGCAGGACACTATAGCTGATGAGATTGGTTGCCGCGGGTGGTTCTTCAGTTAATGTCAGCGTTTCGACGTTGACATAAACGTCAGAACTATTGAGCCAAGATTGTAACGCTTGGCGTAGTGTATGACTGGCGTGTAAACATTCTTGCTCTAACTTGTTTTTGACAATATGAATCGGCTTACCCAGCAATTCGACACTGAGTGATGGGGCTTGATGTGACGTTGAAGAATGAACAGTACTCATAATTTCACCAAAACATGATTAAGATATTGACGTGACTAAATATCAATAATCTAAATTATTAGTCAGGCGTGTTTTAATTAGTCTACTCTGTTTTTTTTATTTATTTTTAGTTGAAATATATAAATGTGTGAACTTGGTTCATATGTTTGTTTGTGTCTTATGAAAGCATCTTTAAATAATAAATGAATGAGGTTAGTTTGATGGAATAATAAATATTAAAAAATATAAAAACAATGCAGGCCAGTATTAAAAATAGGCTTAAAAAAATCTTTGGATTATTAAGGTATTGTTTTTGTAAGTTATTCTATCGCTTTGTTTTATGTTAATGACTGGTTGTGAGTTATTATACATATTGTTACATATCAGAACTGGTATAAATATGATTATTTGCTTTACTAGAGAGTGTTATGTTTATTTAAATGAATCTATTTCATTTAGGAAGTTGTATGGCATATTCCGGTCGGAAGTTATACTTCCGCTTTTGCTATTTTTAAGTGCATTTTTTGGGGGTAATATCTCACTTGCTAATGATGTTATTATTCCAATGGATGTTGTTGAGTGGGAGTTTATTGACACGGAATTTAAATGTCAGCTTCGTTATTCAGCATCGGATGCGGAATATATTTCCTTTCTAGCGGAACCTAATCGCCCCATGTCATTAATGGTGACAATGGGTGACTTTTCACAGGCCGTTTTAGTTCAACTATCCCCTCCATGGCAGACCCCTGCCCAAAGACGAGAAGTTGCTAGTTCAATACGTAATCAGACAGAAATGCTGGAATTTCAACAGGGAATAGAATCCTTCATTAAAGCATTTTCTAATGGTGCGTGGATGCGCATAGAATCTCGTCATGTCGGTACTGCTCTCGCAATGTCTAACCCAGCGAACGCTTCATCAAACTATAAGCAATCATCCCCTCGTGAACCCTCTAGCGACAGCTTAACCATCCCTTCTACACGAGTTGATCACGCTTATACACAATTCAACCAATGTCGACGTACGTTACCGAGCATGTCTTATGAGCAGGCTCGAGATATCGAGCTGAGCTTTCGAGTCGGGCAGCGTGTGATAGATGCCTCACAACGCGCGGTGTTGAAGTCTCTATCGGGTTATATCCAATCAGATAAGACGGTGCAGCGCGTACTGATCGATGGGCATACCGATAACGTGGGGTCATCAATGGGCAATCTGCAACTATCACGAATTCGAGCCGATGACGTTGCCAGCATATTGCTCGATCTAGGGATACCCGATCCGTTAATTGAAGTTAGAGCACACGGGGACCGCTATCCGATCAGCAGCAACACGACTCAAATTGGGCAGGCTAAGAATAGACGGGTGACCGTGAGAGTTATTCGTCAATCGGTAGATAAATCGATACATCCATTAATGTCTTCTCAGGATGAGAAAACAGAGGTAGCGCTGAAATGAATAAGGACATTTTACTGGTAGAGCCTTGCGACAACGACGCTCGCGCCTTGATGACAGTTTTGCATCAACAAGGCTTCACTGTTCGACATGTTAAAACAGGGCGTGCGGCATTAATGGAAGCGCCTGCCGTCATTAACTTGGTGAGTTCAAACCTGCCGGATATGAGTGTTCGTGAGTGGATCATTTGTCAGCAGCGCAAGGCTAACTCAGGGGTCGCAATCGCGATTGTCGGTCAAGATCAGGGCCTGTTAGCGGCTGAGGCAATGAAAGCGGGTGCGACGGACTATTTATTACGCCCATTTGAGGATAGGCAGCTAACCAATTTGCTTCATCGAGTCGAGGCGTTAGAGAAGCCGATGGCGAATATCGTCGCGGAGTCTTGGCGTAGCAAACAGGTATTGCAGTTGGCCCACCGAGCCGCCTGTACCAACGCAAGCGTGTTGATCTCTGGCGAATCGGGAACGGGCAAAGAGGTATTAGCCCATTATGTACACGATCAGTCTCCTCGTGCGATGGGGCCGTTTGTTGCGGTGAATTGTGCTGCTATTCCCGAATCCATGTTGGAGGCGGTCCTGTTTGGTCATGTTAAAGGCGCTTTTACTGGGGCGTTAGCCTCTCAAAGTGGCAAGTTTGAAGAGGCCAATGGTGGCACGATTTTGTTGGATGAAATCGGCGAAATGTCACCGGCTGTGCAAGCCAAACTATTGCGTGTTTTACAAGAAAGAGAAGTAGAGCGAGTGGGCAGTCACAAGGCGATAAAGCTCGATATTCGAGTGATTGCTGCCACCAATAAAGACCTAAGAAGTGAGGTTCAAAAAGGCCTCTTTCGTGAAGATCTTTATTATCGCCTTGATGTATTGCCTTTGTATTGGCCGCCACTGCGAGAGCGTAAAGATGACATTTTGCCGATCAGTCATTTCTTCATTAATAAATACAAAGAAAAGACGTCTTGCCACTTGTCGGAAGATGCACAGTCTGCCCTAAGCCAGTATCACTGGCCCGGTAATATCCGTGAACTTGAGAATGTGATTCAGCGTGCGCTGGTGATGCGTCACGGTGATTACATTACGGCCCATGATCTGATGTTGCCAGGTGACGCCTCCATGATGAAACAGGGGGGTAAATCAGAATTGCCGGTGAGAAGTGGCACAGGCAGTGCCATTTTTGGTCATGTTGAGGTGAAGAAGCAAGCAGAGTTCCAATTTATCTTAGAACAACTGCGTCACTTTGGCGGCAATCGTACCAAAACAGCCGACGCCCTTGGGGTGTCAACACGAGCACTGCGCTACAAACTAGCGGCGATGCGCGAGCAAGGAATTGATTTACAGTCGGCGTTAGGGTCGGCTGCATAAAGGAGAAGTGTGATGGCGATGCAACCTATCAGTAATATGGTCTCAGCGGAACAACTCATGCTGACCAAGCTGCAATCCATGCAGCATCAAATACAACCAGATTTTGTCGTGTCTTCTAATCCGGTGGACACATTGCAACCCCTTGCGCCCATGTCTTTTTCTGGTGCAATGAAAGGGGTACTTGATCGCGTGAATGAACACCAGTCGTTGGCGAGCAATAAAATGTCGGCGGTTGAAACGGGGCAAAGTGATGACCTCGTTGGCGCGATGGTTGCCAGCCAAAAAGCGAGCTTATCATTCTCCGCGTTGATGCAGGTTCGCAACAAGGTGGTGTCTTCCTTTGATGAAATCATGAAGATGCCGGTGTAGATGATGTCAGAATTAACCTCACAAGTGATACCAGCTTCGGCATCTTCCGAGCCCTCTTCCGCAAAAAAACAGACGTTTGTTAATGCGGGTGATATGAATCATAAGCTAAAACAGCTGTGGTCGAGTTCACAGCGAAACCTAGTGCTTTCTGCAGTATTAGCCGCCATTGTTGCTGCCATCATTGTCGTAGCGCTATGGAGTTCTTCACAAAGTTACCGATCACTGTATAGCCAACAAGAGCGTTTCGATATTGGTGAAATCATTTCAGTATTGGAAGCTGAAGGCATTGCGTATCGCCTCCAAGAGCAGAACGGGCAGGTGATGGTGGCCGAAGGCCAAGTGGCTAAGGTTCGTATGCTCTTGGCCGCAAAGGGAGTAAAAGCGCAACTGCCAACGGGTTTAGATGCACTGAAAGAAGACAGCTCGCTGGGCACCAGTCAGTTTATGGAAAACGCTCGCTATCGACATGGATTAGAAGGGGAATTGGTTCGCACCATCATTTCTTTAAATGCGATTACCAATGCACGAGTGCATCTCGCCATTCCACGTCAAACGCTGTTCGTTCGTCAGCAAAGTGAAGAGCCATCAGCCTCGGTCATGATTGAGTTAAAAGCAGGCGATGATCTTAAACCGGAACAAGTAGAAGCGATTATCAATCTTGTGGTAGGCAGTGTGACCGCAATGAAGCCGGAATTTGTCTCAGTGATTGACCAGTATGGTCGTTTGCTCAGTGCTGATATCGGTTCAATGGAGGCCGGTAAGGTCAATGCCAAGTACTTAGATTATCAAAAAAGCGTAGAGAAGCAGGTGATACAACGTGCTGCCGATATGCTGACGCCGATTGTCGGCCCAAGTAATTACCGAGTGCAGGTCGCTGCCGATCTTAACTTTAGTCAAGTCGAAGAGACGCAGGAAATTCTTGACTCGGCGCCCGTTGTGCGAACAGAACACAGTATTCAAAATAACAGCATTGATAATATTGCACTCGGGATCCCCGGCGCGCTCAGTAACCAACCGCCGGTAACGGGCGAGGTCGCGACACAAGACAGCAAGAATACCAATGCACGCAGTGAGTTGAATCGTCAGTATGCCGTCGGAAGTAGCATTCGTCGTACACAATATCAACAAGGTGCAGTCGAACAGCTGAGTGTGTCAGTGTTGCTCAATGAAGCGGCGGCACCAAATGGAACCGCGTGGACGGAAGCAGAGAGAACACAAATTTCGGCGATGGTCATGGATGCGGTTGGGATATCCACTGCACGAGGCGATCGCTTAAATGTGATGAGTTTTAGTTTTACCCCGATCGAGATTGAAGCGGCGCCTACAATGCCGTGGTGGCAAGACCCAACGGTGCAGCAGCCACTACGATATGTCATCGGTGGGCTGTTGGGCATGGCGATGATCTTCTTTGTATTGCGGCCATTGATTATGCATCTCACTGGCGCTGATCAGCGTAATGACATGCTCGATTTTGCCGACCCTCCACAAGATGATTATCAAGAAAACCTGCAAACCAAAGAAGAGCGAGCGCGAGAAGAGATGCTCAATCGTAAATTGTCTGAAAAAGGCATTACGTCAACCTCCTCAGGTCTGGACGCCAGCAGCGACATGCTGCCGCCAGCTGGTTCGCCATTAGAGATTCAATTAAAGCACTTGCAACTTATCGCCAATGAAGAACCTGAGCGTGTTGCCGAAGTCCTTAAACAATGGGTGAATGTGAATGAAAACAGCGCAGTTAAAACCAGCAACGCTTAGTCATGTAGAGCGCACGGCACTGGTGCTTCTTGGGATGGGGGAGGATGCAGCCGCGCAAGTATTCCAACACTTTACTCGTGATGAAACACAACGTGTGACGAAGGCTATGGCAAAGCTCAGTGGGATCAAAAGCGACAGCGCTAAGCAGGTCATCCAACACTTCTTTGATGATTTTCGTCAGCATAGTGGGATTCGTGGTGCCTCTAAGGCTTATTTATCTAATACGCTTCGCAAGGCACTGGGTAATGATTTAGCGAAAGGGCTGCTCAATAACCTGTATGGCGATGAAATTCGCAATAATATGCAGCGACTACAGTGGGTCGATGCAGAAATTCTGGCGCGATTTATTTCACAAGAGCATCCTCAAATGCAGGCCATATTCTTGGCCTATTTGCCGGCTGAAACGTCATCGAAGGTGTTGGAACATTTGCCCGCAGACTATCACGATGAGCTGTTGTATCGCATCGCCCGTCTACAAGAGATTGAGCATGATGTTGCCAACGATTTAAATGATTTAATTGAGCGTTGTATTGAACATGTTTCTAGTAGTCAAAGCGCCCCACTGTCGGGGGTGAAACAGGTTGCCGATATTATTAATCGTTTCTCGGGTGACAAAGCCATGCTGATGGAAATGCTTAAGCTTCACGATGAAGACGTGGTGAATGAGATAGAAGAGAACATGTTCGACTTTATGGTTCTCGGCAGGCAGCGAGAAGACACGATGGACCGACTGGTACAACAGATACCGCTTGAATTGTGGGGGGCAGCCTTGAAAGGTGCCGACATTACCTTACAGCAAGCCATTAAACGCTCAATGCCACAACGATTAATTCAGGCCTTGGAAGACGACATGCAGATGAGAGGCGCGGTACCTGTCAGTGCAGTAGAGCGTGCGCGCACCGAGATCATGCAATTGGTCAAGGCGATGTCTGAGGCTGGAGAAATCGAGCTGTTGTTGTACGAAGAACAAACGGTGGAATAACGCATGTCTCAGAAAACCAGAATGCATAACCAAGAGCATGGTGCTTTCACCACTCAAGAGCGGTTGACCCAAAGATGCTCAGTTCAAGGGCGAACAACGAGTAAACCAATACTGAGACTGGCGGCGTCGGATTATCGACCACATCGCTTTCCTCCGGTTGCGCCCGCCATTCAAGACGATGACTTTTCATCGGACATGACGTGGGGTGACGGGCCGTCACAAGCCGATGTACAGCAAAAATTGGAGGAAGGGTTTCAGCAAGGCCTTGAGCAAGGGCACCAGGAAGGCGTTGTACAAGGCATGGAGCAAGGCCGTCTTCAAGGCGCACTTGACGGGCAAAAAGAAGGTTTTCAAAAAGGGTTTGTCTCTGGAGAGCAATCAGGGAAACAGGCCTTTCTCGATGCGATTAAACCCGTGAATGAGATCCACCATCACCTAGAACGCTGGCAAGAAGAAAAGGAGCAACAGCAGAGACACGTAATCTGTGAGTTGGTACAAAAGGTTGCCCAACAAGTGATTCGCGCAGAGCTCACGCTTATGCCACAACAAATATTGGCGCTAGTCGATGAAACCCTTGAGGCGATGCCGGGTAAAACAGAGCGAGTGATGGTACATCTTAACCCGCAGGACCTAGAGCGTATTGCCAATATTAATGCTGATTTACCGGCTCATTGGAAGCTGGTCGCCAAGCCAGAGCTGCCGGTTGGTGGGTGTCATTTGGTTACCGATGATGCCGAAGCGGATGCTAGCTGTGATTCGCGTTTAGAAACCTGCATGGATAACGTTAAAACTCACCTTCTTGATGAGGCGTTACCCGCCACCAATGAGCATGATAATGACTAGTTATTCTTCGGTGCCACTGGCCAATAGACTGCATGATGCGATGGCGTCGCTAGAGACTGTCCCAATTGCAAAGGTGACGGGGAGGCTGGTCAAGGTTAATGGCTTGATGCTACAAGCGGTCGGTTGTCGTTTTAAACTAGAACAACGATTCTTAGTCGAAACCGCAGAAGGCGATATGATTGAAGCGCAGGTTGTCGGGTTTGATCATACCGTAGCTTATCTTATGCCTATCCGCCGCTTAGGTGGCTTATTTGCAGGCGCAAAAGTGATTCCGTTGGAGGGGGATAGCCATGTGCATTTAGGCTATCACTGGCTTGGAAGAGTTGTGAATGGCTTGGGTGAGGTATTGGATGATGGTGTTCCTTTAACTGGGGGGGATCGTGTTTCTCTTGAACCGCAGCCCATTAATCCCTTAAAACGCCGACCAGTCGATACCCCATTAGACGTGGGTGTTCGTGCGATCAATGGGTTGTTGACGGTGGGTAAAGGGCAACGCATTGGACTGATGGCAGGCAGTGGCGTAGGGAAAAGTGTCTTGATGGGGATGATTACGCAAAATACACAGGCCGACGTCATTGTGGTTGGGCTTATCGGAGAGCGAGGTCGTGAGGTTCGAGAGTTTGTAGAGCGCAATCTCACCCCAGAGGCAAGACGTAAAGCGATTATTATTGCGGCCCCGGCGGATGAGTCGCCATTGATGCGACTCAGAGCAACCTTATTGTGCCATCGTGTCGCGGAATACTTCCGTGACAAAGGAAAAGATGTTTTGCTACTGATGGACTCATTAACGCGCTACGCCATGGCACAAAGAGAGATCGCCTTAGCATTAGGCGAACCCCCTGCCTCACGTGGTTATCCACCTTCTGTCTTTAGCGTCTTACCACAGTTGTTAGAACGAGCAGGTAACAGTGAACATCCAGATGGCAGTCTTACCGCGATTTATACTGTATTGGCGGAAGGGGATGACCAGCAAGACCCGGTTGTTGATTCTGCACGTGCGATATTAGACGGCCATGTTGTGTTGTCACGAGCCCTGGCAGAGCAAGGACACTACCCGGCCATCGACATCAATGCCTCTATTAGCCGATGCATGAATGCTTGTACACAACCTGCCCATCAAACAATATCGAACCAATTTAGGCAACGCTATGCAAGTTACCTTCAGGTGAAAGAGTTACTGCCCTTGGGGGGGTATCAACCAGGACAAGACCCTGATCTTGATTGTGCGGTTGCAATGCATCCACAGTTAAAAACCTATTTATTGCAGAGCGCGCAGGAAGCCGTAAGTTATACCGATAGCTTAGCGCAATTAGCGCACATGTTTGCTGACGATCAGGCGATGAACTAATCATGCGTTTGCGGCCAAGCTTTAATCATAAGGACTGCCATCATGGAGAGTAAAATTAGAGCGGTAGGGACTCTGACGCTTGTTGAAGAGGCGCAGCGTGATCGGATTGGTTCGCAATTAGAATGTGCACGACAACAAAGCGAAGCCTTGCAAGCCAGACTCAATGCACTCACGGAGCTTAAGTCGTTTCATCAGGCACAGGGACCATCAAGGTCTTGTCGACTGAGTTTAATGAATATGACGATGGTAGACCGAATGCTGCAAACCATGCTGCATCACCAGACGCACGAGCAGGCCGTTATGCAGGCTGAATGTCATGCCATACAAAACCAGCTGCAAAAAAAATCTCAGAGGGTGCATGGCTTAGAGCTGGTCCTTGAGCGCTGGCAAAGCAAACAAAAGTATGAAAAGGCAAAACGCGATCAGAAGTTAACCGAAGACATCATTAATTCACGCTTGAAGCTGAGAAAACTGTAATTAAACTGGACATTTATCCAGTATAAATTACCATTAGCGTTAGAGAAATGCTGATGGCTGGCCAACAATGCAATGGATAATTGAACATCAAACCCTCCTACTTTCAATCACTTCTGTCTCAACCTGCTTAGGGTTTTCTGCGGCAGCCATTTTCCATTTTAAAGCCCGTCAAATGGCGGAAATGATGGAACAAAAAGCGCAAATGGCGCATATGGCAATGACGCAAGACATCGATCGTTTACAATCTGCATTGAAAGACGCCAAACAAGAACTTGATGAGCTCGATGATGAGCGCGACAAATCGGCTTTTGAGCTTAAGCAAGCTCATGGCAAGGTCATGGCGGCGGTAGAAAAACTGCGTTACTTTGAGGCGGTGAAATTAGAGCGTCAGCAATACGCTGAAGAGCTTGAACGTGTCCGTCAGGCCCGCTCTGCTTCGGAAACAGAATTGCGTGAGCAGATTGCGACGTTCCAGCAACAACAGCGTTCAGACAATGAAAAGCGCCATCTACTTGAGCAGTCAGAGCAAAGGCTGAAAGAGCAGTTTGAGCGTTTGGCCCATCAAGTACTTGAAGCGAACACAAACAAAGTGGATGCGCAAAACCGTCAGAGCCTTGATGGTATTTTGACGCCACTAAAAGAGCAGCTCGAAGGCTTCAAAAAACAAGTGAATGACAGCTTTAACCAAGAAGCGAAAGAGCGCCATACGCTGGTCCATGAACTCAAAAACTTACAGAAACTAAATGACCAAATGACCCGAGAAGCGATGAACCTGACACAGGCGCTTAAGGGGGACAACAAACAACAAGGCAATTGGGGTGAGGTTGTTCTTGCGCGCGTACTGGCAGAGTCAGGACTGCGAGAGGGGCATGAATATGAAACCCAAGTGAATCTGCAAAATGAAGCAGGTAAACGCTTTCAACCCGATGTCATTGTGCACCTTCCTCAAGATAAACAAGTCGTCGTGGATTCTAAAATGGCGCTGGTTGCTTTTGAGCGTTACTTCAATGCGGAAGTGGACGAAGAAAAAGAGCAGGCGTTGCGAGACCATTTATCGGCATTGCGAAACCACATTCGCGGTCTATCACAAAAAGACTATCACCAATTGCGTGGGATCCGTTCTTTGGATTATGTCTTGATGTTCATCCCTGTAGAACCCGCTTTTCAGCTTGCGATTCAGGCAGATCCGAGCTTAGTCAAAGACGCGATGGAGCACAATATTATCTTGGTAAGTCCAACGACTCTGCTCGTAGCGTTACGGACGATAGACAACCTTTGGCGCAATGAAAGACAAAACCAAAATGCTCAGGTCATTGCCGATAAGGCAAGCAAGCTTTACGACAAGCTAAGATTGTTTGTCGATGATATGGAAGCCTTGGGTGGCGCACTGGATAAAGCCAACCAAAACTACCAAGGCGCAATGAACAAGTTAGCCACTGGGCGTGGCAATGCCATTCGTCAGGCTGAAAGCTTTAAACAACTAGGTGTGGAGGTGAAACGCTCAATTTCATCGTCGGTCACAGAAATTGCACAAAATGATGCGCTGGTGGAAAGACAACCAGAGTCGGATAAAGTAAACTGACCGTCGGCAGCGCCGGGGTAATGTCGCGCTGCGTATGAGGAAGAATAATGACGGATACTAACGCACAATCGAATCAAGTAAATCAACAAGATGAAACCACGCATTTTGGTTTCGAAACCGTGTCTAAGGGTGAAAAAGTCACACGTGTGGCCGAGGTTTTTCATTCAGTAGCGGCTAAATACGACATTATGAACGACTTGATGTCGGGCGGTGTCCATCGTTTATGGAAACGCTTTACGATTGATTGCAGCGGCGCAAGACCTGGCCAGCGCATTCTTGACTTGGGTGGCGGCACAGGGGATTTGACTGCAAAATTCTCTCGTATTGTTGGTGACCAAGGCCATGTGATTTTGGCTGATATTAATAACTCAATGTTAAATGTCGGCCGAGATAAGCTTAGAGATACCGGGATTGTCGGCAATGTACATTACGTACAAGCAAATGCCGAAGAGTTGCCGTTTCCTGATAACTATTTTGATTGTATTACGATTAGCTTCTGTCTTCGTAATGTGACTGACAAAGATAAAGCCTTGCGTTCAATGTACCGTGTCCTTAAGCCCGGTGGCCGTTTGTTGGTGCTCGAGTTTTCTAAACCAATTCTAGAGCCGTTGTCAAAAATCTACGACGCGTACTCCTTTCACTTGTTGCCTAAAATTGGTGATTTGGTGGCAAATGATGCGGAAAGCTATCGCTACCTAGCTGAATCTATTCGTATGCATCCCGATCAAGTCACCCTAGAAAGCATGATGCAAGACGCCGGTTTTGAGCATACTAAATACTTCAACCTGACCGGTGGTATTGTTGCCTTGCACCGTGGCTACAAATTCTAAGGGATAGCAAGATGCCATTTGATCCATTAGTGACAGCGGTGGTGGAAACCACACTCAATACTTTAATTCAAGATGATGATGAGCTTGTTAAGCGCGTATCACGTCTGAAAGGTCAAGCGATTCAAATTCATTTGCGTGAGTTTAATAAATCGCTGACCTTTATTTTCAGTCATCAAATCGATGTCCTGGCTAACTATGAAGGCGTGGCGGATTGCTCATTGTCACTGAATTTGTCGGTATTACCGGAGCTCAAAGAGCAAGCCAATATTACCCAACTGATTAAGCAAGATAAGCTTGAATTAGAGGGGGATATTCAGCTCGCGCAAAAATTCGCTCAGTTAATGACAGATAGTAAACCTGATTTAGAGGAATGGCTGTCTCGAGTCACAGGAGATGTTGTTGCTCATAGCTTGGTACAAAGTGCTAAGGGCGCATTGAGTTTGGTTTCTTCTCAGGTCAGTAAGCATCAAGACCATTTTGGGCAAGTGCTGACTGAAGAGTGGAAAATTGCACCGGCGCCATTGGAAATTGCGGCATTTTGTGACCAAGTAGATGATGTACGCAGTGCAGTGGATAAATTTTCCATTCGTATTGAACGTCTGCTGGAATCAACCACAGCGCCTGTCATTGAACTCTCAGACAATCACCCGGAGCCACTATGACTCCGAGTGAAATAAAGCGCCTGTATCAGATTGTTAAAGTTCAATTGGAATTTGGATTGGACGAGCTCATTCCAACTCACCAATTAACCAAAGTCCCAATCCTAGCTCGTAAATCTTTGTTTTGGATTAAGAATGTGCACCCAGAAAAGCCATTGGGTGAGCGTTTACGTCTGGCGCTGCAAGAGCTTGGTCCTGTGTGGGTTAAGTTTGGTCAGATGATGTCAACGCGTCGCGACTTATTTCCTCCTCATATCGCGGATCAGCTAGCTTTATTGCAAGACCAGGTGTCGGCATTTGATGGGGAACTTGCGAAAACTCACATTGAAAAAGCGCTTGGTGGACCTGTTGAACAGTGGTTCAGTGATTTTGATATTCAGCCGCTGGCTTCTGCTTCGATCGCACAAGTACATACGGCGACGTTAAAAGAGAATGGTCGAGAGATCGTTCTTAAAGTCATTCGCCCTGATATCCGCCCAGTGATTGACGCGGATATAAAGCTAATGTACCGGTTGGCCGGTATCGTAGCCAAAGCCTTGCCTGAAGCGCGCCGATTAAAACCGGTCGAGGTAGTGCGAGAATATGAGAAAACCCTGCTTGATGAGTTAGATTTGCGCCGAGAGGCTGCGAATGCTATTCAACTTAGGCGTAACTTTGAGGGCAGTGAAGAGCTATATGTCCCAGAAGTCCTCCCTGATTTTAGCAGTGAAAGCCTCATGGTTTCGGAGCGGATCTACGGCATACAGGTCAGTGATATTCCTACTCTGCAAGAAAACGGCACGAATATGAAGCTGTTAGCTGAGCGTGGTGTGACGGTGTTCTTCACGCAAGTATTCCGCGATAGTTTCTTCCATGCTGATATGCACCCCGGAAATGTTTTTGTTAGTTATGAACATCCAGAGAATCCCAAGTGGATTGGACTAGATTGCGGTATCGTTGGAACGCTAAATAGTGAAGACAAACGATATTTAGCCGAGAATCTATTAGCCTTCTTTAATCGTGATTATCGCAAGGTGGCTGAATTGCATGTTGATTCAGGCTGGGTTCCCGCCGACACCAATGTGGATGAGTTTGAGTTTGCTATTCGCATGGTATGCGAGCCTATTTTTGCCAAGCCATTGTGTGATATTTCTTTTGGTCACGTGTTATTGAACCTATTCAACACGGCTCGCCGCTTTAATATGGAAGTTCAGCCTCAGTTAGTCTTGTTGCAAAAAACGCTGCTTTATATTGAAGGGTTAGGCCGCCAGCTTTATCCTCAACTTGATTTGTGGGAAACCGCGATGCCATTTTTAGAAAAATGGATGGCCAATCAAGTTGGGCCACAAGCCGTGATTAATGGCATTAAGGAACGCGCGCCGTTTTGGGCAGAAAAATTACCTGAATTACCGGAGTTGTTGTACGATAGCTTGAAACAAGGTCGTATGATGAATCAACGTGTTGACATGTTGTATCACGGTTATCGTGAAACAAAACGGCAACAAGGGACTGGTAAGTTTTTATTTGGTGTGGGTGCAACATTAATCGTATGCTCGGCCATATTGCTTGAGGGCTCCTACCAGCAGTTCGCCATTGTTTCTGGTGTTGTCGGTATCACATTTTGGCTGTTAAGTTGGCGTGCTTATCGACGTTAAGCGATAAACTTCTTTTTATTTATTGAGTAAGACCCGAGGTAAAGAAAATGGGTGGTATTAGTATCTGGCAACTTCTTATTATTGCTGTCATCGTTGTATTGCTATTTGGCACCAAGAAACTACGCGGTATTGGTGGTGACTTAGGTGGTGCAGTCAAAGGTTTCAAAAAAGCAATGAGTGAAGAAGAGTCTTCAGAGAAATCTTCAGCAAAATCCAAAGAAAACGATGCGGATTTTGAACCAAAGAATCTTGAGCAACAAAAAACAGAGGCTCAAGCAGAACCAATGGAAACTAAGAAAGACAAAGAGCAGGGTTAATCTGTGTTTGATATCGGTTTTTGGGAACTGGTACTCATATCTGTGGTTGGTTTAGTTGTCCTCGGACCTGAGCGTTTACCCACGGCAATTCGCAGTGTTTCTCGCTTTATTAGTTCAGCAAAGAGCATGGCAAATAATGTCAAAGATGAACTTTCACATGAGTTGAAGGTTCAAGAGTTACAAGACAATTTGCGTAAAGCTGAAAAAATGGGCATGGAAGACCTGTCTCCAGAGCTTAAAAGTTCTGTAGAAGAATTAAAGCGTGCAGCACAAGACGTCACTCGTCCTTATGCGAAAGATAAGGTGGGAACCACTGAGGAAGCATCTTCAGTGGCTGCTGATGTTAAGCCTGCGGAAAATGAGTCTCCAGATAAAAAAGTTGAATAGGGGCGGATGATTCGCCCTTATTTTTTTGTATATCGAAGATCGCCCATACTTAGTCATCTTCCTATTTCTTTGAGGTTCTCATGTCTACCGTCGAACAGACGCAACCTTTGATCAGTCATTTACTTGAACTGAGAAATCGACTGTTACGTGCCATTGCATCGGTATTGGTTGTTTTTCTCTGCTTAATTTATTTTTCTGGCGATATCTATGATTTCGTGTCTAAACCTTTAGTTGAGCGCTTGCCTGCTGGCGCAACGATGATTGCTACGGATGTTGCCTCACCATTCTTTACGCCATTAAAACTGACGTTAGTCGCCTCTGTTTTTATCGCAGTTCCGTTTATTTTGCATCAGGTCTGGTCGTTTGTTGCGCCTGGCTTGTATAAGCATGAGAGACGCTTGGTGATGCCACTGATGTTTTCTAGCTCGTTGCTTTTTTACTGCGGCGTTGCTTTTGCGTATTTTGTTGTTTTTCCACTTGTCTTTAGTTTCTTTACCGCTATCTCTCTTGATGGTGTTGATTTTGCGACGGATATTTCGAGTTACCTCGATTTTGTCTTGGCGCTCTTTTTAGCCTTTGGTATCGCATTTGAAGTGCCTGTCGCGATCATTCTATTGTGTTGGACTGGCGCAACCGATGTGGAAAGTCTGAAAGAGAAACGCCCTTATATTGTGGTTGGGGCATTTGTTGTGGGTATGATGCTCACGCCTCCAGATTTGATCTCTCAAACGTTGCTCGCGATCCCTATGTGTCTGCTGTTTGAGGTTGGGTTATTTTTTGCGAGATTTTATACCCGTAAAAAAGATGACCTCGATGAGCAAGAAGAAGAATAAAAAAACGGCCGAATGGCCGTTTTTTTATTTTCAGGTGTCGGTGGTATTACGAATGACCTCGCACTGTTAAAGCTGGAATAGTGCCTTAGCATTTTGAGTCGTAATATTGATCAATGACTGAGAATCACTGTCACGACATTGTGCAATACGTTCTAAAACCAACGACGTATAAGCCGGTTCATTACGTTTTCCGCGATGAGGAACTGGCGCTAAATATGGACAATCTGTTTCAAGGATGACCCAGTCCATATCCAATTCAGGGATAACCTTATCCATTCCGGAATTTTTAAATGTTGATACCCCCCCTAACCCTAAATGAAAACCGAGAGCGTTGATCGCTTTGGCTTCTTCTAGGCTCCCACCAAAACAGTGGAAGACGCCTTGCAGTGTGCCGTCTTGCTCTTTTTTTAATAACGTTAGGGTCTCTTCAATTGAGTCTCGAGTGTGAATCACAACAGGAAGGCCGCGTTCTTTTGCCCAGTTTAACTGAGTGATAAAAGCATATTCTTGCTCAGCCTTGTAGGTCTTGTCCCAGTATAGGTCGATACCAATCTCCCCCACAGCGATAAAATTGTGTTTATCAAACCAGCCCAGAATCTCATTCAAGGTCTCTTTCACGTTGCCATCGACATAACAAGGGTGCAATCCCATCATGGAGCGACATACCGATGGGTAGGCGGCTTCAGTCTCAAGCATCGGTTTTATAGAGTTGAGGTCAATATTGGGTAGCAATATTTGTTTTACACCTGCTGCGAGAGCGCGCTTTACAACATCGTCTCTATCAGCATCAAATTCTTCTGCGTATATGTGGGCGTGGGTATCGATCATTAAAAGGCTGCTTAAGTGTGTAAATAATAGCGTAAGTATATACACAAGTGACGCTAACGAAAATCGATGAGCGGATCGGACGTTAGGTTGTCGTTTTGGATGAGCATTTTGCTGTTTTACTACTAGCATGATGACTTGAGAGTGATATGCTTAGTTTTCGCATTTTCCAGACAAGGAGAGCAAGGTGTCTGTATCGATTCAAGGTCAATTTCCAGCAAGACGTATGCGCCGTTTGCGCAAGCACGATTTTAGCCGTCGTTTGATGGCGGAAAACCAGATTTCAGTAGATGATCTAATTTATCCTATGTTTATTTTAATGGGAAAAAATCGTCGTGAATCGGTGGAATCCATGCCAGGTGTCGAGCGTTTATCTATCGACTTGATGCTAGAAGAGGCCGAGTACCTCGCCAAGTTGGGTGTGCCTGCGATTGCTTTGTTCCCTGTTGTGAACCAAGATGCCAAAAGCATTTGCGCCGCGGAAGCTTATAACCCAGAAGGGCTTGTTCAAAGAGCCGTTAAACTGCTCAAGCAAAATGTGCCTGACATGGGGGTGATTACCGATGTGGCGCTTGATCCGTTCACCACGCATGGCCAAGATGGCATTATTGATGACAGTGGCTATGTTCAGAACGATGAAACGACAGAAGTTCTTATTAAGCAGGCTTTGTCTCACGCTGAGGCGGGGGCGGATGTTGTGGCTCCATCGGATATGATGGATGGCCGTATTGGACGAATTCGTGAAGCGTTAGAAGACGCCGGTTATATTCACACCCAAATTATGGCTTACTCAGCCAAGTATGCGTCTAACTATTATGGGCCATTTCGTGATGCAGTCGGTTCAGCCTCAAATTTGAAGGGTGGCGACAAGAAAAACTACCAGATGGATCCCGCGAACAGTGATGAGGCGTTGCACGAAGTGGCAATGGACATCAATGAAGGCGCTGATATGGTAATGGTGAAGCCCGGCATGCCATACTTAGATATCGTCCGTCGCGTGAAAAGTGAATTACAAGTCCCGACGTTTGCTTATCAGGTGTCTGGTGAGTACGCGATGCACAAAGCGGCAATTGAAAATGGTTGGCTTAAAGAGCG
Organism: Vibrio sp. 10N.261.51.F12; assembly: GCF_041471725.1. Taxonomy (NCBI): domain Bacteria; kingdom Pseudomonadati; phylum Pseudomonadota; class Gammaproteobacteria; order Vibrionales; family Vibrionaceae; genus Vibrio; species Vibrio sp. 10N.261.51.F12. Next base: position 18,073 of record NZ_JBFROV010000043.1, on the reverse strand, counting down.
CGAAACCGTGCTGGAATCCTTAGTGTGTTTTAAGCGAGCGGGTGCCGATGGCATTTTAACTTATTTTGCCAAAGACGTGGCAGAGTGGCTTGCAGAAGAAAATGGTGAGGCAAGTTCTCATCTTCGTTAGTTAATGACAAATAGTCTGGAAAAGGTCGGCATTTGCTGGCCTTTTTTTATCGAGGTCGAAATGTTAGTTCGTGAAGGAAGCTTAGCTGAGGTTGTGTCGGTTGTTGAAGACGTGGACGAGTTTGTTCACAAGGAAACCGTAATAAGTTTGCAGTCTCGCCTTGGCAATAAACGTGGTTTGGTTCTTGTCGCTGAACATGATGGGCAATTACTAGGATTTAAGATCGGTTATGAGATTGATTCGACGATATTTTATAGCTGGTTTGGTGGTGTCGCTCGCCACGCTCGTCACCGTGGCGTCGCACAAGCCCTCTTGGACTACCAGGAAAAGTGGGTAAAGGAGCATGAATATAAGAAGATAACGGTTAAATCACGCAACCAGTATCCTTCTATGCTGCGCTTATTGCTTAAAAATGGCTATTTAATTGAAGGGGTTGACAAGAGAACCCCACTTGTTGATTCGCGGATTATGTTTAGTAAATGTCTATTCGATGTGAGCAATGACAGTAAGTGATAACTATTCGCAATTAAGGCTTGACGACTTAAATGAGAACGATTACTATTATCTTGTCTTAAGGGGAAACACTTTTTGTTTTACTGAGCCCTCACCGCATTATGCGGTAGTACTCAAAAATCATAAGTTGGATTCTTTTTTGACACGACATTGCTCACATTGCTTCCAGTGTATTTATAGCGTTTGGTTGGGTAGTTGGTCTCAAATTAGAGATACCCCTCCTTCAATTATGCTAGGCGACATCTATGATGTCGCTTTTTTTCTATCTAAAAATTGTTCGTTCTATCAGCAATGCACTTCAGCACATTATCCTACCTGCTGAGGTTTACCTTCAAAATGGTTTTCCACATTACGTGATCCGCAGAGGATCATATTGAGCGGCTTTGATCTGTATTATTTTCCTTTTAAAACATATTGTTACGATGTGTTTTTGTAAATGCTCGCAAAGTTATTCTTTTACGTTAACAACACTATAAACAGACTTATCCACAGTTCTTAGCACCGTTGGAGAGAGTAAAATTCTAGCGCTGTGTATCTAACCAGTGAAAGGTCGTAGCATAGTATAAACAGACGTGGCATCCTTATACGAAATCCCCCAATCTTGGATGACTAGACATGGCTCATATACCAGACAACCCGCTGATTCTCATTGATGGCTCTTCTTATCTTTATCGTGCATTCCACGCTTACCCTGAAACCATGAGTAACGGTGAGATACCAACGAATGCGGTTTATGGTGTAGTGAATATGCTGCGAAGCATGATGCGACAGTTTGCTTCTGATCGTATTGCTGTTGTGTTTGATGCCAAAGGTAAAACATTTCGTGATGAGATGTATCCTGAGTACAAGGCTAACCGACCGCCAATGCCGGATGATCTTCGTTGCCAGATCGAACCCCTACACAACGTGATTCGAGCGATGGGCCTACCGTTAATTTGTGTCCCGGGTGTCGAGGCCGATGATGTGATTGGTACGTTGGCTCACCAAGCTTCCCAAGCCGGTATGCCAGTATTAATAAGTACTGGTGATAAAGATATGGCGCAGCTGGTTGATGAAAACGTCACGTTGATCAATACCATGACGAATGTCGTGATGGATACGGAAGGTGTCATCGAAAAATTTGGTATTCCACCTGAATTGATCATCGATTACCTTGCCCTAATGGGGGATAAGGTCGATAACATACCAGGTATTCCTGGGGTGGGGGATAAAACAGCGACGGCTTTATTGCAAGGTATCGGTAGTATCAAGCATATTTACGAGCGCCTTGATGATATTGCAGCGTTAGGCTTCCGTGGCTCTAAAACCATGGCTAAAAAGCTTATTGAACATAAAGAAAATGCAACGCTGTCTTATGACCTGGCCACGATTAAGCTGGATGTTGAGCTTGACTATAAACCGGAAGAGTTATTAAAACAGACCCCTAATACCGATGAGTTGACGGCGCTTTTTGCCCAGTTGACTTTTAAATCGTGGTTGAATGAACTGCTGGAAGGCGGGACAGGTGAAGTGGTGGCGGATGGGAGTGCAGCAAATCGCTCAAACCCGTCTTCTACTCAGGCGGAATCCGAGATGGATGTGTCTGCGGTGACGGTCGATCGTAGCCGTTACGAGACCATTTTGACGCAAGAGCAGTTTGCAGTCTGGATTGAAAAATTAAAATCCTGCCCTGTATTCGCTATTGATACCGAAACTGACAGCCTAAATTATATGGTCGCGAATCTTATAGGCTTGTCCTTTGCGACAGAAGAAGGCGTTGCCGCTTACCTGCCTGTGGCTCATGACTATATGGGTGCGCCAGAGCAACTTGATCGTGATTGGGTGCTTGCCCAGCTTAAGCCGTTACTTGAGGATGAGAGTCTAAAGAAAGTCGGTCAAAATCTAAAGTACGATGCGAGTGTATTAGCGCGTTACGATATTGAACTCAAGGGCATTGAGTTTGATACGATGCTCGCGTCTTATGTGTACAACAGTGTCGGTGGTAAGCACGACATGGATAGTTTGGCATTAAGATTCCTACAACATAGCTGCATTTCATTCGAGCAAGTGGCAGGTAAAGGCAAATCCCAACTGACATTCAATCAAATAGAATTAGATGTAGCCTCTCCTTATGCCGCAGAGGATGCTGATGTAACGCTTAGACTTCACCAGCGTTTGAATGCTGAACTAGAAAAAAATGAAGCCTTGCAGCGTATCTATAAAGAAATAGAAGTTCCACTGGTCCCTGTACTGTCTCGCATTGAGAGAACTGGCGTACTGATTGATGACATGCTGCTAGGTGCTCAATCTCAAGAATTGGCGCTTAGGCTGGATGAATTAGAGAAAGAAGCCTATGAAGTGGCAGGACAAGAGTTCAACCTGAGTTCGCCAAAACAACTGCAAGCGATTTTATTTGAAAAAATGGCGTTACCTGTAATTAAGAAAACGCCGTCAGGTGCCGCTTCGACGAATGAAGAAGTATTACAAGAGTTGGCCCTTGACTATCCATTACCAAAGTTGATCTTAGAGTATCGTGGACTGGCAAAACTAAAATCGACTTATACCGATAAGTTACCAAAAATGATTAATGCTGAAACGGGAAGAGTTCATACCTCATACCATCAGGCCGTAACCGCGACGGGGCGTTTATCCTCCACCGATCCAAATCTACAGAATATCCCTATTAGGAATGAAGAAGGACGTCGTATTCGCCAAGCATTTGTGGCTCCGCATGGGTGGAAAATTCTCGCGGTCGATTATTCCCAAATTGAATTGAGAATTATGGCGCATTTATCTGGAGATCCGGCTCTTTTAGATGCCTTTAAACATGGTAAGGATATCCATGCTGCAACCGCTGCAGAGATTCTTGGTGTAGATATTGAGAACGTCTCGACTGAACAGCGTCGCCGAGCAAAAGCCATTAACTTTGGCCTTATTTATGGAATGAGTGCGTTTGGATTATCTAAACAGTTAGGTATCCCTCGTCGAGAAGCCCAAGAATATATGGATACGTACTTTGAGCGTTATCCTGGTGTGATGCAATATATGGAAGACACTCGCTCGGCTGCATCTGAGAATGGTTATGTTGAAACTATTTTTGGTCGTCGTCTGCATCTTCCCGAGATTAAATCTCGTAATGCGATGCGACGTAAAGCGGCTGAGCGTGCAGCGATAAACGCACCGATGCAAGGCACGGCAGCCGATATCATTAAAAAGGCAATGCTACTGGTTGATGAATGGGTAGAAAATGAGGGTGATGGTAAAGTTCGAATTCTAATGCAGGTTCATGATGAACTGGTATTTGAAGTAGAATCGTCATTCTTAGGCGAAATTGAAAGTAAAATACAAAAGTTGATGGAATCTGCAGCAGACTTAGCGGTGCCTCTTGTCGCGGATAGTGGTCATGGTGATAACTGGGATCAGGCTCACTAGTCAATTATTGAGCAATTTCTAGCGTAATTCATGAGCCAGCGCACAAACGCTGGCTTTTTTTTATCAATAATAAAGTTATTTAAAGAGAAAATATTCGGTGTGTTAATAAAACTATAGTGAAAATAAACTACAAAATTAGTTTCATTTTTAGATCAGTTGTTGTACATTGGTTGCGTAGGGTACAGAGGTAAGATGTTCTATCTTTCAGACCTTTTGTTTCACGTTATTGGATTAGGCTGATTCAGCCGCCCCAGTCAGTATTTGACTGGGGCGTTTTTTCTTGTGCGAAAGAAAAATAATCCCATTATCTTTCATGCCTTCACCTTGTTTTACTATTCATCTCCTTTTACGAACTCAGTTATTCCTGTAATTAAACAACCTTCACACTTTTAATAATTTCAGATTGAAATCAAGTTACGTGATTTTTAGTGGTTAAATTATTAACGCATTGAATATGTTGAAATAAGTTTTTATTTTTTGAGTTTGATACAAGGCAGGATGTAAAGAGGGAGAGTTGAAGAGGTCACACTTTGCAGACCTTTGAATTGAATAAATAGCTATTTTGATGGACTCTTGCATCAAACAATAACTAAATCTTCTCTCTCCCATTGCCCTGCCAGGACGGCGGGGCGTTTTGTTTCTATCGTATGGGTTTACTTCGCAAAATACGTTGTTCGCATTGTGCTTTTTACGCGCCTCAATCTTCTGATTGCGACGCTTCGTTTTGATCTAATTCTTCATCCTCTGCTATCACCTCAAATGCTGGCGCAAACCAGGTATCAAGCTTACGACGTAGTTGTTCGACACCTAAGCCTTTTAATGACGAAAATCCATCTACCTGAACATCGCCATCAAATGTCGCTTCAGCTTGCTCTCGAATCTTAAGTATCTGAGCGTTGCGAGCCCCACTTTTTAGCTTATCTGCTTTTGTTAACAAAACTTGGACAGGGATATTAGACTCAACGGCCCAAACAATAAGTTGTTGGTCGAGATCTTTCATTGGATGGCGAATATCCATGAGTACAACCAATCCTTTTAGGGATTTACGCTTTTGTAAGTATTCACCTAGCGATCGCTGCCATTTCTTTTTCAATTCCAACGGGACTTGTGCAAAGCCATAACCCGGTAGATCGACGATATGACACCCTTCATCCACTTTGAAAAGGTTAATAAGCTGAGTACGACCAGGTGTTTTACTGGTTTTTGCTAAACTTCTTTGGTTGGTGAGTCGATTCAACGAACTTGACTTACCTGCGTTGGAGCGTCCTGCAAACGCAATTTCGATACCTTCATCTTCTGGCAAATGACGGATATCGGGCGCACTTGTTATGAAATGCGTGTTTTGATAATGAATTTTTACGCTCACTGTTAACTCCATCTCGACTTTGTGTAGTCGATTGATTACTTTTTTGTGAAATTGTGTAAAATAACCGTGCTCGGCATATGGCCACACATTGTACCATGAACGGTGTTAATTGCCCGAGTTACCTTATTTTGCTCGTCAAACGAATAATAATAACGACGTAACTCTGATGGATAGTGGTACTGGAAGCTTAATAATTATAATGGAATGTCATGAAAAAATTAGCGCTAATCTTGAGCCTTGTAGCCAGCTGTTCAGTATGGGCTGAAGGTAATATTGAAGCTGGTAAAGCAAAATCTCAAACCTGTGTTGCGTGTCATGGTGCTGACGGTAATAGTCAGTTGGCGATGTACCCTAAAATCGCCGGTCAGCATGCAAAATACATCGAAAAGCAATTAAAAGACCTAAAGCTAGGTATGACGAGTGCGGGTAAGCAAGGCCGTTATGAACCTGTAATGGGTGCAATGGCAATGCCATTATCTGAAGAGGACATGTCTGATTTGGCCGCGTATTATGCGTCGATGCCAATCTCTGCCAACAGCACTCCCGAAAATGTGGTTGCACAAGGTAAAACCTTGTATACGGCAGGCGATGCAGAACGTGGGATTACGGCTTGTATTGCTTGTCATGGACCAAGAGGGAATGGCACTGAACTTTCAGGTTTTCCAAAGATCTCTGGGCAACATGCTGATTACATTCAATCTCAGTTAGAAAAATTCCGTAGCGGCGATCGAGAAAACGATATGAATGCTATGATGCGAGATATCGCAAAAAAATTGAACGACGAAGATATTACAACGTTGTCGAAATACGTTGGTGGCCTGCATTAACCGACAGTTTGACATCGTTTCGAACACTCTAGGTTAGAAAACAGTAGTCCAACGTTTGTTTCTTTTATTGCCAGTATCCGAGCACACAAAGCCCTTCTCTTGAAGGGCTTTGTGCTTTTGTGAGCTTGAGCATTCATCCACACTCTTTGTCATGAGTAAAGAAAGGCTATTTATCTGGAGACTTTGTGCGACATTCGCCATAGTTTCTTCGTCTAAAAGTAAGCGCTTATTTTAACGTTATGAATTATAAGATTTCTTTTTTTTATTTTAGAATTGAAAGTGTGAATTCTTTTGTGCAGGTTGTTTTCATTGAGTGTTCTAGTAAATTAATCGCTGTCGACAGGACGTCGGCCCAAGGATTAGGCGTCATGAAGACGACCAGGGATGCTTGGCTTGGAAGCTAAGAAGAATAGATGGAGAACTTGGACTTGGAGTTCAAGTTGACACGGATGGTAACCTATCTCACGGTTGAGAAATATTAGGGACAGGGTTTAGGAAGAACTCTCGCAGATGGTTTTGCTAGGGATTACGAAAACGCATCAGGACGATGACCAACAAGAATTAGCAGTGGAAGCAATAATAATAAATGGATATTTGTGAGGCATTAGTCAATGCTGACCGGTTTCGCCATCTGGCGATAGAAAGCGACAGGTTATTCTGTCGCTTTTTTTACGTCTCCAATAAGTTAAATGAGAGTTTATATCATTTAACTTGCGATGATTGTTGATATCGATTATCATTTTCATCTCTATGGAGGGTGACAAATGAGAACGACCAAGCAACCCGAAAGTAAACATCTGAATGTTCCGGCAAAATTACTGAGACCACTATGGTTCAGAAGTCGTGAAAGCTTGTTAGACGATGGGCTAGTCTACGATCCCATCGCGTCATACGCGTGTCGTCGTTGTCATCTTGCATCGGATTGCCTATCTGGGAATATTGATCAAAGCCAGCTATTACATGCAACATTAACGCAGGTTTGCGATTTACACGTTAAGCGCTTTTTAGAAGTAAATCCTAATGGGTGGGTGATAAACGTTGGTGCTGGATTAGATACGCGCTTTTATCGACTCGACAATGGCCGTTGCCGATGGATTGAGATTGATACCAATGAGCATTTAGTTTGGCGTCAGCGCTTATTCCATCGAAGTGAGCGCTACCAACTTATGTGCGGCTCGATTGATGACATGTCATGGTTGCAAGAACTACCAAATGAACAATCTCAGCCAATATTAGTGGTATGTGAACAGGCATTACTTGATCGCAGAGAGAATCGAGTCGCTCATTTCATTCAATCGATCGGTTGTCATTTTCAACATGCACAAGCATGTGTCGTGTTAGCGGGCGATCATAGTCAGAGCCGTTTAGGTATGAAAATGGGCTGTGAAGATTATGCTCATGGCTTTAAAAATGCGACTCAGTCACTACTGAATTGGTTACCCTGGATCCATCGCGCAATCTTAGTTTCACCCATCGACCAGCACTGTCAGCGCTGGAGTCGCTGGCAAAGAATATTGGCTAAGTTACCTAATTATAAAAATCGACTTACGCCTAATGTGGTCAATATTCATTGGTAAACGTGAAAGGAATTAAAGTTGTTCGCCCTGTTTACAACGTGCGTTTAGCGATACCATAAGCACCTTTATTGTGTTTATTCACCATGATTGCTCAAAACATGGTGAGGTATCGAGGTCGACGTGCCGTCCAATCCCTTCCATTCTTTGTTTCATCTCGACTTGCATCGCAGAGTACTCTTACTTGCTATACCTATGGTGCTGTCTAATATCACGGTCCCATTACTCGGCTTGGTGGACGCGGCGGTCATTGGTCACCTCGAACACGCTTGGTACCTAGGCGGTGTCGCTTTAGGCAGTACGATGATCAGCGTGACATTCTGGTTGCTTGGTTTTCTTCGAATGTCCACGACAGGGTTAACTGCGCAAGCGTTTGGTGGTCAAGATCAGCGTCAACTCGCCCTAGTTTTTGTGCAAGGCAGCGTGATGGCCCTAGGTTTTGCCGCCATTTTCTTGTTGTTTCATTCTTGGGTGTCAGATGCTGTTTTTTCATTAAGCAGCGCGAGTGAACAGGTTAAGCATTATGGCGCTCAATACTTTGTGGTTCGAGCCTGGAGCGCGCCTGCCGCATTGATGAACTTTGTGCTTTTAGGTTGGTTACTTGGGACGCAAAACGCCAAAGCACCAATGTGGATGGTACTGATTACGAATGTCGTCAATATTGTGCTTGATGTCATTTTTGTGATTGGTTTTGAATGGCAAGTGGAGGGGGCGGCATTGGCCTCGGTGATTGCCGATTATAGTGGCTGTTTATTTGGCTTATTGTGTGTTCGCAAGACATGGAAAGCCCAAAATCTACCAACGTTGGTTTCTTTATATACAGAAGCTACGCAGGACCTAGCGCGATTTGTACGGCTCAACCGAGATATATTTTTACGTTCACTATGCTTGCAAGCGACGTTCAGCTTTATGACTTTCCAAGGCGCTGCGTTTGGCGATGATATCGTGGCGGCCAATGCGGTATTAATGAGTTTTCTCATGATTATTTCTTATGGCATGGATGGGTTCGCCTATGCGATGGAAGCGATGGTCGGCAAAGCGATGGGGGCGCGGAATCGCGGTGAATTGGTTGAGTCGTTAATCGGTACCTTTTTCTGGAGTTTAGTGATCTGTTGCGTGTTAACCCTGCTCTTTTGGCTTTTCGGTGCAAGCTTGATTGCGATGATCACCTCCATTGATACCGTTCAGCTTCAGGCCCAACATTATCTCCCTTGGCTAATAGCGATGCCGCTTGTGTCGATGTGGTGTTTTTTATTTGATGGCATATTTATAGGAGCAACCAAAGGGCGAGAAATGCGTAATAGTATGTTTATCGCAACCTGCTGCTTCTTTGCTATGTTTGCGCTTTTTTCAGGTTGGGGCAACCACGCACTATGGTTCTCAATGCTCGGTTTTATGCTGATGAGAGGCGTAGGGTTAGCCATGATCTTTATACTACAGTGGCGTAAAGGCGAGTTTCTCGAGGCTTAGCTATTATTGATTCGATACCTTATAGATAAAGGGTTAGCTGGGTATCTTGGAGGAAGGAGATAGGACGAAATAGCTTTCGTCCTATCATGATCTAAATGCAGTTTGGGTTGTTTGTATTTAGAATAAACGGTTTAAACCATTGAGCGCTGCAACCCGGTAGGCTTCAGCCATCGTCGGGTAGTTAAATGTGGTATTCACAAAATACTCGATGGTATTCGCGTCACCTTTTTGTTCCATAATAGCTTGTCCAATATGAATGATCTCTGCAGCACGCTCACCAAAACAATGTATGCCCAATATTTCTTTGGTTTCTCTATGGAATAGTATCTTTAAACTGCCGATATCCTTACCCGCAATCTGTGCTCGAGCAAGGTGTTTGAATGAAGAGCGCCCCACTTCATACGGTACTTTTGCTTCCGTCAACTCTTGCTCGGTTTTACCCACTGAGCTGATCTCTGGAATCGTATAGATCCCGGTTGGAATATCCTCGATAAGGGTACCCTCTGCTTCGCCTTGTGTAATAGCTTGGGCGACAAATCGACCTTGGTCATAGGCGGCACTGGCAAGGCTTGGGTAGCCAATGACATCTCCTACGGCATAGATGTTATCGATTTCTGTCTGATAGTTTCCGTCTACCTTTAATTGCCCACGAGAATCCGGCGTCAAACCCACCGAAGATAGATTAAGGGCATCGGTATTACCAGTCCGTCCGTTGGCAAATAAGATGCAATCGGCTCGCATCTTTTTACCTGAATTTAGGTGTACGACAACGCCATCTTCGGTACCCTCTATTTTCGCATAGGTTTCGTCATTGCGAATCATCATGCCACTGTTCCAAAAGTGATAAGATAAAGAGTCAGACATTTCATTGTCGAGAAATGCCAGTAGTCGATCTCGTGTATTGATGAGGTCTGTCTTTACACCCAGGCCTCGGAATACGGAGGCATATTCACAACCAATAACGCCAGCACCATAGATGATGATATGACGTGGGTCGTGTTCCAGTGATAAAATAGAGTCACTGTCGTAGATACGTGAGTGATCAAAGTCGACATCACTTGGTCGATAAGGACGTGAACCAGTTGCGATAACAAACTTGTCGGCAGTATAGGTATCGATAGTGCCGTCTTTCTTGGTGACTTCTAATGTTTTTTCGTCAAGAAAACGTGCAGTGCCAAATAGAAGGCTGCATTCGTTGCGGTCGTAAAATCCTTGACGTAAACGGGTCTGTTTATCGATCACCGATTTGGCGTGACCGAGAATATTGGAAAATGTTGAGTGCAAGCTGGTATTGTTATGGCAAAACAGTGGGTTGCTATTGAATTCGATAATACGACTCACGGCATGACGGAGTGCTTTAGATGGGATAGTCCCCCAGTGTGTACAACCACCGCCGACACTTGCTTCTTTTTCTATGATCGCGACGTTTAGACCTGCCTTGGTCAAACCCATAGCGGCACCTTCGCCACCTGGACCACTACCAATAACAATGGCATCAAAGTGTTTGGAGCGACTCATAAAGTAATCCTCTTTTTGCTAATAATACCAAGCCTATCCCCTTCTCGTGTGAAAGATTGCTGATGAGTGGGAGGGGGGCGTTAATCCAAGATGATGAACGATATTGGTAATTAACATTACGTAAATTTATGTTATCGGGATTCTAACGTATTATTAACGTAGGTAAATGAACCAGAGGCGATACAGTGTGAGTGATCACGGACTTTACGCCTAAATGACAGCATGACACGTATTCAGATATTTTAATATTGAGCGTAACCGAGTTGCGATTGCTTACAAAGTGATGTGAGATATGTAAAAGGTTTTGGCAAAAATCCCTTTATCGACACTTATACAAAGTGGCTATTCGCGCTATATTATTGGCTCTCCCACGATTACCGTTATAAATGGTAAACAACAAGTACACCTAGGTTAAACATGAAATCAATGGGAATCCGTGCACAACAAAAAGAAAAAACGCGTCGTTCATTGATTGATGCTGCTTTCAGCCAACTCAGTGCTGACCGCAGTTTTTCGAATTTGAGCTTGCGCGAAGTGGCTCGAGAAGCGGGGATTGCACCGACTTCTTTTTATCGCCACTTCAAAGACATGGATGAACTGGGTCTCACCATGGTAGACGAAGGAGGCTTGCTGCTTAGGCAGTTAATGCGACAAGCACGGCAACGTATTGTCAAAGAAGGCAGTGTGATTCGCACCTCGGTTGAAACCTTCATGGAGTTCATCGCGAGTAGTCCAAACGTCTTTCGACTGTTGTTAAGAGAGCGTTCGGGAACATCGTTTGAATTTCGTGCAGCAGTAGTGAGGGAAATGCAGCATTTTTCTGCCGAGCTGACCGAGTATTTGGTGAGCACAGGAATGGACCGTGATGAGGCGTTTGCTCAAGCTGAAGCATCGGTTATTTTGGTATTCAGCTCTGGCGCCGAGGCTCTAGATCTGAGTAAGGTGGAAAGATATGAACTCGCTGAAAGGTTGATTGTCCAATTAAGAATCGTGGCCAAGGGCGCATACTGGTATCGTAAAGAACGTGAACGAAACCGTCTAAAAGAAGGGTCGAACTAATGTCTAAAGAAATTTCCTCTGAAAGTAATAACAGCGGTAAAAAAACACTCGTATTGGCGTTGATTGCTGGTATGTGTGGTAACGCGATGTTGTCTTGGTTGACGATTAGCGAAGTAGTATTCTCTATTTTTCCTTTGATTGCACTCGTGCTATCACTGCAAGCTCTGTATCAAGAGTATTTAAAGAACCCAATCCCTGAAGACTTTCCAATGGTTGGTTTAGCCGCATTCTTTGTGGGTGCTTTTGGTCATTCAGCATTTACTAAAGCTCAATACCCGGATGCCGGTGGGAACTTTTTCGCGATTATTGTTGTTCTCGTGTTGTTGTTCTGGATCGGTAAGAAGCTCGGCTACATCATGAAAGAAGCTTAAAAAATACACGCAAATAAAAAAACGAGCCGTACGGCTCGTTTTTTTTGATCAAAATTTATTATTTTGTTTTCCGTTCTAGCATGACACCGGCCTCGGTGTGGTGTGTGAACGGGAATTGATCGAATAGCGCAAAGCGAGTAATCGTATGGGTTTCACTGAGTACATCAAGGTTGTCTTTCAGTGTGTCTGGATTACAAGATATGTAGAGAATTCGTTCATAGCCTTGGACCATTTTACAGGTGTCGATATCCATTCCAGAGCGTGGTGGATCAACGAAAATGGTATTGCAATTATAGCTTTTTAGGTCGATGTTTTGTTGCTTTAAGCGGCGAAACTCCCGTTTACCTTCCATCGCTTCAGTAAAATCTTCAGCTGACATACGAACAATCTGTACGTTATCAATTTTATTAGCCGCGATATTGAACTGCGCTGAATCCACCGAAGGTTTAGCAAGCTCAGTCGCTAATACGCGTTCAAAGTTCTGAGCAAGTGCTAATGAGAAGTTACCGTTACCACAATAAAGCTCTAACAGATCACCGGAGCTTTCTTGAGTACAATCAACGGCCCATTCCAACATTTTTTGAGCCACAGGGCCGTTAGGCTGGGTGAAGCTATTTTCTACCTGTTGATAGGTAAAAGGTTTGTCATGCACCTGAAGCGTTTCGAGTACATAGTCTTGATCAAGGACGATTTTCATTTTTCGTGCGCGACCAATTAGGTTGAGCTTGAATCCTTCATCATTCAAACGCTGCTTTAATGCTGTCGCTTCTTGTTTCCATTCTTCATCTAGTTGGCGATGGTACAGTAGTGAAACTAATACCTCTCCGCTTAAGGTGGATAGAAAATCGACCTGGAACAATTTTTTTCTTAGGGCGTCGTTACCTTTCATCGCCTCTATTAGCAAAGGCATTAAATCATTGATGAGTCGGCTTGCCGCAGGAAATTGGTCAACACGATATTTTTGACGAGTTTCTTGGTCAAACATGACGTAGTACATGTCGTCACCCTCATGCCAAATTCTAAATTCAGCACGCATGCGATAATGCTTTTCTGGAGACGTAAAAATTTCAAGTTCTGGCGCAGAGTACGGGGACATCATCGTAGTTAAACGTTGTGCTTTTTCTTCTAGCTGAACTTGGTAGCCTTCAGGTGTGAAGTCGAGATTTGCCATGATAATTGCCTATCGTCGGTAATGTGTATTGATGAAGAGGGCAGATTTTATTCAATCTCCTGTCGTTGTCCAGTTTTTCCCATGCTTGTTTACCAATAAAACAGGATATTTATAGGTTAGTTCAATCTGATATAGACAAGTAACCATTCTGTGAATACCATTTCGACCTAGCTGGTGTGAGATGTTAAATGGAACCTCACGTAATAGGGAATCTGGTGTAAATCCAGAACTGACGCGCAGCGGTAAGAGAGAACGAAAACTCATTAGACACTGTAGATCGTTACGGGAAGTCGAGTCGTAGATAAGATGGTTAGTCTTGTGCTCTCAAGTCCGAATACCTGCCAGCAACCAGGTCGTTAACTCAACAAATAATAATGTGAGCGGCTCGGAAGGACTTACGCGATTAGGATAATATAAAAATGAACAAATCTTTTTTGGCGATAGCAGTGGCTGCATCGCTCTCTTCTTATGCTTCTTTTTCACTGGCGCAAGAGCAAGCTCCTGCTTCAACAGCCGATGACACTATGATTGTGACGGCGAACAGGGTAGAACAAACAAAGTCTTCGGTTTTAGCTTCGACTACGGTAATGACTCGTGCAGATATTGAGACAATTAAAGCAAACAGTATTCTTGACGTCTTAAAAACTGTCCCAGGAATTGAAATCAATTCTTCAGGCGGTAATGCTCAAGAGACAAGCATTTATATTAGAGGAACACTGACGAAGCATGCATTGGTGTTACTTGATGGCGTTAGATTGAATTCAGCGACCAACGGTGGTGCTTCTATTGGGTTGATTCCAGCATTTGCCATTGAGAGAATTGAGGTGGTGCGTGGACCTAGGGCTGCAGTCTATGGTTCCGATGCAATTGGTGGTGTTATTAATATAACGACCGCATCATCAACTGATAATCATGAAGCCAGAGTTGGGTATGGGTCGAACAACACTAAACAATTGGGATGGCGTTCAACAGGAGCAATATCTGAAAATACAACTGGTGGCATCACTCTCCAAGCAGAGAGAAGCGATGGTTATAATATTTATCAAATGTCACCAGAAAGTGACTCACATGGGTATGATAGCCAGGTCGTAATAGGCAACCTAAAGCATATTATTGATGATAATTGGTCACTGAAGTTTAATGGTTTATCTTCGTTGTCTCATGTCGAATATGCCAATAGTTTTGATGGTTCAAAGCAAGAAAGTGAATCTAATAATTATCAGCTGGCCGGTGAAGTTAACTATAAAAACGAAAGTTATCTATCTGAGTTCCAAGTTAGTACTAGTTACAATAATGGAAAAGATGGAGACGCTGCAGGAACAGCGGCCAAGTCAGAGTTAACGTCGACAAGAAATTCAATATTATGGGCAAATACTTACACTGGTTTTAAGTACATCACTCTCAATGCAGGTCTCGATTATTATTTAGAAAAAGCCAATCGAGGTGGATCGAATACTCAAGACTATGGAAAAACATCTAAAGATAACAAAGCTGCTTTTATGACGGCTTTGTTTGAGTATGACAAAATCACTTTAGATGGAAGTGTTCGTCGTGATGAAGATAGTGCTTTTGGAAATCATAATACTTGGAATGTAGGTGCGGGTTATTTTGTGACTGATTCAGTTCAAATACTTGCAAGCTCCGGAAGTGCGTTCAAGGCGCCTACTTTTAACGATTTGTACTGGCCTAATGCAGGTAATGAAAACCTAAAGCCAGAAACATCTCAATCTTCAGAGTTGGGAATTCGAGGCTACCATCAATTGATTGAGTGGGAAATCTCTGCTTATCAGACTGATATCAAGGACTTAATTGATTGGGCTCCTAATCAATCTGGAATATGGACACCAAGCAATGTCGACAATGCCTCAGTAAAAGGAATAGAGCTCCAAGCTAAGTTCTCTACATGGTTGGTTAACCATCGGATATCAGCTGATTTTAAAGATCCTGTTAATGAGAAAGATGGGTCTCAATTGATTCGCCGAGCAAAGCAAAACTATAAGCTAGTTTCGGACTTTACTTATGATGACTTCAGTACTGCATTGATTGCCAATTATGTAGGTGAACGAAAAGATAAAGCCGGTGGAACGTTAGACCCTTACCTCACCGTAGATATTGCTTTGGGTTACCAAATCAATTCACAGTTTGACGTCTCTTTAAAAGCAAATAACTTGTTTGATGAGGAGATATTCACAGCATTAGGTTCTAACGGTAATTATTACAAAGCCCAGGGACGTAATTTTTTCGCTACTGCTGGATATAAATTTTAATGAGGATGGGCGCCCAGCGCCCATATTTATTTTATGAAAAACGTCATAATCAGTTGGTCTTCTGGCAAAGACTCTACGTTAACGTTAGAACGCTTAATCGAATCTGAGCACTATCATGTTGTTGGTTTGTACACGACTCATGTGAATGGCGAAGTTCCATTTCAAGTTACGCCATTGAATGTCGTGAAGATGCAAGCACAAAGACTGGATTTGCCATTAGTGGCGATTGAGTTGCCAGAGGTTTTCCCTTCGAATGAAATTTATCAATCCCTCGTCATCCAAGGTATAAAGTCCTCGGGATTAGTGGTTGACGGAATCGCGTTTGGCGATATGTTTTGTAATGGCATTGTCGACTATCGCAAAAGCTATGTCGAGCCAGCTGGTTATGAAGCGGTGTTTCCATTGCTGGGGCAAGATAGCCATGATCTCGCGAATGAAATCATACAGCGTGGCATCGAGACAGTGATGGTTACAGTAGATAGAGGTGTATTGCCTGAAGAGTTATGTGGGCAAGTCTATTCTCGTGATTTAATTGATGCTCTGCCTAAAAATGTTGATCCCTGTGGAGAGGATGGAGAGTTTCATACCCTAGTGGTAAATTCTCGATACTTTTCCACACCGATTACTCTTCAGTATGACGCCATTGAGACGGGTGAGCGATTTAGTCATCTCCGCTACAAAGTTGTGTCAGATTGAAAACTACCTGGTTTACGCTCTTGATGGTTCTCAGTATGATTGATGAGAACCCCATTAATGTTTAATTGCGATGTCGAATCTAACAAATAGAAAAAATATCCTTATCTTTGACTCTGGGGTCGGTGGCTTATCCGTTTTTCAGGAAATTTATACCCGACTTCCTTTAGAGAACTACATCTATTTGTTTGATAACGAAGCCTACCCGTACGGCGAATTGAGTCAAGAGACTTTAATCGATAGAACCTGCACGCTTATCAAGCGCATGTTGACCACTAGAACGGTTGATATCATTGTTATCGCCTGTAATACCGCGAGCACTATTGTGTTGCCTCATTTACGTCAACAAACCTCTACCCCTGTTGTAGGCGTTGTGCCTGCTATTAAACCTGCGTCATTGTTATCAAAGACAGCGGTGGCCTTGATTGCTACCCCCGCGACGATTACTAGACAATACACGCATGATCTTATTCGGGACTTTTCTACCGATAGAGAAGTTAAATTACTAGGATCTACACGTTTGGTTGAATTGGCGGAAAGTAAGCTAAGAGGCGAGAAAATAGCGCAGGAGGAGGTTAACCAGATTTTATCTACTCTCAATGGCTGTATTGATGTCGCTGTATTGGGGTGTACGCATTTTCCCTTATTGAAAGAGGAGATTGGGGTTGCGCTGGGTGAGAATGTTGAATTGATTGATTCTGGAGAAGCAATAGCACGAAGAGTAGAGTGTTTGTTAGGAGATAGGATTCAATATAAACAGGCAGGAGAGATGGCCATGTTTTGTAGTGCGCCCCCTGAAGAGGAGGCGGCACTAAATAAAGCAATACAATTGTTAGGCTTTCCACCTATTCAATTATTTCCCCTTCAGGATGCTTAGGGTCATTGGCAACACGTACTTTTAATGTGCGCTGCATATAGTCTTTCTCATTGATAGCACTAATCGCGGCATCGACATCAGAGCTTGCCATAACAACAAACCCAAAGCCTCGGCGCTTTCCTGTTCTTTTATCCTTCATTAATCTCACGGCAAAGACTTCACCATATTCACCAAACAAATCTCTGACGTGAGATTCGTTGGCTTTATAAGGTAGATTCCCTACATAGAGCGTTTTAGTGGAATTCGATGATTCGGATACTTGTTTAGGTGTAGAGGTGGAAAGCTTTACGACGAAAAAAGTGGCAACCACACCAATAACAAACGCGAGAGCTGGTGATACTGCTAGTTGAGAGAATATAATTCCCCCTAATACAGCTACTGCGATCACCATAAAGATTGATTTTTTAGAATCCATATATAAATACTACTTTTCTTAATTGCGAATAATGGCATCTATCGTTAATAAATAGATATAAGAATATTACGTAGTTGAGAGGGATTTTTCCAATTAATTGATGTGATGTATTTCAAATGTTGGATTTTTATCGGCAAAACGGCCTTTTGATGGCATTTTAAGCAAACGAGAATTAATTTCAAAAAAAGGCTTGTCATCAAGTGATTGATCTCTATAATGCCGCCTCATCGACACGGAATGAGACGAAAGTCACAAAGAAGAGTCGGTCTGGAAGGTAAAAAGAAAGTTTGAAAAAACCTCTTGACTATCCAGCTGGGAAGCGTAAGATTCGCACCCCTAACGACGAGAAGCTTAGCTTCAAGTGAGTTAGAAATGTTCTTTAAAAATATAGACCTATATCAATCTGTGTGG
>NZ_JBFROV010000042.1:0-986 GCF_041471725.1 Vibrio sp. 10N.261.51.F12 | reverse complement strand
GAGCTGTTGTCGACTTTATACGTCCATTGACCATCCGTGCCGATGGTAAGGGCGCCGTAAGTCGTGCCCACTGGCGTGCCAGCACCCGCTATGAAGGTCTCTTCATTGGCGTCGGTATCGCTGATCACTAAGGTATTGCTGGCGACCAAGTTGCCATCGCTATCGAGATCTACCGGCGCGTCTTCGATGGCATCATCGCTGGCGCCACTGATAACACTCGGTAGATCGTTGACACCGGTAATTGTAATGACGATGTTGTGTGTGGTGCCATCTTCACTGAGTACTTGGAACGTCTCGGTGCGCGTTTCGCCTTCACCCAGTGATTGTACCGAGCTGTCTGTATTGTCTATCTCGTAATTCCACGCCCCGGTGGCATCAATGGTTAAGGTGCCCACAGGTGTGAGGCCGTTGCCATCATCGACTTTGGTGACGCTGGTTTGGAACTGGCTCTCGCCTTGGTCGGTGTCGGTAATCGTCAGCTGGCCGCTTTCTTTTAGTAAGTCACCCGCTTGAATCTCGGTGTCCTCAATCACGCCACCGATGTCAGTGCCCGCGATAACAGGTGCATCATCAGTCCCTTGAATGGTCACTTCGATAACTTCTGTCTTCGTGCCATCAATCGAGGTGACTTCAAAGCGCTCTATTCGAGTCTCGCCGTCACCCAGCTCTTGAACCCCTTCAAGGCTGTTCACGACTCGGTAAGACCAAGTGCCATCCGCTTGAATGGTTAACTCACCTAGCGGTTGTTGGCCATCGGCATTCGCAACCTTAGTCACCGCTGTACTAAAGGCATTCTCACCCGCATCCAAATCGGCAATATCAAGTTTGCCATCACCCAGCAGCTCACCCGCGACAGCGCCTGTGTCTTCTTTTACAACATCTGTCGTAGCACCGCTAATAAACGTTTCATCTTCCGCGCCGTTCACCGTCACGCTAATCGTGTGCTCGGTACCGTCCGCAGAGGTCACAATAAAGGACTCAACTAG
>NZ_JBFROV010000041.1:62676-70494 GCF_041471725.1 Vibrio sp. 10N.261.51.F12 | reverse complement strand
GTTCAAGTGTTTGTTGGCGATACGCTCGTTCAAACCTTCACACCTGAATTACCTGACACCATCAGTGGCGACCATTGGCATGTGTTCGATGTGGTTGATGGTATCGTTGTGCCAAGTCAAGATGTGGGCAGCCAAACGGCATTCACGTTACCCACCAGTGAAGAAGCGGCCAGTGCAGACAATGGGGTAGATATCGCGTCATTGTTTGCTACGCCTGATGAGGATACTGACAACGCAGAAAGCGGTGGTGACAGTGTCACTATATCTGATATTAGTATGCCTAATGGCACGATCACAGACAACGGCGATGGGACGTATACCATCACGCCAGATGAAAACTTCAACGGCAACTTTGAAATTGACTACACCGTTGATGACGGAAATGGTGGAGTATCACCGGCTCAACTTGATGTATCGGTGACCGCGGTCAATGATGCGGCTGTGATTTACGACCAAAACTTTAGCATGGACGAAGACGGTACACTGAGATTTACTAATGAAGACTTGCTAGTGAGCGCAACAGACATAGATGGCGACGATTTAATGGTCAGCGGAGTCCATTATGAAGGGGGAGATGGTATATTAACCACCCACGATGACGGTTCTCATACGTTTGCTCCCAATGAGAATTTTAACGGCAGTTTAAATCTTAGTTTCGACGTTTCTGATGGTTCAAGCACTTCAAGTGCAGCGATCAATGTTGACGTTGTGCCAGTCAATGATGGTCCTGTAGCATCCGAAGTGTCACTTAACGTCGATGAGGATCGAACGCTCGTCTTTTACGACACTGATTTGCTTGAAAACACCAGTGATATTGATGGCGACGATCTTTCGATTATTAATGTCGGGTATCAAGGTGACCAGGGCGTTCTGATTAATAATGACGATGGGTCTTATTCGTTTACGCCTAGCGAAAATTTTTCAGGTCAAGTTGAACTCTCGTACACGGTATCAGATGGTCTCTCTGAGGCGACTCAAGTCATCAAAGTTAACGTAGACAGCGTTGCTGACGCGCCAGAACTTGTCGTTACTGCTGCAGCAGGGCAAGTCATTAACGCTGAAGGTTTAAAAGTCGACCCAGATGACACATTAGAACTGAACATTGCCGCATCACTTACCGACTTAGATGATTCGGAGTCTCTGACGGTTGATGTGTCAGGAATTCCAGTAGGTTCAACCATTCATTATGACAACCAAACCGTATTAAACAACCAAGATGACGGGATAACAAGTTATGTTGATTCTGAAATAACGGTTACGTTTGAAGGAGAAACCGCAGGGTTTAGAAATGCAGTTGGGTATTACAAAGTTGATGAAAATGGCCAGATCCAAGATGTAGAAGTGGTGTATGAAAATGCCTCCCAAGTTGGCGGTGGGGGTAATTTAATTCCTGGAGAATCCTCATTTTCCTTCGACTTGCCACAAGGTGATAGCTTTAATCTATTCGTGATCCCTAATGGCTATAATCATAATAATTTTGATAGCTTTAGTCAGGGTAGTTATGAATTCAGAAACGCAGATGGTACGCCGGCCACTACCGATTCTATCGACCCTCAACTTGTATTTGTCGAGGACAGTGGCGAAGTGTCTGTCATCCAAAGTCAGCATGGCGATGCTATATTCCACGGTGGTTCGAGTTCAAATCTAAACCAAGATGGTATCGACCATTCGCGTACGTATTTTAATGATAATGATGAACTTGTATACGGAATTGAAGACATGTTTAACGGGGGAGATCGCGACTACAGCGATTTCCTATTTACTATCGACCTTGGAGAAACCAACACCTCAATTTACCGAGGGGAAGTGACTGTATCTGACGAAACACCAATTATTCTTCCCATTGTAGCGCTCAATGAACCCGTACTAATTGACCTGCCTAACGAGTATAGCGGTGAGTTTGATGTCCTAATCACCGCTACCGCTACCGAAATGGATAACGAAGATACTTCTCTGACGACCCAATCGATCCATATTGATGCACGTGAACATGCCCCTGAGTCTGAGGCAACTTCTTCCACGGTCGATGAAGATCATTCCATTATCGTTACACAAGACATGCTACTAGAACATGCTAGCGACCAAAATGATGACACCTTGATCGCTACCGATTTAGTTACGTCGGATCCTAATGCGACCGTCGTCGATAATAATGATGGCACGTTTACCGTCACGCCATCCCAAGACTTTAATGGAGATTTAGCACTTTCGTACAAAATAAGCGACGGCGAGTTTACAATCGACAACACATTTAACCTATCCGTCAGCGAAGTGAACGACGCGGCAACATCAGAGGCGGTCTTGTTAGCGTCTAACGAAGATGAAATTATTCATATA
This sequence comes from Vibrio sp. 10N.261.51.F12, assembly GCF_041471725.1. Taxonomy (NCBI): domain Bacteria; kingdom Pseudomonadati; phylum Pseudomonadota; class Gammaproteobacteria; order Vibrionales; family Vibrionaceae; genus Vibrio; species Vibrio sp. 10N.261.51.F12. Next base: position 68,157 of record NZ_JBFROV010000041.1, on the reverse strand, counting down.
ACGCAAAGTGACTTATTGGCACTAGCTCAAGATGTGGATGGAGACACACTTACCGCTAAAGACCTAGCCATCGACGCTACATTTGGAGATCTCATTGATCATCAAGATGGTACATGGTCTTTTACTCCGAATGAAAACTACAACGGTGAAGTACCGTTTAACTTCAATATCGATGACGGTACGGTATTAACGCCAGTACAGGGCAGGGTTGATATTCAAGCCATTAATGATGCACCTGATGCTCCGCTCGTCACGATGTCGACGGATGAAGACCAACTTCTGATCATTGATCCAAGTTTCATTACTAATCAAGCGACCGACCTTGATGGTGATACTCTTACGCTAGAGAGTTTGAATGTTCGAGCACCAGAGAATGCGACGCTTCAACAGCAACCAGATGGAATGTATCACCTTGTCACGAGCCAAGATTTTAATGGCCTTGTTGAACTGGAATATCTTGTTTCAGACGGCGAACTTACAGCCCAAGGCACTCTGAATGTTGATGTCATCCCTGTCAATGATGAACCTTTTACTGTTGGTAATGCATCCCTAACCACGAGTGAAGACGGGGCTTTTACCTTTGATACATCGGATATGATGAACTTATTTGGTGACATAGATACCGATGAACTTGTCATATCCAGAGTCATTATGCCTGATAATGAAGATGGAGGGGCGGTAACTGACAACGGAGATGGCACCTGGACCTTTACACCAACAGAGAACTTTGCGGGCATATCAGAGCTTAAAGTGATCGCTTCCGATGGCGAATTTGAGACCGCACTTGACGTACCTATTTTCGTTAGACCCATTGCCGATGGCGCCGTCATTACGACCGCCCACGAGGGACCGCTTGTTTTTTCTGAAGATACCGCGGGTTACCTCAATCTTGATGTTAACCTAATTGATGACTCAGAGTTTTTAAGCAATTTGATGATGACTGGTTACCCAGTAGGGTTTGAGGTCAGTGATGGGAATAATACGGTAATCATTTCCGAACCAGGACAAGTTATCAATATCACACACTGGGATGTTGATAACCTTCAGATGACGCCACCCGATGATTTCAACGGCAATTTCTTTGTCACGGTTTCAGCGACGACCGTCGACTATGGTGATGAACCTGAGCAAAATGATGAGGTTCAGGTTGGAGGTGACTTTAACCTGGTATCAGGGAACGCCATTACTCTAAGTCACGATGATTTGATCAATATGGCTCAAAACGTTGATGCCGACCCTAACGATGACATTCAATTGGTTCATTTGATAAACCCAGACTCCGGTACTCTCGTCCAGAACGATAATGGAAGTTGGACGTTCACGCCATCACCGGACTTCTTAGGCAGCGCGGACTTTGCTTATGTTATAGAAAAAGATGGTATTTTATACGATGAACAAAGTGACATAAGAGTGTTTGATTCAGAATCTTCCATGGGTAACATTTCAACTATTCAAGGAATAGGCGAAGCGGAGGTAGAAGAAAGCCAATCGATTAGTTTTAATGACTCCGACATGCTAGCAACGATTTCTTCTGATGATAATCAGGATTTAAACATTGAATCTGTCTCATTGCTCGAAGGTCAAGGTTTAATTGAATCTGACGGGCAGGGCAATTATCAATTCACACCAGCAGAAGGCTACATTGGCCAAGCACAGATAGGTTTTATAGCTAGTGATGGTGAAAATAGCGTTCAAAGCCATTTGAATATTGGCGTAGAAACTACGACCGAAAATGAACAAGCGTTGCACCAATCCGAAGATGGCTCTATAGATATTGAGGCCTCAGATGTGCTCTTGAGCTTAGGTCTGGCCGAGGACTCAACGATAAATGAACTTAGTTATATAGGCGATCAAGGTGCGATAATATCTACTGACGATGACCAATGGACATTCTGGCCCGATGAAGGGTTTTCAGGTGACATTGAGGTATCGGCGTTGATACAAAATGACGAAGAAGAACAAACTTATTCCACAAGTTTACATGTTGAAACCGACGGGACAGAACATACACCATCAGAAATGCGAGTAGGTGATACAGAAAGTGAAAATGGTGAGACAGCAATCAACCAATCCGACATCACCGCAGCACCGGGAGATGAAATCAATATCAATGCTCCTGATGACGTCAGCTCAGCAGAAGGCGTAGAACATATTGTCATTCGTGATTTACCAGAAGGTGCGGAAATCAATGGTGCTCTTAATGACGGTGAAGGCGGATACACCATATCCGGAGATCTAACTCAACCGGTTACACTTGTATTAGGTGATGATTTCGAAGGACAAGCGACGCTGACGTTCCAAGGTTATGATGAGTTAGACTCACCAGTGGATAGCGCGTCAGGCACGTTGCAACTGGATATTGATGACCAATACTCAATGCAATCGTCGACACAGCAAACGCAAGATACTTCTTCGCTACAACAAACTAACGGGAGCGACTGGACTCAAAGTGACAATACCCAAGTTGATATTGATTTTACTGATGATTCAGGAAGCTTTGGCACTGATGATAACTCAGCGTCCAATCCACAATCCGATGTGGACGATAATCTGGTTTAGAAGCCAATAGCGTTGTGGCTAACGTATCGGTTCGTTACAACGCAGTATCTTTTTAATAATCACATTAACGTAATCGCTAGATTAAGTTAATGTGATTATTAGGTATTTTATGGTAAATAGCGTTATGGTTAAATAGCGCGTGATGAAAGCACTAACAAGAAGATAGGGAACGTAAGGAAGCAGTTAGACTCACAATGTACAAAACCTTATTTAACATAAGATAGATAATACGCACCGAAGGGTGTTTTTTTAACATTTGAAGATATTGAATATAATCCTGTTTAATCTGTAAGAATTTCAGTCACTTGTGAATCCTTACTCCTGCATTACTGGCGCTCACACTGATACGCTTCAAGTTGCTTTGAAACTTGATTGATAAACAAAAAGTCACCTTTAGCCCGTTCTATCGGCAATGACTATTAATAAAAACAAAGCAATCGGAATAAACGTTTTTTGTATCAGAATTTATGTGAGGCTTATCACTATGATGTTAGAGTCATTCGTCACGTTGTATTGGCGAGAATTTAAAACTGTGCGCGCTGGCGCTGAATATTTCCACGTAAACAAAGTCACGATTTCGCGTTGGCTTAATGGCACAGTTCCCATCAATCCCATGGCTGAAAAGTTGTTGTTGATTAAAGCGCTCGGCTATCTTCCTAATGATATTCGTTGGCGTGGTTTTTATATCGATGAAGCCCGTGCGGTACTTGTCACACCCACGGGTCGAGAATTTAATCCAAAGGAATTGGAAAGCTTTGCACTATAGCGCGATGAACATCGTGAATTGGTCGAGTTACACGGTCACATTAACTATCCCAAGATTTATCCCGCTAAAGAAAATGTCTTACCGTTTCGTGGCGGTCGTCGTATGACGGCGGCACCTTGGATACCATCAAAGCTCAAGTAATCGATACAATGCGATACCTCTATCGCACTGTATTAACTTTTATTTATGAGCCTCTGTTTGGCTTTGATTTTATAATATAGATTGATCAGCAATAGCACTGTGCCTGCTGCAAATATGCTGACGTATTTAGATATCGATGCATCTAACTCCAATCGATTTGAAAAAAAATAGAAAAAGCTCATCGTCAATACTTGGATTATTGCTACTATTGGTAGAAATACCAATAGTAGTTTTTGAGGCTTTTTGAGGCTTTTTGATGAGGCTTGACTCATCATAGTAGTAACTTGTACAGATTATGAATATGATTACAGAAATCGAAATTATAATAAGGTCGGATAACTCAATTTTTAGTGTCTCGATAAAAGTTCGACTTTGAGGAGATGAGTTCTCCCTAATGGAAAAATACATCCCATTATTAAAATCGAATTTTTTTCTACCGGCTTCACTCACTCCTGTGATTCTAACATCAACTGTATTGAACCCGCCGTTACCCGCTACCAATGCCTCGATTGTGAATGAATCAGATGGATTTAGAAGCAAGGGCTGTATGTATACCTTGTTGCTAGAGTAAGACGGATTTATAGGCATACGACTTGGTGAAGATGAGGCTACTCTAGCACTCAGTACGGTTGTGCCCGAGTCAAAAATTATTGCAAGCGGAGCATCGAAATCACTGGTTAGAATTGGTTCGCTGCCTGTATTTTCAATCGATAGCCCTGAAATTCTAACGTCTTTCTGCTGCTTATTATCATAATTTATTTTTAAGAGTGGCCAATTATTTTCACCCCCACCCGCCAGTTTAGTCTCGTATGACAAATTATATTCAAGTGATTTATTATCATCGACGATTGAAACCCAAAATGGTTGTAATAAAGACACTATGATGGTTGCAGCTATTGCTACCACACTTAAAAGTGTACTTGTTGAGGGCTTTTTTATCATATCGCGTTAACCTATATCGTTATTCATTTCAGAACCGCTTTCCCAGACTCTAACAATCCGACCCACTGCAAGAATTCCTCTCTCGCAACGCTGATTGAGTTACTAGCATCGTACATCAAGCTTAAAGCACGGGTTTTGGGTCTTACTGGGATAGCTACCACACCTTCACTAGTTGTTTCATACCCCATATTTTTCAACTCATCTACAAGTTGCGGCATCGAGTGCGGGTTAAGTCCAGACAAATCAAAATAGTGAATACCAACTGCAGTGTTGGCGTCAAATATATCGTTAAAAGGGGCCGTTGATGTAATGATGTATGGTCCCTCTCCTTTAAAGTCATTTGGATAACTATCTCTAAGCGCTTCTAGTATGCTCATTGCAACATTTAAGTCATAGTGTCCTGACTCATCCGTTGGAATCACAAATAGATTCAATTCTCTCGCAGAGGTACTTACGGCCTTAAGGTCTGTTATAGGTGGGTTCCGAGTGAGAATTGTGTCAGCAAGAGATTCATATGTTTTATTGGCAGGACTATCTTTTGAAGATGAACCAACTATTAAGTAAGAAAAATAGTAAGTGGTTGTTATGCTTTCATTTGAAGATAGAAGCTTTTGCATCTCAATAAAGGGGTATAAAGTGACAGCAAGTCCACCATACGCCATTGTTTCCGTTGCTTCTGCCAAAGCGATTCCACTTCCGGCTTCCCCTGCTACATTTATATTTGAGCCCTTAGGCCCGATTACCTGAAAGTCACTTAGTTTATAGCTATTCTTTGGATTGCTCGTTTGTGACTTGGATGAGCACCCGACTAATAGCGCTGCTAGTGTTACAGCGATGATAAGTGGCATTTTCATTTTTTACTCTGAAGTTTGAAATAAATAACAGTTGCAGTAAAGCTGACAAAGCCAAATAAAGCGTACATAGGCTCTATAGGTGATTGAGGGTAGATATACTTAAATCCCGCATATTGAATAATCAATACTACAAAAAAAACCAGACAGCAACCTAGCGTTTTATCCATGTAATCTCCTTACTTATAAGGAAGTTATGTTAGCATATATCTCCATACCGTC